>OX352322.1:2277500-2581750 GCA_947090765.1 Pseudomonas sp. MM223 | reverse complement strand
CGAAGCCTGCCGGCAACCCGCCCAGCACCGTGAACAACGCCGTCACGCCGCCTGCCGAGGCACCGATCACCACCGCACGCACACCGTTCATGATTTGCGGTAGATCCGTTCGGGTTTGACCAGTGGCTCGAAGTGGTCGCTGTAGGCGGAGAAGTCCACCGACTCCTTGCTGCCCAGCACCAGGAAGCCGCGGTGGCACAAGGACTCATGGAACAGGCCCAGGGCGCGGTCCTGCAGCGCCTTGTTGAAATAGATGAGCACGTTGCGGCACGACACCAGCTGGGTCTCGGAAAACACGCTGTCGGTGGCCAGGCTGTGGTCGGCGAAGGTCACGTTGTCACGCAGGCTGCTGTCCATGATGGCGTTGCCGTAGGCCGCCGTGTAGTACTCGGAAAAGTCCCGACGCCCACCGGCGATGCGGTAGTTCTCGGCGTACTCGCGCATGCTCTGCATCGAGTAGATGCCCTGCTTGGCCCTGTCCAGCGAATGCGGGTTGATGTCGGTGGCGTAGATGATGGTGCGCTCCAGCAAGCCCTCCTCACGCAGCAGGATGGCCATGGAATACACCTCCTCACCCGTGCTGCAGCCGGCAATCCATACCTTGATCGACGGCCAGGTGCGCAGCAGCGGCACCACTTCGTTGCGCAGCGCCAGAAAATGCCCTGGGTCGCGGAACATCTCGCTGACCGGAATCGTCAGGTACTGCAGCAACTGCATGAACATGCCGGGGTCATGCAGCACGCGCTCCTGCAGCGCCGATACCGTCAGGCAGTCGAACTGGCGCAGCGCGTGCAGGATCCGGCGCTTGATCGAAGCGCCGGAGTAGTTGCGGAAATCGTAGCTGTACTTGAGGTAGATGGCCTCGATCAGCAAGCGGATTTCGATGTCGGTGTTACGTTCGCTAGTCAAATTCGCTCCAGTTGCGGCAACCATACACGGATCAGCGAGAACAGGCGGTCCAGGTCGATCGGTTTGGCCAGGTAATCATTGGCCCCGGCCTGCAGGCAACGCTGCTGGTCATCCTTCATGGCCTTGGCGGTAACGGCGATGATCGGCAGCTTGCGCCAGCGCGGTTGCTGGCGGATCAACCGGGTGGCCTCAAAGCCGTCCATTTCCGGCATCATCACGTCCATCAACACCAGGTCGATGTCGTCATGCTGCTCCAGGCGCTCGATAGCCTCGCGGCCGTTACGGCCGATCTCGACGATGGCGCCCTTGTGTTCCAGGGCGCTGGTGAGGGCGAAGATATTACGCACATCGTCGTCCACCAGCAGCACCTTGCGCCCCTCGAACACCTTGTCACGGCTGCGGGCGGTCTTGAGCATGCGCTGGCGTTCGTTGGACAACTGCGACTCGACCTTGTGCAGGAACAACGTCACTTCGTCCAGCAAGCGCTCCGGCGAGCGCGCGCCCTTGATGATGATCGAACGCGAATACTTGAGCAGGTCGGCTTCTTCTTCGCGGGTCAGGTTGCGCCCGGTGTACACGATCACCGGCGGGAAGGAACGGATATCCTCGGCGGTCATGCGCTTGAGCAGCTCGTTACCGAGCATGTCAGGCAGCTTGAGGTCGATGATCATGCAGTCGTAGATGTTCTCGCGCAGCAGTTCCAGGGCGTCCTGGGCCATGGCCACCGCGGTGATCTGTACATCGTCGTCGCCGATCAGGCGGGCAATGCTCTCGCGTTGCAGGTCGTCGTCTTCCACCAGCAGGATGTGCTTGAGCTTCTGGGTCAGTTTGGCCTCCAGGCGGGCGAACACTTCCTTGAGCTCTTCGCGGCTGGTGGGTTTGACTGCGTAGCCGACGGCGCCCATGTGCATGGCAGCCTCGACCCGGTCTTCGACGGAAATGATATGCACCGGAATGTGCCGGGTGCCGGCCTGCTCCTTCAGGCGCTGCAGCACGGTCAGGCCGGAATGGTCGGGCAGGCGCATGTCCAGCAGGATCGCATCAGGGATGTACTGGGCGGCCAGCTCGAACCCTTCGTCGGCACCCTGCGCCACCAGGCAGCTGTAACCCAGCTCGTGGGCCAGGTCGAAGAGGATGCGGGCGAAGTTCGGCTCGTCCTCGATCACCAGGATGCAGCGGTTGCTGAACGGTGCATGCTCGCGGTCGTCGGCAAATGCCAGCGCCGGGTGTTTTGGCGCCGTCAGCACCGGTACCTGTGGCGCAGGTGGCAAGGTATCGACTGCCGGTCGCAGGCTCAACGGCTCGACGTCTTGTGCCAGGCGCTCGTAGTGCTCGGGCAAAATCAGGCTGAACACACTGCCCTGGCCGGGGCTGCTGTCGACGTTGATCTGCCCGCCCAGCAGGTGCGCCAGGTCCCGGGAAATCGACAAGCCCAGGCCTGTGCCGCCATAACGGCGGTTGCTGGTGCCATCGACCTGGTGGAAGGCACCGAAAATGGCCTGCTGCTGGTCGGCGGCAATGCCGATGCCGGTATCGCGCACGGCAAACACGATGCCGGTGCCGGGCTGGTAACCGATGTTCAGGCTGACCTGGCCACGCTCGGTGAACTTGATGGCGTTGGACAGCAGGTTCTTGAGAATCTGCTCCAGGCGCTGGCGGTCCGTGAACAGGGTGGCCGGTACCTGCGCCTCGGCCGTTACCTCGAAGGTAAGCCCCTTTTGCCCGGCCAACGGCTCGAACATACCGCGCAGGCCCTCGACCAAGCGTTCCACCTGGGTGCTCTCGGGCCGCACCTCAAGCTTGCCGGCCTCGACCTTGGCGATGTCGAGAATATCGTTGATCAGGTTGAGCAGGTCATTGCCGGCCGAGTAGATCGAATCGGCGAACTTGACCTGCTCATCGCTCAGGTTGCCTTCGGCGTTTTCCGACAGCAGTTTGGCCAGGATCAACGAACTGTTCAGCGGTGTGCGCAGCTCGTGAGACATGTTGGCAAGGAACTCGGACTTGTACTTGCTCGAACGTTGCAGCTCGTCGGCGCGCGCCTGCAGTTCGTCCTGGGCCTGGACCAACTCGTCGTTCTTGCGGTCCAGCGCCTCGGTGCGTTCGGACAACTGCTCGTTGGTTTGCTCCAGCTCTGCCTGCTGGGTTTCCAGGTGGGCCTGGGACTCCTTGAGCACGCGGGATTGTTCTTCCAGCTCTTCGTTGGCGGTTTTCAGTTCTTCCTGCTGCACTTGCAGCTCTTCGTTGAGCTGTTGCGTCTCGGCCAGCACTTCTTGCAGGCGCTGGCGATAGCGGGCGCTTTCGATGGACATGCCGAGGTTGCCGCCCAGGCGCTCCATCAGCTCGCTGTCGCGCTCCTGCAGAGGGCGCAGGAAGCCCAGTTCAATCACACCGTTGATCCCGCCATCGTCGATCGCCGGCATCAGCAGGGCGTTGCGTGGCAGGCCGCTGCCAAGGCCGGAACTCAGGCGGTAGTAGTCTTCGGGAAGGTCTTCAAGGCACAGCAAGCGGCCCTCGCGCACGGCCTGCGCCAACAGCCCGTCATGATCGCCCTTTACCTGCTCCCGGGCCTGCTCTTCAGCGTCCAGGCCATAGGTAGCCACGCGTACCAGGCGGCCGTGCTCATCGCGCACATACACCGCGCCCACCACGCTGCCCATGTAAGTGGCAAAGAAACGCAAGATGTTGTCACCGAGCATGGGCAACGTCAGTTGGCCCAGTACCTGCTCGGCCAGCTGGGTCTGCCCGTTACGCAGCCAGGCCTGGTGCTCCAGGCGCTCGGCCGCACGCTGCTGGGCCTTGGCGTTTTCTTCGTAGCTGCCAGACAACGCCAGCAGGTCGCGCCGGCCCAGGTAGGCCAGCAAGGCGCTGAGACCGACAATGAACAGCACAAACGCCGAAATAGCCGTGACGGTGACGCTGCTGACCTTTTCGTTGCGGGCCATGCGCAACTGCTGCTCGGTGCCGATCAGGCCGTCGAATTCCTTGCGGATTTCATCGGTCAGGCGCTTGCCGCGGCCATTGCCGATTGAAGCCTGGTAGTCCCCTTGGGTTCGGCGCAGGGCGATCATTTCGCCGCCGAAGGTGTTCCAGGCTTGCTGCAAGGCGACCAGCCGGTCGATGCGATCGACCTGCTGCGGGTTGTCCTCGACCATACCGCGCAGGCTTTGCAGGCTGCCGAGAATACGTGGCTTGGCCACCTCGTAGGGGTCAAGGAAACGTTCGTCGCCGGTGATCAGGAAGCCGCGCATGCCGGTTTCCATGTCGATCGACAGCTTGACCGCTTCGTTGGCATTGCCAATCACCCGGTCGGTATGTTCGACCCACTGCATGGCCGAAAGCAGGTAGTTGATCACCGCGACGAAGGCCACGGCCCCCAGCAGGCCCACCCCAAGGGGCAGACCGATGTTGCGGCTCAACAGCTTGCGAAAGCTTCGCTGGTCCATCGAGGCTGATTGAATCATGAGAAAACGCCCGAGCAAGAAAAGTCCATTGAAAAGAGTGGCGGATCAACCGTTGTTTTTATCTGCCACTGCGCCGTCCTGATAAGCGAGTCTAACCAGCTTTGACGGGTCTGGCAGGGCATTTAGCCAGTATTTGAAGGCTGTGTGCGCCAATCGTTCCATCTGATTGCAGGGATCGGTATCCTCGGGAACTTCTGCTGCCACCTGGTGCACAGATTAAAGACATTCATTTGTACAGGATCCGAACCATGCACCTTCTGGTAGTCGAAGACGACGACATCGTACGCATGCTGATGGTCGAAGTGCTCGACGAGTTGGGCTACTCGGTCATCGAGGCAGAAGACGCCGCAGCCGCCCTGCGGGTGCTCGAAGACCCGAGCCAGACGCTTGCACTGATGATGACCGATGTGGGTTTGCCGGACATGCGTGGCGAAGCGCTGGCAGGCAAAGCGCGCGAGTTGCGCCCGCTGCTGCCCGTGCTGTTCGCCAGTGGCTATGCCGACAGCATCAATGTGCCCGAGGGCATGCACCTGATCGGCAAGCCGTTCAGCATCGACCAGTTGCGGGACAAGGTGGTGGCCATTCTGGGTAACCCTTGAGATCGGTGCTGGCTGCTTCGCGGGCTTGCCCGCGAAGAGGCTGGCACAGGCAGCACACCTCACAACTCCCTGCGCAATAAGTAAGTATCCATGATCCACCCCTTGCGCCCCCGCTCCCGCTCCCGCACTTCGAGTATTCGTGCCTTCACCGCCTGCAACGGCCCCGCAATCAGCACTTCATCCTCTGTGCCCAGATAAGCGCCCCAGTAGATAAACAACTCCGGGTCATCAAGCTGGGCAAACGCGCACTGCCCGTCGAGCATCACCACCACGTTGTCGATAGGCCCCTGCCCAGCCAGGCGCCGCCCCGGCAACACCGTCAGCGGCTCGCCGATGCGGTTGAGCGGCACCTGGTGACGCGCTGCCAATACCTGCACACTGCTGATACCAGGGATAATGCGCAGGCGCAGCGCCACGCCGCGCTCGCGGACCAGGTCGAGAATGCGCAGGGTGCTGTCGTACAGGGTCGGTTCGCCCCACAGCAGAAAGGCGCCGGTTTCCCCGTCACCCACTTCCTGCTCGATCAACTGCGCATACAGCGCAGCACGCTGCCGGTGCCAGTCCTGCACCGCCCCCAGGTAGTCATCCGCCTGGCCATCGCGCATGGGGTCGGCCACCTGCACCAGGCGATAGCCACCCTCGGGGCGGTAGCGTTGCAGAATGGCCTTGCGCAGGCGGACCAGTTCATCCTTGTCGCCGCCCTTGTCGAGCACGAAGAACACGCAGGCACTGCGCAGCGCATCGACTGCTTCATACGTGACCTGGCGCGGGTCACCCGCGCCGATGCCGATCAACAACAGGTCTTTCATTGCCCTGCCCTTTGCGGGAACCGACAGCCATTGTCAGGCGGCTACCGGCATTTGGCAAAACGCCCGCTTAGAAAATCGAAAAGTTGTAGCTGACAATGACGCGTGTTTCATCCATGTCACGTGCCCATTTTTCATAGTTGCTACGGTAGCTGGAATTACGCAGACGCACGCTGACGTCCTTGAAAGTTCCACTTTGCACCTGGTACTTGAACTCGGTGTCGCGTTCCCACTCTTTGCCTTCTGCCGTGCTGCCCGGCACTTTGATGTTGTCACCGTTGATGTAACGGGTGAAGAAGGTCAGGCCGGGCACACCCACTGCCTTGAAGTCATAGTCATAACGTACCTGCCACGAACGCTCCTGGGCGGCGGCGAAGTCGTTGACCTGGGCATAGTTGACCAGGTACGGGTTGCTGCCATCCAGATACGGCATGGCGCTGTCGCCATACATGCGCTGCCAGCCGGCACTGACCTTGTGGCCGCCCAGGCTGTAGCCGAGCATGCCGCTGAAGGCACGGTGGTCGATTGCACCGGCGCGGGCATTGCCAATGTCATCACTCTTGATCAGGCGCAGGTCGGCCGACAGGCTACCCACCGCCAACGGTTGGCTGGCGACCAGGCCGAGGAAGTGCTGGCGGTAGATGTTTTCCAGCTTGGCCACTTGGTACTGCGCGCTGATTCGCTCGTTGAAACGGTAATCGACACCGGCCAGGTCGAAGTGATCGGCTTCGATATCGCAGGCATAGCGCTTGTTCTTGCAGTGCACGCGAATGTCCTGGCGGTCGGTGGAGTCGCGCGCGGTGTACTTGTCCAGACGAGCCAGGGTGAACTTCAGGTCGCGCAATTCTTCAGAGGTGAGCATGGCGCCATGGAACAGGGTGGGCAGCAGGCGGCCGTCGTTGTACTTGAGCAACGGCACATCCGGCATCATCGAACCGTACTTGAGCACGGTATTGGACACCTTGACCTTGGCCGCCAGCCCCATCTTCGCGTACTGGTCAGCCGAGTGCCGCGGATCGTGGCCGGAAGAAGGCAGCAAACCACTGTTACTGTCGGCCGGGCTGGAGTCGAGCTTGAAGCCGAACATGCCCAGCGCATCCACGCCAAAACCTACCGGCCCCTGGGTATAACCCGACTGCACATTAAGGATAAAACCTTGTGCCCATTCTTCCCGCTTGGACGCGCCTTGGCTGGAACTGCTGTGGCCGTCACGAAAATCCCGGTTGAAATAGACATTGCGTGCTTCAACCTTGGCACTGCTGTCTTCAAGAAAGCCGGCGGCCTGGGCATTGACGCCGGCACACAACAGGAACAGGCCGGCAACACGGCGCCCGGAGGCGAGGGAAAAAGGGGCAAACATGCGAAGAAACATCCAGAATCAAAGGCGGGTTAACACACTGTGGCACGAACTGGCCACGGCACTGCGGCAAGGCCGAACAATCGCCGGCCATCATCTGAAATGATCGCGCAAAGGCTCTGGCACAGGCCATTGGACCATGGTCTAAACGCGCTGAAAGGCAAACGCAAGACACCCGGAAAATACCGCACGCAAAACTAGGAAAGTTCCCGCGTTACTTACAAAAGTTTGCAGTTTACCCAGTACCCATGAATGACTACACTCGATATCAGCGAACAGCGGAACCCACCCGCGTGGCTGGCGTTTTATGTGTATTCAATGTTCGTCACGCCCTGCCACGACTGACGTACAGGAGTGATTACAGTGTCCAGACTTGCAGAGTTTCGTGCTGCCGAAAAAGCGCTCCAGGAGCAGATGGCGCAACTGGAAGCGTTGAAAAAGGATGCCGGCCTCAAACGCGAAATCGAATTCGAGCAGAAACTAGTCGGCCTGATGAAAAGCTATGACAAGAGCCTGCGCGATATCATCGCCATCCTCGACCCCAAGGCGGTGAGCAGGGCTGCCAGCACAGCGCCCAAGCAACAGCGCCGCCCACGCGTGGTCAAGGTTTATCAAAACCCGCACACCGGCGAGCGGATCGAGACCAAAGGCGGCAACCACCGCGGCCTCAAGGCCTGGAAAGAACAGTACGGGGCCGCCACGGTAGAAAGCTGGGTACGCTGATGAAACGTCCACGCCTGCTTCACACTTTTTTCACAAGGGCTGGCTCAGTATCGAGACAGCTAAAGGACTAGCGACCCCACGCGCCCGCACATGCGGGCCTCTAATTCCAGCGCCCTGCCCAGTGCAGGGCGCTTTCATTTGCGCAATCAGCGCACTGCCGTATCATGGCCAGCCTGTCTGTTTTGCCGGTGCCCTTGGCCCGGCCCCGTCTCAGGAGTTCCCATGAGCCTGCACGATCTGCAAACCCTGCCTGGCGTCACTGCCCAACCAGATGCCGCTACCACCCAGTTCGTCTTCAACCACACCATGCTGCGGGTAAAGGATATCGAGAAGTCGCTGGACTTCTACACCCGCGTGCTGGGCTTCCGCCTGGTGGACAAGCGCGACTTCCCTGAAGCTGCCTTCAGCCTGTACTTCCTGGCATTGGTCGACCCGGCGCAGATCCCCGCCGATGACACAGCACGCCACCAGTGGATGAAGTCGATCCCTGGCGTACTGGAACTGACCCACAACCACGGCACCGAAAACGATGCCGAGTTTGCCTACCACAACGGCAACACCGACCCGCGCGGGTTTGGCCACATCTGCATTTCGGTGCCGGACGTGCGCGCCGCCTGTGCACGCTTCGAAGCACTGGAAGTGCCGTTCCAGAAACGCCTGCAGGACGGGCGCATGAACCACCTGGCCTTCGTCAAGGACCCGGACGGTTACTGGGTAGAAGTGATCCAGCCGACCGAGCTCAAAGGCTAAGCGTTCGTCGCCGTTCGCTCGTCGGGCCGGGAACTCCCGGCCCCTTGCTGTGGTATATGAAGGTAACTGCTTCACATGCCACAGCGAGGTAAGGACGATGCAATCTCTTCACTGTGAATACCGCGAGCACACCATCACCGCCAGCGTGATGCCCCACCCCGACTCCCCCCTGCCCTATGCCGCCGGCTGCCTGATCACCGCGCCCGACGGGCACACCAGCAAGCGCCTGTCGATGCCGATGAAGTTTTTCTCTGACCTTGAGAATGCGCAGCATGTGTCGCTGGCCCATGGCCGGGCATTGGTCGATCAGCAGCTGGATGACGGGCGCAAGGTGTTTTGACCCTGTTGTAGCCTGTGCCGGCCCTTTCGCGGCTAAAGCCGCTCCCACAGGTACCGCACAAACTTCAGATGCTGTGCAGTACCTGTGGGAGCGGCTTTAGCCGCGAAAAGGCCAGTACAGGAGTAACTAGATGTCCCGGGCGTACGCTACCGCGGCATCCACCTGCGCCCGCGTCGGCTGTACCCCGGTGTACAGCACAAACTGCTCCAACGCCTGCAACGCGATAACCTCCAACCCGGTGATGACCGGTTTGCCCAACGCCTGGGCCCGACGGATCAACGGCGTCTGCGCTGGCATCGCCACCACATCGAACACCCGCTGCGCCGCCGCTATGGCATGCTCGGAAAACGCCAGCACCTCTGCCTCCGGCCCGCCAGCCATACCGATCGGCGTCACGTTCACCAGCATCGGCGGGCAGATGTCGCCCAGCTCGGGCACCCAGCGATAACCACACACATCCGCCAACTGCCGACCGGCCTGTTCGTTACGCGCAACGATGATGCCCTCGGCAAAGCCGGCATCGCGCAAGGCACTGGCCACGGCCTTGGCCATGCCACCACTGCCACGCAGGGCAAAGGCGGTGGCCGGATCGACCTGATGCTGCGCCAGCAATTGGCGCACGGCCAGGTAATCGGTGTTGTACGCCTTCAGGTGGCCATCGGTGTTGACCAAGGTATTGACCGACTCGATGGCCGCCGCCGACGGGTCGATTTCATCGACCAGCGCCATGCAGGCCTCCTTGTACGGCATCGACACACCGCAGCCACGGATTCCCAGCGCGCGGATGCCCGCCACCGCTGCCGGCAAGTCATCGGTGCGCATGGCCTTGTAGTAGAAGTCCAGGCCCAGCTGCTGGTACAGGTGGTTGTGAAAACGCACGCCGAAGGTGCCGGGGCGGCCGGCAAGGGAGATGCACAGCACGGTATCCCTGCTGGGAGTTGTCGACATAACCTGCTCCTTTGTCATAACTGAAACGTTTATTCAGCGTACCAGAGGCAACCACTGGTCGTCCCTTACACAACCTTTACCGTTCCCCTGTGCTCAGCTGACAGAGACTGGAGTCATATTAGTAAGGCCCCGAACGTGGGGTTTCTCTGCGAGGTTGCTCTATGAACCGTCACATTCCCGGAGTCGCTCTGCTGGTTGGTGCTTTGGCCATCAGTGGGCCTGCTGCTGCCCACGGTGGCCATGGCGGCGGAGGCTGGTATGGGCCGGGCCCGATCCTGGGTGCGGCGGTGGTCGGTGCCGTGGTCGGGGCAACGGTTTATGGCGGGCGCGACCGCACGGTGTACGTCGAACGCCAGCCAGTGTATTACGGCCCGCCGCCGGTATACGTGCAACCGCCGCCGCAGCCGGTGTACTACCAGCCGTATTACGCGCCGGCGCCACCGCCCCCGGGCTACCGCACCTACTACGGCCCACCACCGGTGTATTACGGCCCGCCGCGCTGGTAATGGTTGATAGAACTAATGACCACTATCGAGGAAGTTGATTTCAAACCGCCGAGGCTGCTGCGTAAGGTAGAGCCATGTTTTACAGGAGGTCCTCATGGCCACTATCCAGATCATGTCCGTTGTCGGCAGCGCCGTCCCTACTTCACTGCGTGAGCAAGGCCTGCTGGCGTGCTGGTACCTGGTGCGCAACGGCGAAGCCGTAAGCGGCCCTATGCCAACCCTTGCCTCGGCGCAGGCCCTGATTGAACAGTTGCAACCAGGCACCCTGGTCGCCTGACCCGAATTTGTTGTGCGTTGCTCCCTACGCCCTTATGGCCCGCCAACCTGGCGGGCTTTTTTTTGCCAAAACGCCTCCTACCTTTTTTTCGGGCCAGTGGTTTCTGTAGCCACAGCCAACTGGCTGGTCAGCGCCAGGACTTTGCCTTGCAGCCGCCCTACCGTCATCACCAGGTCGTTGCGCTCCCTGGCGAGCTGATCAGTTTTGGCCTCTGCCTCTTTGCGGGCGTCTCGCTCAATGTCCAGCAACTCGGTGAGCCGGCGGATGACTGCAATATCGGCGCTGTCCATCGCACGCTCGGCTGCATCCCGGGACAGCCACTTGCGCAGCCACAAAAAAGCACCTAGCAACACAGTGCCCGTGCCACTCAGCCAAGTGACTGTGCCCGGGCCGAGGTCGGTCGGATCCATGTAAACCTCATTACAGATAATGATGCGACGAGCCCTGGACAAAAATGCCTCACGGGCTTTCCTTGTAGGTGCATTTAATTTAGCCTAGCGCTAATTTCGCCACAAGAGCTAATTTAGCCATGCGCACATTTAGCAGCAAGCTAAACACTGGCATGCTTCGCCCTATGGACATCTACGACATTCGCAAGCACAACCTGGTCAAGCTCATCGGCAGCCAGAAAAAGGGATCCTGCGCAGAACGCTGGGGGATGGCGCCTGCACACCTGAGCCAGATCCTTTCCGACAGGACCGCGAAAAACCTGGGTGATGACGTAGCTCGCAGAATCGAGAGCATCGAAGGCCTGCCGCGGGGTTGGTTTGACGCACTGTCGGCAGGCGACCCCGTACTGGCGTCGGTCGAAGCGGGCGACGGCAAGCTTTCGGCGGCCGACCTGGTCAAGCAGATGCTTGCCCGGAGCGGTAAGGGCATCCCTGAACAAACCCGGCAACGGTTATTGGCCGCTGCAGAAGAACCGCAGGATGCCACGCCGGTAAAGGCTGAGCTTGTTCGCCCCGGCCTGGTCGGTGACGAAGTGTGGATTGCCCACTACGACGTGCGGGCCGCGATGGGCGGTGGCCAGATCCCCCACGACTACCCCGAGATGTTCAAGGACGTTCGCGTCAGCCCCAGCCACCTGCGTGAATTGGGGGTGACGTTTACTGAGCACCACCACCTGAAGATGATCACGGGCTGGGGCCAGTCGATGGAGCCGACCATCAAGCACCGCGACCCGTTGATCGTCGACGTCAGCATCCGCGAGTTCGTCGGCGACGGCATCTATTTCTTCTCCTGGGGCGACCACATCTACATCAAGCGGCTGCAGATCGCTGATGAGGACCACTTCGAGATGATTTCCGACAACTCGCGGCACAAGGACCGCATGATTCGCCGGGAAGAGACCTACATCCAGGCCAGGGTACTACTGGTGTGGAATGCCCACCTTGTGTAAAGCCAAGCCCGCCCCGCCCGGCGGGCTTTTGCAAATGCTCAGAAAGGTGCCGCCGCCTCGACCAGCGCCTCGCTGTCGTGCTCGACGACAAAGTCGTCACGCGCTTCCACGCTGTTGCGCTCCCAGCGCACGGTGACGCTTTCGTCGTCGTTGAACGTCAAGTCCAACTCGGGCGTGTCGGACAGCAAGCCCATCACCGCCTCCCATTCCGCATCACCGTCGGTATCCAGGCGATGCACAACGACCCAGCGCTGCGTCTGTGCAAGCGGGTGGTTGATCATTGACGACACCCGCAGGCTAAGCCGCTCCATTCCGGTCATTTCCTGGTGCTGCTGGGGTGCTGCCTTCATGTGCTTAGACATATTCTCATCCTGATAGCTGTATATTCGTACAGTATTCGAGGGAAGCTTATCTCACCGCCAAATCCAGCGTAAAGCCCTGTCACCAAAAAATTTCGCCAGTAGGTAATTTGTCGCAAAGCGAAATTTATTTAGCTCATCGCTATTGACCATGATTTAGCTTGAGGCTAAAGTAATCCCGGCAGCCACATGCATCGCGGCTGGAAGGTTTCGTCATTCAAGCCACATTTTTTGTCAGGAGCTCACATGGCCGTAGACATCAGCAATCTCACCATCGCCACCCCAGTGGCGGTCTCCTCTACCAACCCTGTAGCACTCGAACTCAACGGTACCGAAGCAATCGCGCGGTTGCCGAGTGTGGTCAAGGTGCTCAGCGATGGCTCGATCCAGCTTTCAGCCCCCACCAAAGGTGCTTCGAGCAAAAGCACCCACAGGACCCGCTGCGAATGGACAGAAACAGAAGACTGGACACTGGCCAGCGCCCAGGACCACTGGAATCGCCAAACCATGACGCTGACCAAGGTCAACTCGGCGCAAAAGGTGGTGATCGCCCAGATGCACGTGCGCGGGGACGACAGCCCACCGGTGAAGGTGTTCTGGAACAAAGGCAACATTACCTTGGGGTTCCGGCGCACCTACAACCAGACCGACCCGGTTAACTCGACAGTGCTCAAAGGGGTGCCTCTGGGGGCGAAGTTCGACGTGAGCATTCACACCACGTCTGCAGGCGTGGTGAATGTAACGGCCAAATGCAACGGGGTGTCCGGCGCGTCCGGCGTTTTGCAGCTCGACAGCACCTGGGCTTCGCGCCTGTTCGAATTTCACGGTGGCATCTACAACCAGGTTGACTACACCGATGCAACACCGGCCAATGACGGCTCGGTCTGCATCATCAGCGAGCTTTCACTGGCCCATCGCTGAGTTTCGAAAGCCGGCAAGGCATCCCGATGCCCCGCCCCATCACGGTTTGCATCGGGATGCCGGCTGGCCAAAACGCACAGGGCAGGCACGCGTGACGCGCCACGCCATTGATTAGTCCCGATGAGTCATATTGTTACCTTCCCGTTCTCAGACTAATACTTACGTATCTGCCTGGGGAGGCGCGAAACATGCAACCAAGATTCGTTATCGTTCCTGCAGTGCCAGTGGAAGGCGAGTCCTTCCGCATTGGCAACCGGTTCTATGCCGCGACGACTTCGGGCGGCTTCGATATCTACGACAATCAGGAAAAACAACGGCTCAAGCGCGGCTTTGTCAACAAGTCCGAGGCCGCGGCTGCGTGCGAGTCGATGAACGCCGAATCACGTAATCCAGCGGCGCAGTTCCCGATATTGCGGACAGATTGATGTGTGCTAGCACGCTGCCTGAAGGCTAGCGGCAGCAGCGGATCCGCCCGCCCGGTGAACGTGCTGGAAACAGGCGCTCGAAAGGGCTTGCAGTGTCGTGTCGCCGTGCCGTAAATGCCCGATCCTGTCATTCCCGCTGGTGTTGAGGAGTGACGCTGAAGCCCAACACTCAGTTGGGCTTTTTCGTTTTTGCGACAGCTCCATTTTTCAATGGTGTGCCGATTGTTGCGATTCATTAAAAGAAAGTTCTCCAGGGCGCTGCGGAAGTGGTGCGTCTATCTCGCGGTCGCCGGCTTGGCGGGCAACTACAGCCGATTGTTCGATCATCTTTCAATCTGGAAACCTTGGCGCCTAGCCAAGGGCGTAGCGGCATACCTGATCGCATCCTGATACCCCTTTCATGTGGCGCAGGATTAAATTTCGTTCACCTTGCGCCCTTTAGTCATAAGGCATTCGACAGCAATTCAGCCATACTCCAGAATGCATCGGTTTTAGGGGGAAAACCCTTGCACAGCCAACGACATACCAACTTTTAGTGAGCCTCAACGTGAAAACATCCCTGTCCATCCTCAGCCTGCTGCTGTTGCTCACAGGTACCGCGACCCTTCCGTCGACTGCTGCTGCACAACCCCCGGCTCAAGTCCAACGTGACCCGTCCAAGCTGCACCTGGCTTCAGGCAGCGCCTTGCTGATCGACCTGAATACCAACCAGGAGCTGTATTCGAGCCACGCCGACCGTGTGGTGCCGATCGCTTCGGTAACCAAGCTGATGACAGCGATGGTGGTACTGGATGCCAAGCTGCCCATGGATGAAATGCTCACCATGACCATTGCCAACAACCCGGAGATGAAAGGCGTGTATTCACGCGTGCGTCTGGGCAGCCAGCTCGACCGCCGCGAAACCCTGCTGATTACCCTGATGTCGTCGGAAAACCGTGCAGCCAACTCCCTGGCCAACGCCTACCCCGGCGGCTACCCGGCGTTCATCAAGGCGATGAATGCCAAGGCCCGCAGCCTGGGCATGGCACATACCCGCTATGTTGAGCCAACCGGTCTGTCGACGCAGAACGTGTCCACCGCCCGCGACCTGAGCAAGCTTCTGATGGCCTCGCGCAAGTACCCGATGCTGAGCGAGCTGTCGACCACCCGCGAGAAAACCGTGGCCTTCCGCAAGCCCAACTACACCCTGGGTTTCCGTAACACCGACCACCTGGTGAACAAGAGCAACTGGGACATCAAGCTGACCAAGACCGGCTTCACCAATGAAGCCGGGCATTGCCTGGTGCTGCTGACCCGGATGGATAACCGCCCGGTGGCCATGGTCATCCTCGATGCCTTCGGCAAGTACACTCACTTCGCCGATGCCAGCCGCATGCGTCAATGGCTTGAGACCGGTACCGCCAAGCCGGCCCCGGCAGTGGCCATGCAGTACAAGAGCGACCGGCAGAGCAAGGGGCGGCTGGTGGCCGAGTAACCCGGGCCTTGAATCTCGAATGATGGGGCCTGCACGGGCCCTATCGCCGGCAAGCCAGCTCCCACAGGGATAGCATCTGGCCTGCGATGGGCTGCACAGCAGCCCCAAGGTTTCAGGCCGTGGCGCTGACCATCCCGCCCGAACTGCTACCACCCTCTTGCTGCAACAGCTCCAGCAGCTGTGCCGTGGCCGTCATGATCTGCCCGGTGATAGTGGCAATGCTGGCCTGCTTTGCGCTCACCGCAGCGGCCTTGGCAGTCTCTTCCATCTTGCTGTCCATCAGTTGAGCCAGCTGTTTCTGCTCTTCGGCCAACTGCTTCTGCAACTCCTTGATCGCTCACGCAACGCCTCTACCGCTGCCGATTCACTGCTCTCCTCGCTGCCCTGCGTGGGCTGAGCCTGCCCTGAACCGCCAACTTTCAAGGTATCGCCACTGATGCTCAGTGGCCCACCCTTCTCAGCCTGTTCGGCTTGCTTTGCCTGCTCGCGCTCCGCTGCAGCATTGGCGCTCAGCGTCTGCGCCGATACGCCGTTGATGTGAAGATTTGCCGATATGGATGTCATGTCGATTCCTTGCCAGAAAGATCGGCACTTGCCGTAACCCCCTATCGGCCGCCTCACGCAGTTCTTTAGCTCGCTTAAATTCCCCCCCGACTGGCTCGTTCCAACTCATGTACTTGCGCAGGAGCCGGAGCCCCGGCGGGCGTCCATATTCGACCATTCAGGGAATCGCAGCCATGAGCCAGCCCTCACAGCAGGAAACCATCAAAGATCTGATCGGCGTGGGCTTCGGCCCTTCCAACCTGGCCTTGGCCATCGCCCTGGAAGAACTCGCCGAATCTCAGGGCCACGCCCTGGACGCACTGTTCATCGACAAGCAGCAGGACTACCGTTGGCACGGCGAAACCCTGGCCACCCAGAGCGAGCTGCAGATCTCGTTCCTTAAGGACCTGGTGTCGTTGCGCAACCCCACCAGCCCCTACAGCTTCGTCAACTACCTGCACCAGAAGCAGCGCCTGGCCGACTTCATCAACCTCGGCACCTTCTACCCCTGCCGCCTGGAGTACAACGATTACCTGCGTTGGGCTGCCGAGCATTTCGCTACCCAGGCGGTGTATGGCCAGGAAGTGCTGCGCATCGAACCGGAAGTGCAGGCTGGCCGGGTCGAACACCTGCGCCTGGTCTCGCGCGATGCCCAGGGCCGTGAATACAGCCGCCGCACCCGCTCGGTGGTGGTCGGCAGCGGCGGCACGCCGAAAATTCCGGAAAAGTTCGGCGCCTTCAAGGACGACCCGCGGGTCTTCCATCACTCCCAGTACCTGAGCAGCCTCAACAAGCTGCCGTGCACCGCCGGCAAACCGATGCGCATCGCGGTGATCGGTTCGGGCCAGAGCGCCGCCGAAGCATTCATCGACCTCAACGACAGCTACCCGTCGGTCAAGGTCGACATGATCCTGCGTGGCTCGGCCCTCAAACCCGCCGACGACAGCCCGTTCGTCAACGAGATCTTCTCGCCGGACTACACCGACCTGGTCTACAACGAACCGTCCGACCAGCGCAGCAAACTGCTGGGCGAATACCACAACACCAACTACTCGGTGGTCGACCTCAACCTTATCGAACGTATCTACGGCATCCTCTACCGGCAGAAGGTCGCCCACCAGCACCGTCACAACGTGCTGTGCCGCCGCCAGGTTGAAGCCGTGGTCGCCACCCGCGAAGGCCTGGAGCTGACCCTGCGCGACCTCGCCACCGGCCAGCAACAAACCCACCGCTACGATGCCGTGATTCTCGCCACCGGCTACGAACGCCGCTCGCACCGTGACCTGCTGGCACCGCTGGCCGACTACCTGGACGACTTCAGCGTCGACCGCAACTACCGTGTGCTGGCCAGCCCCGACCTGCAGGCCTCGGTGTACCTGCAGGGCTTCTGCGAGAACAGCCACGGCCTGAGCGACACGTTGCTGTCGGTGCTACCGGCCCGCGCTGCGGAAATTGGCCGTGCGCTGTACCAGGACCTGGCGCAGTTGCACGGCAAATCGCAACCGGCCGTGGCCCTGACCCGCGCCTGACCCCCGCCGCTACATTCCTTCAAAGCCGGCCTGACGCCTCGCGCGCAGGTCGGCTTTGCGCTTAGAAACATTTGCTTGCATTTAAAACGGCAGGTTTTCAATTCTCATTCGTCCTTATCAGTACAGCCCTCTTTGGTTGGGCACACGCTCGACCACCCATTGCAGAAGACCGTCTGATGGCCAAATCACCGAAAAAATCCAAATCCAGGCTGTGGTTCCTGGTCCATAGCTGGCTCGCCCTGCCGATCTGGTTCTTTGTGCTGATCGTCTGCTTTACCGGCATGCTCGCCGTGGTCAGCCAGGAGATCGTCTGGCTCGCCGACCCGGCCGTGCGCGCCAACAAGCCTGACGCCGACGTCGAGCGCCTGAGCTTCCAACAGGTGCTTGAGGCCTTGAACAAGGCCGAGCCGGACATGGTGGTGGAGCGCCTGAGCCAACCGGACGGCTCGCACTTCGCGGTAAAGGCCAATGTCACCCTGCCCGACGGCACCAGCCCGACGCTGTACGTAAACCCCTATACCGGGGCCATCCAGGGCAAGACCCCAGACTTCAACTTCGAAGCCTTCACCCGCGCCCTGCACGGCTGGTGGCTGGTGCCGTTCACCAACGGTTTCAGCTGGGGCTGGTACCTGGTGTCGCTGCTTGGCCTGCCGATGCTGGCTTCGCTGGTCACGGGCCTTGTGGTGTACAAGAAGTTCTGGAAGGGCTTTTTCAAACCCGTGCGCACTGGCCATGGCTCACGGATTTTCTGGGGAGACGTGCACCGCCTGGCTGGGGTGTGGTCGATCTGGTTCATTGCGGTGATTTCCATCACCGGCACCTGGTTTTTGATTCAGGCGATCCTGTTCGACAACCACATCACCATTTCCAGCCGGCCCATCGTGCCGGTGATCGCCCGTGAAGACGTACCACAAACACAAGATGGCAGCCCTGCCTCGCGCATTGGCCTGGATGAGGCGGCGCGCATTGCCGGGCTGGCGATCCCGGGGCTGGAGGTGAGCTCCATCTCGCTGCCCGCCACTGCCTACAGCCACATCAGCTTGTCCGGCCCGGGCTGGTACCCGTTGATGTTCCAGAGTGCGTCGGTAAACCCGTACACAAGCAATGTCGACAGCCAGTTCGTGATCAGCGACCGCTCCACCCTGGAGTTCGTCACCGAATCCATGCGACCGCTGCACACCGGCGACTTCGGCGGCCTGCCGATCAAGCTGATCTGGTTCTTCTTCGGCCTGATCCTCACCTTGATGGTGCTCAGCGGCCTGCTGATCTGGACCAAACGCACCGCCCAGGCCACCGCCGCTGCCCTCAAACGCAGCGAGCGGGCACCGCGTGCGGCACGCAGTGAAACCACCGTGGAGATCCATTCATGAGCCAGGCCCAAGCCCTGCCCGCCAGCCCGCTGAAGCAGCTTTGGCTGAAGTGGCGTTTTCACCTGAACATCCTGCTGATTCTGATTCCGCTTGGCTTCATGCCCAAGTACTTTGCCGACGCCAAGCTGTTCCGCGGCGACGCCGGCCTTGGCGCCAACGTGATCAGCAACATCCAGGTAGGCCCTTACAGCCTCGACCTTGCCGAACTGCGTGACGAGGCGCCCCGCGCCGACGGCCCGGCCGGTTACTTCAAGGCGTTCAATGCATCGCTGTGCAAGGCCTGCATCAAGGACGTCAAGGCAGCCTACCTGCGCATCGGCAAGCCTCGCAGCCTGCGCGCCGCCGGCACCATCTTCTTCGGCGCACCGTACAACATGGGCACCTCGCTGCCGATCCCGCCGCGGACCAAACCCGACGCACACATCTGGATCACCCTGGAAGGCTGGGACGGCAGCATGCACCAGGCGTCGGTCCCCCTGGCCAAAGCATCGCCAGCCACCGTGGCCTGGCTCGAAAAACAAGGAGGCAAGAAATGAAACAGCTGATGCGAACCCTCGCCCTGCCCTTGCTGGTGCTGGCCGCCGGCCCTGCCCTGGCGCACAACCCGATGTGCGAATGCGAAGAAACGGCCAGTGGCCAGGTCACATGCACCGGCGGTTTTTCGGACGGCAGCGGCGCACCAGGGGTTACCCTGGATGTGATCGGCTATGACGAGCAGGTGCTGGTGGGCGGCAAACTTGGCGATGACTCGACGCTCACCTTCAAGCGCCCGGACGGCGAGTTCTACGTGCTGTTCGATGCAGGCCCTGGGCATGTGGTGGAAGTCGACTACGCCGATATCGCCCAGCCATGAGCCGCGCCCAAGTGATTCGCCCGGCTGGCGCCGGGCACGAAACCCTGTACGTGCTTTTGATCAGCCTGCTGATCGTGGTGCTCGCCGCCAGCGTGGTGCTGATGCGTGGCGAGCGCGAAGACGAACAGACCATCGCCAGCCACCAGATCGATGCCCGTCGCGACCTCACCGCCGCCGAGCAAGGCCTGTACACCGACCTGCGGGTGGCCTTCGATGAAATCCAGCTGTTGCGTGAAGAAAACGCTGCCGTGCCTAGCGTGCAGGCCCTGGCCGAAGAAGGCCTGCCGCCCTTCGTGGCCGATGCCGGCAGCCAGAGCCGTGGCGGCCACCAATGGTCGTGGCTGGAGCCCGGCGCCTACCTGGGCCGCAGCCAGGCCCCTGAAGTCGCTGGCAGCCTGCTGCTGATCCTGCCAGCCGACAGCACTGGCCAGGCCGATGTCTGGCTGCGCCGCGACAGCGCCGCCATGCCCCCGGACGACCTCGGCCAGGCGGCACTGATTGCCGCAGGCTGGCAGCAGGTGGTCAGCCACTACGACGCCGGGGTTACCCGCGAACACCGTCACTGAACCCAAGGACTTCCCCATGTTCCGCTCCGCCCTCGCCCTGCTCCTGGCCCTTGCCCTGCCGGCAATGGCCCTGGCCGATAACGGCAAGCCGCTGCGCATCGGCATCACCCTGCACCCTTACTACAGCTACGTGAGCAACATCGTCGGCGACAAGGCCGAAGTGGTGCCGCTGATTCCAGCAGGCTTCAACCCCCACGCCTACGAGCCACGGGCCGAGGACATCAAGCGCATCGGCACCCTGGACGTGGTTGTGCTCAACGGCGTCGGCCACGACGACTTCGCCGACCGCATGATCGCCGCCAGCGAAAAGCCCGGCATCAACACCATCGAAGCCAACCAGAACGTTCCGTTGTTGGCGGCCACCGGCATTGCCGCCCGCGGCGCCGGCAAGGTGGTCAACCCGCACACCTTCCTGTCGATCAGCACCACCATCGCCCAGGTCAACAACATCGCCCGTGAACTGGGCAAACTCGACCCGGACAACGCCAAGTTCTACACGCAAAACGCCCGTGCCTACGCCAAACGCCTGCGCACCCTGCGTGCCGAGGCCCTGGCCAAGGTCACCGAAGCGCCCAGCGCCACCTTCCGGGTTGCCACCATCCACGCCGCCTACGACTACCTGGTACGCGACTTTGGCCTGGAAGTGACTGCCGTGGTCGAACCAGCCCATGGCATCGAACCCAGCCCGGCCCAGCTGAAGAAGACCATTGACCAGCTCAAGGCCCTGGACGTACGGGTGATCTTTTCGGAAATGGACTTCCCGTCAGCCTATGTCGAAACCATCCAGCGTGAATCTGGCGTGCGCCTGTACCCACTGACGCACATCTCCTATGGCGAATACACCAAGGACAAATACGAAGTGGAAATGAAGCGCAACCTCGACACCGTGGTCCGCGCCATCCAGGAGAACCGCGCATGACCGCCGCCGCCAACCTGGTGGCGGCCTTCGGGCCGCGCATCGAGTTCGCCGGCATCGACCTGACGCTGGGCCGCACACGCATCCTTGAGCAGGTCGGTTTCAGCGTGGCCGCAGGCAGCGTGCACGCCATCGTCGGCCCCAATGGCGGTGGCAAGAGCTCGCTGATCAAGACCCTGCTCGGGCAAATGCCGCATCAGGGCCAACTGACCTTGCATTGGCCGAGCGAGCGCGAAGTGATCGGCTATGTGCCGCAGGCGCTGGAGTTTGACCGCGGCCTGCCAATGACCGTGGACGACTTCATGGCCGCCATGTGCCAGCGCCGCCCGGCCTTTCTCGGCCTGTCGCGGCGTGTGCAACCGGCCATCGACGCGGCCCTGGCGCGGGTCGGCATGCTCGAAAAGCGCAAGCGGCGCATGGGTGCGTTGTCCGGGGGCGAGCGCCAGCGCGTGCTGCTGGCCCAGGGCCTGATCCCCGAGCCGCAGTTGCTGGTGCTGGACGAGCCCATGTCGGCGCTCGATGAAGCCGGTATCCAGGTATTCGAGCAGTTGCTCAATGGCTGGCGCCAGGCGGGTACCACCGTGCTGTGGATCGAGCACGACCTTGAAGCCGTGCTGCGCCTTGCTGACCGGGTAACCGGCCTGAGCCGTAAGGTGCTGTTCGACGCCCCACCCGCCCAGGCCCTGACCCCGGAGCGCCTGCTCGGCCTGTTCTCCGTTCACCCGCGTAGCGAGAGCCTTGCCTCATGAGTTTTGAAGCATTTCGCCAACTGGTCCAGGACTGGGCCACCGCTGGTTACCTGCCCGAGGCACTGGCCTACGGCTTCGTGGTCAACGCCCTGCTGGCCGGCCTGATGATCGGCCCGGTGCTGGGCGGCCTGGGTACCCTGGTGGTGGTCAAGCGCTTTGCCTTCTTTTCCGAGGCAGTGGGCCACGCCGCGCTCACCGGCGTGGCCATCGGCATCCTGCTGGGCGAGCCCTACACCGGCCCATACGGCAGCCTGTTCGGCTACTGCCTGCTGTTCGGCATCCTGCTGAACTTCCTGCGTAACCGCACCGGGCTGTCGCCCGATACCCTGATCGGCGTGTTCCTGTCGGTGTCGCTGGCACTGGGTGCCAGCCTGTTGCTGATGCTGGCGGGCAAGATCAATGTGCACATCCTTGAAAACGTGCTGTTCGGCTCGGTGCTGACCGTCAGCGGCCAGGACCTGGTGGTGCTGGGCATCGTCGCGATACTGGTGCTGGCCTTGGCACTGCCGCTGTACAACCGCATCATGCTGGCCAGTTTCAACCCGCAGCTGGCGGCCGTGCGTGGGGTGGCAGTGAAAACCCTGGACTACTTGTTCGTGGTGCTGGTGACCCTGGTGACCGTGGCCGCCGTGAAGGTGATCGGGGCCATCCTGGTCGGCGCACTTTTGGTCATCCCCGCTGCCGCCGCACGCCTGGTCAGCCAGTCGCTCAAAGGCTTTTTCTTCCTGTCGGTGGTCATTGCCACCATCAGCACCCTGTTCGGCATCCTGCTGCCGATCGTATTCGACCTGCCGGTGCCGTCAGGCGCCGCGATCATCCTGGTCGCCGGCATCTGCTTTGCCCTGGCCGCCCTGGCCCGCGCCCTCGTCCCCCGCCTGCAAGGAAACCCGGCATGAACTTCAAACGCCTGACCCTGGCGCTGGCCCTGGCCGGCCTGCCGTCGCTGTCTTTTGCCACACAAGTGCTGACCACCCTGCCCGTCACCCACAGCCTGGCCAGCGCCCTGCTCGACGGCACTGCAGTACAGCTCAAGCGTGCGGCGCCGGCCAACCTGCCGGCCAGCCGCCAGCCGTCGTACTTCAGCGGGCGCGGTGGCGCCAGCCTGGAGAAAGCCGCACAGCAAGCCGACGCGGTGATCGGCGTGCGTTCGATCTGGCGTGACGACCCGCTGTACCCGATGGCCCGGCGCAGCAACATCCGCATCGTCGAAATCGATGCCGCACGGCCGGTGGATGGCGCGCTGCCAGGCATTGCGGTCACGGGTGATGATGCCTACGGCGCCTACCCCTGGCTCAACCCGACCAACCTCGGGCGCATGGCCGATGTAGTAGCCAATGACCTGGAGCGCTTGACCCCGGGCGACAAAGCGAAGATCCAGGGCAACCTGGCGGGCCTCAAGCGCCAGTTGTTGGAGCTTTCGGCCAGCAGCCAGACACGCCTGGCCAAGGTCGACAACCTGACGGTGGTGAGCCTGTCCGAGCGGTTGGGTTACCTGGCCAGCGGGTTGAACCTGGACGTGGTGGAGCAGCCGCTGCCGGATGCGTGGGATGCTGCCGCGCTCAAGGCGCTGGGAGAGAACCTGAAGGCGCAGGATGTGGCGTTGGTGCTGGACCATCGCCAGCCGGACGCGGCAGTAGCCGACATGATCAAGGCGGCTGGGGCCAAGTTGGTGGTGGTGGAGAGTGATCCTGAGGATGCGTTTGCAGGGCTAAAGGCCAGTGTCGACAAGGTGGTTGGGGCATTGGGCGAAAGCTGATCGAGCAGGCCGATGCTGTCAATGTGGGAGCGGCCTTGCGTCGCGAAAGGGCCGCGTAGCGGCCCCAGGATTTCAGCGTTGATGCAAAAATTGCTGGGGCTGCCGTGCAGCCCTTTCGCGACGCAAGGCCGCTCCCACAATGGATCGCGTCATCCGACAAATTAACGCTTCATGCAGCGCTGATAACGCTCATCCACCCGCCCGGCAAACCACGCCGTGGTCAGCTTGCGGGTAATCTTCGGGCTTTTCAGTTCGATCCCCGGCAAAACCGCCCGCGGCACCGGCTTGCCGGCTTTGGCATCCGCCAGAGCAAACACCCCGCTGTACAGCTTGCTGTCCTCGAACGCCAGGCTGTCGCCCTCCTCCAGCTGGCTGCGAACCTGCGGGTTACGCAACCCCAGCTTCGCCCCCAGCTTTCTCGCGGCCTGCTCGGTGGTGCCTGGCATGATCGCCCCCGGCGCAATCAGGTCGCCGTCCAGAGCAAGCGGAATGCCGGTAGCCTTGCTCAATGCTGCCTGGAACGCCGCGTTGCGGCTGGCGTACCAACCCGCGTTGAAATCGGCAAAACGGTACAGCTGGCGTTCGTAATTGGCCGGGTAGCCCAACAGGTGGGCAATACCGAAGTACATGCCGCCGCGCCGGGTGAACACTTCCTGGCGGATTGTGCCGTCGTGGCTGTAGGGATAAGCCTGCGCATGCTTTTCGGCGAAGTCGATGCTGACCTGCATCGGCCCGCCGGTGTGCACCGGGTTCAGCCCGCCCAGCAAGGTCTTGCCCAGCGGCACACGGGCAATGACCTCGTCGTACAGCTCGCTCAGCTGCTTCTCGCTGCGCACGGCCTGCAAGCGCTGCTGGTAGCTCTGGCCATTGCCCGAAGGTGCCTTCAGTGCACCGTCAACCAGCAGCCTGGGGATATGCAAGCGCCCGGCACGGCGGTCGATTTCCTCGCGGGCGATACGCCCCAGGTTGGGCACCTGCGGGTCGGCAGTGAAAGTCGATTCCTGCTCGGTCACCGCCAAGACTGCGCACAGGTTGCTTTTGCTTGGCGTTATACGCTGGGCTTCGAAAGCCACTTGAATGTCCCGGGCCCAGCCCTCGCGGTCCTTGGCCTGCGCAGGCAGCAACCGCAGCAGCTGGGCGCGGACCTTGGCCGGGTCCGCTTCTGGTGCTTCTTCACGGCGCCCGGCACAGCCTTGCAGCAGCGCCAGGGCCATCAACCCGGCAGCCAGTAACCGGCCGTTCAGGGCTGTTCACCGACCAGGTAGGTTTTGCTGATGTGGCGGAACAGCGGGTGGCCGGCACTGCCCATCAATTCAAACAGCACCATCTCGCGGGTCACCACCTGTGCCCCGGCGGCACGCATGCGTGCCAGGCCCGCTGCCTTACTGGCCGGCGTGCGGCTGTCGCAGGCATCCTCGACCACGAACACCTGCTTGCCCAACGCCAGCAGACCAAGCACGGTCTGCAACACGCAGACATGGGTTTCCATACCACAGACAATCACCTGCTCACGCGCCATCAGGCTGGCTGGTAGGCACTCGGCGGCCACGCAGGAAAAATGGCTTTTCTCCACCACTTCGGCTGCCGGTGCTGCGGCCAGCAGTTCCGCCAGGGTATGGCCCAAACCCTTGGGGTACTGCTCGGAAATAACCGTCGGCAACTCCAGTTCGGCGGTCGCTGCCAGCAACCAGCGCGCCCGTGCCCGGGTACCTTCGGGGTCGCTCATGGCGCCGATGAGTTTTTCCTGGATGTCGACGACCAGCAGCGTGGCCTTGTGTGGATCGATCAGCATTGTCCGCCCCTTGCCTGGGAAAAGGCCTAGCCTCCCCCAGGCAAGCGGTGACGTCAATCAGGCAGAAAGCCGAAGCGGTTCCAGTGAAGCAGTCAGCGCGCCGAGCACGTGGTCCTCCTGCTCATGGATGAAAAAGTGGCCGCCCGGGAACATCTGCAGCGAGAACTCGCCGTGGGTTTCCTGGCGCCAGGCCTGCAATTGATCGTCGCTGGCCCGGTCGTCCATGCCGCCCAGCACGTGCAACGGGCACTGCAACACCGGCCGCTGGCGGTAGGCGTAGGTGCCGCACAGCAGAAAGTCCGCGCGCAGGGTTGGCAAGGTCAGGCTCATCAGTTCGGCGTTGGCCAGCACTTCCTCGGGCGTACCCTGAAGCTCACGCAACTCGCTGATCAGTTCGGCGTCGCTCTTGGGCTCGCGCCAGTTCTTGCCGTCGTAGTCTTCACGCCGGGTTGGCGCCGCCGTGCCGCAGGCGAACAGCGCCAGAGGTGGCGGGCAGCCCAACGCTTGCAGTTCATGGGCCAGCTCGAAGGCCAGCAACGCACCCAGGCTGTGCCCAAGCAGCGCATAGGGGGCACTGGCCGCCAGGCGCTGCTCGCTGGCCAGTTGCCGAGCCAGGGCTTGCATGTCGGTGTGCAGCGGCTCGGCCATGCGAGCGCCACGCCCGGGCAGTTCCACCGGGCGTACCTGCAGCCAGGCTGGCAGCTTGCGCCGCCAGCGGCTGTAGACCATGGCGCTGGCCCCGGAATACGGCAGGCACAGCAGGTTCAGTGCAGTCACTGGGTGGCGGCTTCGGCCATTTTCTGGCGCAGGCTCAGCGGGCGCATGTCGGTCCACACTTCGTCGATGTAGGCCAGGCAGTCCTTCTTCAAACCACTCTTGCCCACGGCACGCCAGCCGTTGGGGATGGCTTTGTAGTCGGGCCAGATCGAGTACTGCTCTTCGTGGTTGACCACTACCTGGAACTGGATATCGTCGCGGTCGAAAACGGAAGTCATTGCCTGTCTCCTTGAATGATGAGTGCCGCTGCACGCCTGGCGCAGGGGGCTTTCAAGTAGACGTAGAGCGCTGCGGAAAAATTAGTGCGCCCAACGCTGAGACCGCATTGCACACCAGTGGGATCAACTGCCTTGCAAACACCTGAAAGCTGGCGAAGCCGATGCCATTATCGCGTTGCCTGCTTCGCGGGGCTCATTGGGCTTTCCCTTCCGAGGGCGCACTACGGGACTCACGGTCAATGTCCGCTGGCCATTGAACCTTTGGCGCCAGACAATGCATGTGGCTCAGGCCATCGTCATCGTTCCAGTCACGGGGTGGATGCAGAAACTTGGGCAGGGCTTCAGGGCCTTGTTGCATGAAGGCCCTGGCAATGGCCCAGTAAGCCTCGCCTTGGTCCAGGGTATGCGTGAAGAAGACACGGTCAATCACTTCGTTGGTTTCGGGGTTACGGACTGACAGCATGACGTTTTCAATCAGGCCACCGTGGCCGGGGGCGTAAACGCGGTAAACCTCGGCGGTTACTTCGTCCCAGTTGTAGGCGACGGGTTGGACGCCCCAATGTTTACTGCTGAACAGATAGATGTAATGGAATCTGTATTGATAGAAATAGATTTTTCGGCGCAGGCGATTGAAGCGGACTGGTTCGTCCCTTGGAAGCATCAGGTCAAATTTTACATAGGCAATACTGGCCCACAGCCCGACGACAGACATCAAAATCGCAAAAAGATCAAACACCCAGTCACGCGACAGACCATCAACCAAGTAGGTCCAGTACATATATAAAACCAGCCCGGCAGAGGGTATTAAAATCGGAATGCCGAGTAAAGCCACGACACCCCGCGAGCTAATGCTAGACCGAGGAAGCTCAAGATAGATACTGTCAAAATGATTAGGTGATGGCTTTATGCCTTCCACTCCGTATGGGAGCGCTGGAATTTCATTAATTGGTGGTAGGTCGTGGCACCAGCCTAGCAATCGCCCACCTAACACCCTAGGCTGAGTTTTATTCATTCTCCCTCCTGCTGCAGATCTCTACGTATGCACTTTCAATTGACCTGTCCGGCCAGTACATTACTAACAGCGTAGCTGCCGCTATACTGTGCACGCCTAGGGTGGGGTGCAACTCTACAACGCCCGCGATATTCAGCCATTGAGTTTCGCCACCCCCAGAATTCGACGCCTTTGATTTCTTTACAATAGCTATGTCACTTTTATAGTCAGGCAATGGCGGCGGAGAAAAATTGGAGAATATGACATGTTTGGAAAGCGGCTTTATGTGACGAGCATGATAATCTTCAGAGATTAACGTCTCTCCACCAATGTACTCTGGGAATTCTCCATCACGGCCACGGTGAGCGATCAAGCTCCATCGGTACGCCGAGACATCATGCCTGTAGTGTGGCAAGACAACTTGGAATTTTAGTTTTTGGTCTCTCTCCAAGCTCACCAGGCCTCCAATTTTTGGTGTGCCAGGCTCATTTAAAAGTATCGACTCGAAATGAAGACTTGCCTGAACACCGAGCGTAGCTGCGTTAAGCTCTGCGAATGCAATATCTGCGTATTCAGGAGCATTCCAATGCACAATCGGCTTTTCATCACCTTTCCCGAAGCAGCAGCGTCTTGCCCAGCGTTCCAGCGCAGTTGATTCATTTTCTTCGGCCCGTTTGCTTAACGCGTATGCGCTCAGCGTCAGCATTACAGCGATACCTAAAGGGCCTATGAATAGTGGATTGAACACCGCCCCCGCAAAAGCTAATGTGCCAAACCCGAAGAGCGCAACGGACCAGCGATATTGCGATAGCGCCAAGCTGTCCCCCGCTGCAGAGGCTCGCTTGGCGGCGGTTATTGCTTGTGCGGTATCAAAAACTCCGGCTATTGCACTGAACAGGGCTCCAAATTTAACCAGTGCCCCTCCAACTGCTGCGGCCTCCTGGGACCAGGGTGCCTTTACATAGGTGGCGCTAGATCGCATTGCCAGTCCGACCAACTCAATCTGCCCGCCCAATATCCCCAACAGAGAACCCTGCATCGCCAGCTTGGCCTCATGCGCCTTAGGCCCAATTTCCGTCTCCGCTTTTTCCTGGTTTCGGCTCAGGCTATCGTGCTGCAAGTACAGCCCACCAATCGCGAGCAACACTTCCCAGCCCCAGCTACACCTCGCAATCCGCTAAAGCCGGTCCGTACCAACCGCGCCGCTTGCTGCGAAGTAATACGCATCCCCTGCAACACCTTCCGCGCATTCGCCTCCAGCGTCCCCGCCGCCACCGAGATGTCCACCAAGGCAATCTGTGCCGCGCTGCTCGCCTGGGTCACCTTCAAGTTGGCCTCTTCAACCAAGCGGCCACGTACTTCTTCAGCGGTACCTTCCACCCACACCGTCACGCTGATCATGGTGTGGGTAAACCGCGGGTCGAGCACGGCCAGGCTCATCAGCCCGTGCTGAATGATCGGCCGCACCTTGTTCCAGGCCTTGGCTGAATGAATGTCGATGTCATCGATATTGCGAGGCATCCGGTCCCTGGCCTCGGCAATCGACGCATTGGCCTTGTGCTGCAGGCTCGCGCAAGTGAGCACTCTGCAAGGCGTAGTACTCGCCCAGCTTCATCTTCACTTCCAGTTCGATCAGGTGTACGCCGTTGTAGAGAAACTGCGTGGCGCAGTTCAGGTGCCGTACGGCGTTCTGAATGCCTGACGGCAAGCGGGGCGCCAAGCGTTGGCTAGCGGCATTGAGGGCACCTTGGGTTTCGGCAATGGCTTGCTTGAGCGTGTTGCGCATGCGCAAGCCGGCATCGTCGCTGGCGATGACCTTGCTCAATATCGAGTAGAGCTTGTCGCTGTCGTTCCAGTTGATGCCTTCGACGGCTGTGAAGCTGGGCAGCAAGCCAGCCAGCAGTGAGCGGTCCCGCATCAACAACGCGCGATAGGGAGGGCTGTCAGGATCCTGTAGCCATTTCAGCCAGAGTGTTTCGCTGGTGCCGGCCGCAGGTGACGTGCCAGGCGCCACCGCTTCGGTAACGCCGCCCCCCAGGCACAGCGCCATGGTCTTGGCATACGCCACGCCAGACTCACGATGATCGCCGTCGTAATCGTACTGCTCAGCCACCTTGAACATGGGGGTGTCAAAAATCGCAACGTAAGCACGCGCGTTCTTGTCGATGTAGCCCTGAAACTCGACTTCCTGCGCCTCATACTCGGCCTGGAACGCTGCCCTTTTCGATTCGTCGTAACGCTCCTCCAGCCGTTCATCACTCTCCCGCTGCGCCCGCTCCACCAACCACTGGCGATCCACCGCTGGGTCCGTGAACACCGGAGGCCCGTCGCCGGTCATGGGTTCCAGCGACGGTACTTTCTGCGCCGCCCATTCTCTGTGCGTGGCGCGGATGACCTGGAGGATCTGCGAGGTCTGCAACTGGTAGGCACGCATGGGGTCTTCACGCCACACCTGGCGCTTCACCACCAGCTCAACCGCTGGTGATTGAACTCCTGAATCAAACCCACAGTATCGTCGAGCACCACCGCCAGCACGCCATTCTCCAGTTTGTGCCGGTTCATCGCGTTGATCAGGTACCCCTTCAAGGCAAACCTGCGCAGCTTGCGGGTGTGAAAGCCATGCGCGCTGTCGAACGGCGAGCACCCATGCTGCGTGTACTCGAACACCTCTTTGTCGACCTGCAGGTTATCGGGCGTCATGGCGATGCCCTGTAACTCAGGGTTGTTACGCGCCTGGGTCAGGTCCACGCCCTGGAAGCGATGCGCAGGTGCCTGGCCCTTCTTGTAGGCATTCAACACACTCGCCGGCCAAGGGTCGCTGGAGAAGGCCAACCAGGCGCTGCCATAGCGGTCGGTATCGATGTTCAGGAAGGATGAAGGAATGTCGTGGTTTTCATTGGTGCACTTTTCGGGCAGTGATGCGGGTAGGCCGTCTGACGGCTCGTAGGGATTGAAGCGGCGCAGGTGGCCCTGCTCGCTCACTTCGTAGGCATGCCAGACCTGCTGGTCGAGCAGCACGTACAGGTAGCCCATGCGCAAGGTACGCACGCCCAGCTTTGCCGAGATATGCAGGCTGCCGGCCACGGTGGTGAGGCACTGCGGGCGTGTGTCCGGCACCAGCGCGCGGCGCAGGGGCAGGATCGGCAGGCCCTGGCGTTCGCAGGCCATGCACTGGTCTGAAGGGAGCCCGGCTTCGGCTGTCGCAATGGCGATACGTTGACTGAGGGTCATAGGCGCCTCTCGTTTTTTGGAAGGGGATCAATCAGGCGACGCCAGTGCGCCTCGCAATAGTGAGCGAGCATTGGTGCGAGAGGACGGTGATCGTTGACAGCCGCATTCACCATATTGCGCACCGCAGCAACGGTATTCAGCCTGGGGTGAATGCACAGGTGATGGAGGGCAAAAACCGTGATGTCTTCCTCTACGCTCAAGCCCAGCCCGCGTGCGTCGTCGATATGGTTGGATACCCGCACGGCAGCAAAAGGCGGCATCTGGCACTGGCTTGCGTCCTGTGAGCCCGCACGCAGCACTCTCCAGACAGCCAGCACGCGCTCGATCAACGCCACATCCTCTTGAATACGCTGGGCAGGCTCCGGCAAAGCATGCCGCTGCCCGCCCTGCCCTTTGAGGTGGGCGAGCCTTCCACCACTACTCAGGAACAACCAGTTATTGATTGGCCACCACGGGCCATGCTCAACCTGCTTGAACGTAGCCGCGAGCAGCTCCAGGCGAACCGGCTCGTAGACCGGATAAAAGCTGAATGCCCGCTTGGCATCGGGTATGCGGCACATGGCCGTGAGATGAGCGGCCACGGTGGCAGAGGTTGCCTGGCTGAACAACCAGCCACTCAGGTAGCGCCGGTGCTGGTGCAGCCCTCTGTAAGCTGCACGTGCCGTCGAGCCCAGCAACTCACGGCTGGGTACGGCCCCCGGCGAGGCCAGGCAGGCCAGTACCGGATGCAGGTGGGGCGCATGGGCCAGATCGGCCCTGTGCACACGGGTGAATGCAGCTTCGCCCAACGCTTCGCGCAAGTGTGCAAGCAAGGCATGGTCGCTTTTTCCAGCAACCGCGAGTGGGTCTATCAATACATGGCAATGCAGGTGTGCCGCATGATGCCCTTCGATGCGGCTGGCAAGGTTCTCGGGTTTTACCGGAGGGGTATCGGTTGGGCCGGGCATGAAGTGATCCTTGTCTTCCAGCTGGCTGAAGACACGAACACTATCGGGGAATCAATTCTTCAAGGAGTCTGGCGCTTCCTAAACGGTTGTAGGATCCGTCTATTCGGCAAGTTACCAGACATTTCCTGGGCAACATCTTGATAAGGCGGAGCGCTCACACCTGATTTACCGTCAGGTATCCCGCAGCAAGTCATGGGTATCGAGCAACCGGAAGGCCACCTGCGGGTTACGCTCCAGCCCGCGGCGGATGGCCGCCGGAATCGATTGCCGAGTCCTGCGACAGAGCCCCGGTTGATCGTCCAGTTCGATGACGATGCCGCGCATGGTCCGCACTTCGTTGAAACCGGGGGCAATGTGCACGCGGATGCCAAGATTGTCGTACATCCGTTGTTGCAGCCGTTGCAGGTCTTCAAGGTCCTTGAGGTTTTCCAGGCGTTCGAGCAGGCGTTTTTCTTCCTGGCGGGTCAGCAGGAGGATGCGTTGGGCGGCCTGCGGGTGGTCGGCCAGGTGTTCGCGGCCGCAGTCGCAGGCGCCAGGGGGGCACGGTTGGCGTAAAGGGGGAGTGCTGGTCATTGGGCAAGCATAGCCAGTTTTTCGTCCAGTCTGCACCGGCCCTATCGCCGGCAAGCCAGCGCCCACAAAAAGCGTGACAAGCCGCAATAAACTTTCCTGTCAGGATAAAAAATTTCACAAACCCCTAGACCATCGCCCCTCATTTCGCCTATAAATCGCCCAAGGGAAATTTATATTCCTACGAAGAAACACTCTTCGCTTTCTTGCGAAGCTTCTTTTGCCCTTGTGCCCGACCTGCCCCACTCCATCACGAGGCCTATGCGACATGCACCCCGCTCCCGATCACTTCATCCTGCGCGTCAGTTGCCCGGCCGTGTCCGGCATTGTCGCCGCGGTGACCACCTACCTGGCCGAGCACGGTTGCTACATCAGCGAGATGGCGCAGTTCGACGACGAGGACAATGGGCGCTTCTTCATGCGCGCGGTGTTCCGCTTCAACACCGGTGTCAGCGGTGACACGCCGCAGCTGGAGGCTGGTTTTACCGACGTGGCCCGGCGCTTCGACATGCAGTGGAGCCTGCACAGCAGCGCCCGGCCGATGCGCGTGCTGCTGATGGTGAGCAAGTTCGACCACTGCCTATCCGACCTGCTGTACCGCCACGCCAAAGGCGAGTTGGACATGCACATCACCGCCGTGGTCTCCAACCACCTGGACCTGCGCCCGATGGCCGAGCGCCAGGGCATCCGCTTCGTCTACCTGCCGGTGAGCAAAGACACCAAGGCCGAGCAGGAAGCCGCGCTGCTGCGCATCGTCGAGGACACCGGCACCGAACTGGTGGTGCTGGCGCGCTATATGCAAATCCTCTCGGATGACCTGTGCCGCCAGCTGTCGGGCCGGGCGATCAACATCCATCACTCGTTCCTGCCCGGCTTCAAAGGGGCCAAGCCGTATCATCAGGCTTACCAGCGCGGGGTCAAGCTGATTGGCGCCACCGCCCACTACGTGACCAGCGACCTGGACGAAGGCCCGATCATCGAGCAGGAAGTGCAGCGCGTGGACCACGCCTACGCACCGGACGACCTGGTGGCCATCGGTCGAGACACCGAGACCATCGCCCTGTCCCGCGCGGTGAAATACCACCTTGAACACCGGGTGTTCCTCAACCACGACCGCACGGTGATCTTCAAATGAATGCGCTTCCCAGCGTCAAGCTGATCGACGGCAAGGCTACCGCCGCGCGGGTGCTGGCCGAGGTGCGCGAGCAGGTTCAGGAACTGCGACAGGGCGGCGTGCAACCGGGCCTGGCCGTGGTGCTGGTGGGCGCCGATGCCGCCAGCCAGGTATACGTGCGCAACAAGGTGCTGCGCGCCGAAGAGGTGGGCATCCGCTCGCTGGAACATCGCCTGCCCGCCGACACCACCCAGGCCCACTTGCTGACCTTGATCGACCGCCTGAACCGCGACCCCGAAGTGAACGGCATCCTCGTGCAACTGCCGTTGCCCGCGCACATCGACGAGCACCGTGTATTACAGGCCATCAGCCCGCTCAAGGACGTGGACGGGTTCCACAGCGAGAACGTCGGTGGCCTGGCCCAGGGCCGCGATGTGCTGACCCCATGCACCCCCAGCGGTTGCATGCGCCTGCTGCGCGACGCCTGTGGCGAGTTGCGCGGCAAGCATGCGGTAGTGGTCGGCCGCTCGAACATTGTCGGCAAGCCCATGGCTGCCCTGCTGCTGCAGGCCGACTGCACGGTGACCGTGGTGCACTCGCGCAGCCGCGACCTGCCGGCCCTGTGCCGCCAGGCCGACATCCTGGTGGCCGCCGTGGGCAAACCACGGCTGATCGGTGCCGACTGGCTCAAGCCTGGCGCGGTGGTGATCGACGTGGGTATCAACCGCGTCGATGACGGCGGCCACAGCCGCCTGGTCGGTGATGTCGACTTTGCCGCGGCTCTGCCCCAGGTCGCCGGCATTACCCCGGTACCCGGCGGCGTCGGCCCGATGACCATCGCCTACTTGATGAAAAACACCCTGCTCGCCCTCGACCTGCAGCAACAGGCCGCCCACCAGGAGCGCACCGCATGCCTTTCGCCCTGCTGAAATACGGCCTGAGTGCCGACTACCCGGTGGAGGTCGACCTGCCGCCACCGTGCGAACTCAAGCCACGCTACGACGTGGTGATCATTGGCGGTGGTGGGCACGGCCTGGCAATCGCCTATTACCTGGCCAAATACCACGGCGTGACCAACGTTGCCGTGCTGGAAAAGGCCTACCTGGGCGGTGGCAACACTGCACGCAACACCGCGGTCATCCGCTCCAACTACCTCACCAGCGAGGGTGTGCGCTTTTACGCAGAGTCGGTGCGCATGTTCCAGAACCTGTCGAACGAGTTCGACTTCAACATCATGTATTCCGAACGCGGCCAACTCACCCTGGCGCACACCGACGCCACCGTGCGCGCCTTCCGTCAGCGGGCCGAGGTCAACAAGCACTTTGGCGGGCGCACCGAAATGATCGACCGCCAACAGATCCGCGAACTGGTGCCCAGCCTTAACCTCGACCCCGGCCACCTGCCGGTGCTGGCCGGCCTGTGGCACATCGACGGCGCCACCGCGCGCCACGACGCGGTGGCCTGGGGCTATGCAAAACAAGCCGCCAAGCGCGGCGTGGAAATCCACCAGCTGACCGAAGTGCAGGACCTGCTGATTCGCAATGGCCGCATCGAAGCGGTGAAGACCAACCGTGGCACAGTGCAGTGCGGCTGCGTGGTCCAGGCCGTGGCCGGCGCCAGTTCACTGCTGATGGCCAAGGCTGGCATCCGCGCGCCGATTCACACCTACCCGCTGCAGGCCATGGTCACCCAGCCGTTCAAACCGTTCCTCGATCCGCTGGTCGCTCGTCGGCGCTGCACTGTTATGTGCAACAGACCAGCCGTGGCGAAATCGTCTTTGGCGGCGGCTCCGACCCTTATCCGCTGTACAACACACGCTCCACCCTCGACCTCAAGGAAAGCCTGCTGGCCCATGCCATCGAGATGTTCCCGTTCATGGCCAACGCCAAGCTGATGCGCCAATGGGCCGGCATGACCGACATGACCCCGGACTACAGCCCGATCATGGGCCTGTCGCCGGTGCACAACTACTACCTGGACGCCGGCTGGGGCACCTGGGGCTTCAAGGCCACGCCCATCTGCGGCAAGACCATGGCCGAGCTGGTCGCCAGCGGCGGCAAGGTGCCCGAAATGATCGCCCCCTTCGCCCTGGAGCGCTTCAGCCGCTTCCAGCAAGTCAACGAAATGGGCGCCACTGCGGCCAGCCATTAGGAGCAACGACGATGAAGATGCTGACCTGCCCCTTGAACGGCCCGCGCAACATCAGCGAGTTCACCTACGGCGGTGAGTTCAAGCACATGCCCGACCCGGCCAGTTGCAGCGATGCCGAGTGGGCCGACTATGTGTTCAACAGCGACAACCTGGCCGGGGTGGTGACCGAGTGGTGGCTGCACAACGCATCCAGCTACTGGTTCCTGGCCGAGCGCCACACGGTGAGCGACCAGGTGCTGCGCACCTTCGACCCGAAAGCACTGTTCGACCGCCGCGTCGACTTCACCCCCGCCGCCACCCCGGAGATTACCGGATGAACAGCCACACTCGCCTCCCCGCGCCCATGGGCCTGCTGATCGACCGCGAGCGGCCCCTGCGCTTCCAGTTCGACGGCCAGGCCTGCCAGGGCTTTGCCGGTGACACCATTGCCAGCGCCCTGCTTGGTAACGGCCGCTGGTTGCTGTCGCGCTCGTTCAAGTACCATCGCCCACGCGGCCCGCTGAGCATGGCCGGGCAGGATGCCAACACCCTGGTGCAGTTGCCCGAAGAACCCAACGTGCTGGCCGACCTGGAGGCCGTCCGCGAGGGCCAGGTAGTCGAGGGGCAAAACTTCAACGGCAGCCTGGAGCATGACCGCGACGCTTACCTGGGCAAGTTCTCGCGCTTCATGCCGGTGGGCTTCTACTACCGCTCGTTCTACAAGCCCAAGGGCATGTGGAAAGTGTGGGAGCCGCTGATTCGCAAGAAGGCCGGCCTGGGCGTGCTCGACCTTGGCTTCAAGCCGCAGTACTACGACAAAGCCTATCTGTTTGTTGATGTGGCAGTCATCGGCGGCGGCCCCGCCGGCCTGCGCGCCGCGCTGGACGCGGCCAATGCCGGGGCCAAGGTGCTGCTGATCGAACAACAGCCGGTGCTGGGCGGCTCGCTCACCTACGCCCGCTTCGACATCGCCGGCACCCGTGCCGCCAGCCTGCGTCAGGAACTGCTGGCCGCCATCGAGGGCCACCCGAACATTCAGGTGCTGCTGGAGGCCACCTGCAACGGCTGGTTCACCGACAACTACCTGCCGGTGATCCAGCACAAACGCCTGTACAAAGTACGCGCCAGCCGCTGCCTGGTGACCGCCGGTTCGTTCGACCAGCCGGTGGTGTTCCGCAACAACGACCTGCCGGGGGTGATGCTGACCAGCGCCGCCCAGCGGCTGATGAAGCTGTACGCAGTCAAGCCGGGCCAGCGCGCGGTGATACTCACCGGCCACGATGACGGCTACCTGGCCGCACTCGACCTGCAAGAGCAAGGCGTGGCCGTGGCCGCTGTGGTCGATATGCGCGCCGCGCCAGCCGATGCTGCACTCGCCGCCGAATTGAAGCGCCGCGACATCCCCGTGCACTTGGGCAGCACGGTGTACGAAGCGCTGCACGACACGGGCATGCGCCATGTTACCGGCGTGGACATTCGCCCGATCACCGGCCAGGGTAAGGTCGGCCCACACGGGCTGCGCCTGGCTTGCGACCTGCTATGCATGTCGGCGGGTTACATGCCGGTGTACCAGTTGCTGTGCCAGGCTGGTGGCAAGCTGGCCTATGACGTCAACCGCGACGAGTTCACCCTCAGCAACCTGCCCACCGGGCTGGATATCGCAGGCTCGGTAAACGGCCGCCACGCGCTGGCCAACGTGCTGGCCGATGCCACGCGCGCGGCCGCCGATGCAGTGGCAGCGCTGGGCCTGCAAGCGCCGCCTCAGTCGGTGTTCAGCGCCGAAGCCAAGGTCAATTTCCCCTGGCCGATCTTCCCTCACCCCAAAGGCAAGGATTTCGTCGACTTCGACGAAGACCTGCAAGTGCGCGACATCGTCAACGCCACCCGCAGTGGCTACCGTGACGTGCAATTGGTCAAGCGCTTCTCCACGGTGGGCATGGGCCCGTCCCAAGGCCGCCACTCGGCGCTACCGACTGCACGCCTGGTAGCCCATGCCACCGGCCGCAGCATCAGCGAAACCGGGGTGACCACCGCCCGGCCACCGTTCCAGGCAGAAAAACTGGCGCATGTTGCCGGCCGTGCCTTTGACCCGTACCGGCAAACGCCCATGCACCGCCGCCACCTGCAAGCCGGGGCGAAAATGATGCCTGCCGGTGTCTGGCAACGCCCGGCCTACTACGGCAAACCAGAGGACCGTGAGCGCTGCATGCAGGAAGAAGCCCGCCATGTGCGCGAAAAAGTCGGCCTGATTGACGTTTCTACCCTGGGCGGCCTGGACGTACGCGGCCCCGACGCCGCAGAACTGCTGGAGCGCGTGTACACCTTCGGCTTTGCCAAACTGCCTGTCGGGCGCACCCGCTACGCGCTGATGACCAACGAACACGGCGTGGTGATCGACGACGGCGTCTGCGCACGCCTGGGCGAGCAGCACTTCTATGTCACCGCCACCACCAGCGGCGTCGACCGCATCTACCAACAGATGCTGAAGTGGAACGCGCAGTGGCGCCTGGACGTGGACATCACCAACGTCACCGCAGCCCTGGCCGCGGTCAACCTGGCCGGGCCACTGTCACGCCAGGTGCTGGCCAAGGTGTGTGACGATGTCGAGTTGTCGGCCGAGGCCTTCCCGTACCTGGGCGTGCGCCAGGGCAAGGTAGCCGGCATCCCGGCGCGCATCCTGCGGGTTGGTTTCGTCGGTGAGCTGGGCTATGAAGTGCATGTGCCGGCACGCCATGCCGAGCGCCTGTGGGACGCCCTGATGCACGCCGGTGCGGGCCTGGGTATTCGCCCGTTCGGCGTCGAGACCCAACGCCTGCTGCGCCTGGAAAAAGGCCATGTGATCATCAGCCAGGACACCGACGGCATGACCCACCCGGCAGAGATCGACATGCAGTGGGCCATCGGCCGCAAGAAGCCGTTTTTCGTTGGCAAGCGCTCGATTGAAATCCTTGAGGCACAACCGCTCAAGCGCAAGCTGGTCGGCTTCACCCTGCCAAAGGGCAACCCGCAGCCACTGGAGGGGCATCTGGTACTGGACGGGCCGGACATCAGCGGCAACGTCACTTCCTGTGAATACTCGCAAACCCTGGGGCAGATCATCGGCCTGGCCTATGCCGGCGCTCACCAGGCTACCCCCGGCATGCACATCCCGATCCGCGTTGAAGGCGGCGTGATGGTGCATGCCAAGGTGGTGCAACTGCCGTTCCACGATCCCGACAACCTGTGCCAGGAGCTCTGAGCCATGACCCATTTGCAAGCCGAAGCGTTTCGCCCTCGCAGCCCGCAGGCCGAGGTGTTGCACAGCTGTGCGTTGACCGACCTGACCGATGTGGCGCGGGCCGGGTTTCGTGGGGGCGACAGTGCCGCCTACCTGCAGCAACGCGGCTACCGCTTGCCCCAACAGCCCAACCAGGCCACCCGTCAGGACGACGGCGGCTGGGTAGCGCGGTTGTCGCAGACCGAGTACCTGTTGCTGGGCAGCCTGGCCGACGGCGGCGCACGGGTAGCTGCCGCGGAGGCCGAGTGGGTGCAGGATGCACAGCGCAACTACCTGCTGCCGCGCCAGGACAGCCATGCCTGGTTGCAGTTGTCAGGGGCGCATGGCAGCGCGGTAATGGCCAAGTTGTGCGGGGTGGATTTACGTGCAGAGGCGTTTCAGGTCGGGGCGGTGGCGCAAACCTCGGCGGCACGGCTCACTGTGATTGTGGTGAATGTGGGCAGTGATGAGCGGCCAGCGTTGCAGTTGCTGTTCGATCGGGCGTCACTGGCTTACATGCGCGAAGCGATGCTGGATGCCATGGATGAGTTCGATGGCAGGTTGATTGGGCTGGGTGAGTTCACCCCATGATTTTCTGCGCCTGGGAGATCGAGCGCCGCCCGCGCGGCGCTCGATCTCCCAGGCGCCAAAAATATCCCGTCGAACGAACAAACTGTACAAAAAACCTATTCTGTATAGATTTCCACAGTGACCTGCACTATACCTTGTACAACAAGTTTATTTTGTACAGGTATTGTGCATGTCCACCTACCTGCAATCCTTCGCCGAACGCTTTGCCACGCTCGATAAGCACAACCTCGACCTGCTGAACGACCTGTACAGCGAGGACATCGCATTCCGCGACCCTCTGCACCAGCTCACCGGCCTTCCCGCCCTACGGGCCTATTTCGCCGAGTTGTACGCGAAGGTGCCCGAGTGCCACTACCGTTTCGAGGGCACCGACGAACTGGAGCCAGGCCACGGCTACATTCGCTGGACGCTTCACTATCGCCACCCGCAACTGGCCCGTGGGCAACTGATCAGCTTGCAAGGTTGCAGCCACCTGCGCTGGCATGAGCGGGTGCACTTTCACCAGGATTACTTCGACGCAGGCGCGCTGCTGTACGAACACGTACCGGTGATGGGCAGCGCCATTCACTGGCTCAAAGGCAGGCTGGCATGAGCCGTTGCTGGCTGACCGGCGCCAGCAGCGGCATCGGTGCGGCCCTGGCGTTGCGCTTGCTGGAACAAGGCCACCAGGTGGCGTTGGGGGCACGCCACGCAGACAAGCTGACGGCACTGGCCGAGCGGTTCCCGGGCCAGGTACTGCTGACCGTGGGCGATGTCGACCAGCCTGGGCAGGTGGCGCAGATGGCCGGGCAGATCGAACAGGCCTGGGGCGCTCTGGACCAGGTGATCCTCAATGCCGGCACCTGCGAGTACCTGGAGCCGGGGCACTTCGACCCGGCGCTGGTCGAGCGAGTGATACGTACCAACGTGACCGGCACCAGCCTTTGCCTGGCCGCCGCCCTGCCGTTGCTGCGCCGTGGTCGGCAGCCACACCTGGTGGTGATGGGCAGTTCGGTCAGCTGGTTGGCATTGCCGCGCGCTGGGGCCTATGGTGCATCGAAGGCGGCATTGCGATACCTCGTCGAATCCCTGCGCATCGACCTGGCGGGTGAAGGCATCGATGTCACCCTGGTCAGCCCCGGCTTCGTCGACACACCCCTCACCCGCCGCAACGATTTCCCCATGCCCCAACTGTGGAGCGCCGAACGCGCCGCCGCCCATATCATCGTGCGCCTGCCACGTCGCCCGCTGGAAATCGCCTTCCCCGCCACCTTCACCCTGGTGCTGCGCCTGCTAGGCGCATTGCCGGCGCGCTGGCGCCTCAAACTGGGCCGCCGACTGGCGCGCCAACCACAGGGCTGACCCATGCGCATTGCCATCATCGGTAGCGGTATCGCCGGCCTCACCTGTGCCCACCTGCTGTCACGTCGCCATGAGGTCACCGTCTTCGAGGCCGCGGACCGGGTTGGCGGGCATACCCATACCGTCGATGTGCAATGGCAGGGCCGGCACTATGCGGTGGATACCGGCTTCATCGTCTTCAACGACTGGACCTACCCGCATTTCATCGGCCTGCTCAAGCATTTGGGCGTCGCCTGGCGGCCGACGCAAATGAGCTTTTCGGTACATGACCCGCGCACGGGCTTCGAGTACAACGGTCACAACCTGGCCACCTTGTTCGCCCAGCGACGTAACCTGTTATCCCCTGGCTTCTGGGGGATGCTGCGCGACGTGCTGCGCTTCAACCGCCAGGCCCCGGCCGACCTGCAACAGCAGCGCATCGACGGCGCCACTACCCTTGGCCAGTACCTGAAGGCCCAAGGCTACGGACGGCGCTTCATCGACCATTACATCGTGCCGATGGGGTCGGCGATCTGGTCGATGTCACCCGCCGACATGCTGGGCTTCCCGTTGCAGTTCTTTGTGCGTTTCTGCCACAACCATGGCCTGCTGTCGGTCAACCATCGCCCGCAATGGCAAGTGATCGAGGGCGGTTCGAGTGCTTACCTCGCGCCCTTGTGCCAACCCTTTGCCGAGCGCATCCGGCTGGGCTGTGCGGTGCAGCAGGTCAAGCGTGATGATCACGGCGTGGCGCTCGCCTGGGCAGGCGGCTGCGAGCGCTTCGACAAGGTGGTGTTTGCCTGCCACAGCGATCAGGCCCTGGCCCTGCTGGCACCGCCCAGCGAACAAGAGCGCACCCTACTGGGTGCCATTCGCTACGCCAGCAATGATGTGGTGCTGCACACCGACACGCGCCTGCTACCCCAGCGGCGCAAGGCCTGGGCCGCCTGGAACTATCGCCTGGGCGACAACCCGCAGGCGCCCGCCGCGCTCACCTACAACATGAACATCCTTCAGGGCCTCGAGGCGCCGACCACGTTTTGCGTGAGCCTTAACCAGACAGGCCAGATTGACCCAGCATGCGTACTTGCTCGCATCGCCTATGCACACCCGCAGTACAGCCTTGCCGCCCTGGCGGCACAGGCCCGCCAGGGCGAACTGCAGGGGCCGTTGCACAGCTATTTCTGCGGCGCCTATTGGGCCAATGGTTTTCATGAAGACGGCGTGCTCAGCGCGCTGAACGTCGCCCGGCACTTTGGAGAACAATTGTGAACAGCAGCCTGTGCCAGGGCTGGGTGAGCCATCGGCGGCTGAGCCCACGACACCACGCGTTTCGCTACCGGGTTGGCATGTTCTACCTGGACCTGAACGAACAACAGCAACTGCTTGGCCTGTGCCGCTGGCTTGGGCCATCGCGACTGTCGCCCTTGTGCTGGCGCGAAACCGACTACCTGCCGGCACTGACCCGCCAAGGCAAACCACTGGCCGAGGCCGCTCGGCTGATGGTCGGCCAGGCAACGGGACAAAAGCCCGAAGGCGCCGTGCACCTGCTTACCCAACCGCGCTGTTGGGGGCTGTCCTTCAACCCGGTAAGTGCCTACTTCTGCCATGACCGCCAGGGCCAGCTGACGGCGGTGCTGCTGGAAGTGCGCAACACCCCATGGCGTGAGCGCTTCCATTACGTGCTGCCCGTGAACGGTGACCTGGCCCGGCCATTTTCAGTGGCCAAGGCCTTCCATGTATCGCCGTTCATGCCGCTGGACATGGAATACCGCCTGCGCTTCGCCCTGGACGCACAACAGGTGCGCCTGCATATGGAGAACTGGCGCACAGGGCACAAGGTGTTCGAGGCCGAACTGGCGCTGCAACGCCAGCCACTGGACCGCGCCGCATTGCAACGGCACATCCTGACCTTCCCCTGGATGAGCCTGCGCACCCTTACCAGCATCTACTGGCAGGCCCTGCGCCTGCTGCTCAAACGCACACCCGTGCACGATCACATCGCCAGCCAGCACGACCTGGCACTCGGCCAACCCGCCCGCGAGGAGCCCGACCATGCCCGAACCGACCCTGAGCGTTAGCAAATCGGCAAGCATTGCCCCGCTGCTCGGCGGCCTGGCCAGGCGCGCCGTGCTCGCGCAGTTGCGCCAGCTGCGCCACGGGAGCCTGCGCCTGATCAGCCATGGCCAGCAGTGGACCTTCGGCGACGTTGCCAGCCGGCTGTATGCGGAGGTGGAAATCGTTGACGACGCGGCCTGGGGCCTGGTCGCCGGCAATGGCTCGATTGGTGCCGGGGAAGGCTATATTCACGGCTACTGGCGCAGCCCGGACCTTGCGGCGGTCACCCGGCTGTTCGTGGCCAACCTTGATGTGCTCGATGCCATGGAGGGCGGCCTGGCACGCCTGGCGCGCCCCGCCCTGCGCCTGCTGCACCGCCTCAATCGCAACAGCCGGCGCGGTGCACGGCGCAATATCCTGGCGCACTACGACTTGGGCAACGACCTGTTCGAGCGCCTGCTCGACCCCACCATGATGTACTCCGCCGCCCAGTTCGAAAGCCCTGAGCAAAGCCTGGAACAGGCCCAGACCAACAAGCTGCAACGCATCTGCCAAAAGCTCGAACTCACGCCCCAAGACCACCTGCTGGAGATCGGCAGCGGCTGGGGCGGCCTGGCCATCCACGCCGCGCAGCAGCATGGTTGCCGGGTCACCACCACCACCCTCTCGGCGGCGCAGTACGCCCATACCCTGCAACGGGTCAAGGCCCTAGGGCTGGAGCAGCGCATCACGGTGCTGCACCACGACTATCGCGACCTGCGTGGGCGCTTCGACAAGCTGGTGTCGATCGAGATGATCGAAGCTGTCGGCCATCGCTACCTGCCGACGTACTTCCGCCAGTGTGCGTCGCTGCTCAAGGACGACGGCCTGATGCTGGTGCAAGCCATTACCATCCGTGACCAGCGCTACGCCCAGGCCCGGCGTTCAGTGGATTTCATCCAACGCTACATTTTCCCCGGCGGTGCCTTGCCCTCGCTGAGCGTGCTGCTGGACACCGCCAGCCGCCAGACCGCACTGAACCTGGTACACCTGGAAGATTTCGGCCAGGATTACGCACGCACGCTGCGCCATTGGCGCGATAACTTGCGCCGGGCACGTGCAGAGCTGATGGCCCTGGGGTATGACGATACCTTTCAGCGCTTGTGGGAGTTCTACCTGTGCTATTGCCAGGGCGGTTTCGAAGAACGAACCATCGGCGTGGCGCAATTGCTGTGGGCCGGGCCGCAGGCACGCCGGGCACCGCTGCTGGCCCCTTGAACATGCCCCGCAGCTGGCTGATCGGCAATGCGCTGTGGCTGCAAGCCGGTTGGTGGGCCTGTGTGATGGGTGCTCACAGGCCCTGGCTGCTGCTGACCGCGACGGCTGGCCTACTGGTGCACCTGCGTCTCTGCCCACACCCCCTCAGCGAAATGCGCGCCCTGCTCTGGGTGACGATTGCCGGTTGCCTGCTCGACAGCCTGTTGGGCATGCTGGGCGTGTTCAGCTTCGAACAATGGCCCCTGCCGCTCTGGCTAGCGTTGCTGTGGCTGGTACTGGCCAGTGGGCTGCGCCATAGCCTGGCATGGGCCGGGCGACCGTTGTGGCGCGCCGCAGTGCTGGGCATGGCGGGCGGGCCGCTGGCCTATCTGGCCGGGGCCCGTGTGGCGGGCATCGATTTGCCCTTGGGGCAGCTTTACACCGGGTTGATCCTGGCGCCGATCTGGGCGCTCGCCTTACCGCTGGCGTTGCGCTTCGCGGCAAGGTGCTGAGGCTGGCCTACAACTGCACCAAGCGCTCGCGCAAAAAGCTCACAAACCCCTGCACCGGCCGCGCCACCTGCCTGTGCTGCGGGTACACCGCTGATAACTGCAACGCAGGCAGCGTCCACTCTTCAAGCACAGCCACCAGCCGCCCATCCGCCAACGCCTGCCCAACGATGAAGGTCGGCAGGTAGGTCACGCCCATCCCGGCGATGGCCGCATCCCTGAGCAACTCGCCGTTATTTGCGCGCATGCGCCCTGTCACCTGAATCGCCTGCGCCTTGCCACCCTGACGGAACTGCCACTGCACCTGTCGCGAATGCCCATAGGGCAGGCAGTCATGCCCGGCCAGTTCCTCCGGCTTTGCCGGTACTCCCCGCGCCTGCAGGTACGCCGGGCTCGCGCAATACACCCGCTCGACGCTGGCAATACGCCGCGCGATCAGGCTGGAGTCCTCCAGCGCGCCAATCCGCAGTGCCAGGTCGTAGCCTTCGCCGATCAGGTCCACGGCGCGGTCACTGAGGTCCACCTCAACATCGACTTGCGGGTGCAATTGCAAGAACTCGGTCAGCAGGCAACCCAGGTGCGACATGGCGAACGACAGCGGTGCGCTCAGCCGCAAGGTGCCACGCAGGGCCTGGGCCTGGCCGCTGATGTCGTGCTCCACCTGCTGCACTTCACCCAGCAGGCGCAACGCCGACTGGTAGTAGTGCTGGCCCAGCGGCGTGGCGTCCAGGCGCCGGGTGGAGCGGTTGAGCAGGCGCACGCCCAGGCGCTCTTCGAGCTGCATCAGGCGCCGGCTGACCGATTGCTTGGACATGCCCAGGCGATCGGCGGCGGCGGTGAAACTGCCGGCTTCCATGACCTGGGCAAAAATACGCATGTCTTCGTAGGGGTTCATTGTCTCGCTCATGGTGACAGTTAAACGCTTTATAGCGGCTTTTTCCCGCGAGTGCATCTGCCTAATCTACACACAAGTCGCAGCGATGGCCCAGCAGGCCAGGCAAGACGCCCATTTCAACCACTTGCACAGAAAAGGATTCGCTCATGAACATTGTCCACAAAACCCTCACCGCCTCCCTTCTGGCCCTGTCTGTTTCCAGCGCGTTTGCCGCCGGTAGCCCAGGTGTCGAGCAACATACCCAGGCCTTCCTCGAAGCCCTGGAACAAGGCGGCGGTAAGCCACTGGAACAACTCAGCCCGAAAGACGCTCGCGCAGTGCTTACGGGGGCCCAGGCTTCGGTCAAGGTCGACCTCTCCGGCATCGAGGTGAAGGAACGCACCATCCAGGCCAACGGCGAGTCGATCAAGCTGCAAGTGGTGCGCCCGGCCAACGTGAAGGGTGACCTGCCGGTGTTCATGTTTTTCCACGGCGGCGGTTGGGTGCTTGGCGACTTTCCGACCCACCAGCGGCTGATCCGCGACCTGGTGGTCGGCTCCGGTGCGGTGGCGGTCTATGTGGACTACACCCCGTCGCCGGAAGCGCACTACCCGGCGGCGATCAACCAGGCCTACGCTGCCACGCGCTGGGTAGCCGAGCATGGCAAGGAGATCGGCGTGGACGGCAAGCGCCTGGCAGTGGCCGGCAACAGCGTCGGCGGCAACATGGCGGCAGTCGTGGCACTGAAAGCCAAAGAGGCCGGCACCCCTGCCCTGCGCTTCCAGTTACTGCTGTGGCCGGTGACCGATGCCAGCTTCGAGACTGCGTCGTACAAGCAGTTTGCCGAAGGGCACTTCCTGACCACCGGGATGATGAAATGGTTCTGGGACAGCTACACCACCGACGCCAACGCCCGTGCACAGATCTACGCCTCGCCGCTGCGGGCCAGCAGTGAACAGCTCAAGGGCTTGCCGCCAGCGCTGGTGCAAACAGCCGAGTTCGATGTGTTGCGGGATGAAGGTGAGGCTTATGCCCGCAAATTGAATGCGGCCGGTGTGACTGTGACCTCGGTGCGCTACAACGGGATGATTCATGACTACGGCCTGCTCAACCCGCTGAGCCAGGTGCCAGCGGTGAAGGCAGCCATGCGCCAGGCGGCGGGCGAGCTGAAAGTCCACCTTCAATAACCTCATCCACCCATGCGGCAGGGCCTGGTGCCCTGCCGGTTCAGGAGAACCATGATGCTCACCGTCCGCAACGCCCAAGACCGCGGCCTGGCCTTCCATGGCTGGCTGAAATCCTTCCACACCTTCTCCTTCGGCCATTACCGCAACCCGGACGAGCAAGGTTTCTCTGACCTGCTGGTAATCAACGACGACCGCGTCATCGCCGGCAAGGGCTTTGGCCAGCACCCGCACCGCGACATGGAGATTTTCTCCTACGTGCTGGAAGGCGCGCTGGAGCACAAGGACACGCTGGGCACCGGCTCGGTGATCCGCCCGGGCGATGTGCAACTGATGAGCGCAGGGCACGGCGTGGCACACAGCGAGTTCAACCACAGCCAGGCGCAGCCGGTGCACTTTTTGCAAATATGGATTGTGCCGAACGTGCAAGGCGCCACGCCGCGTTACCAGCAACAGCACTTCAGCACCGAGGAAAAGCGCGGCAAGCTGCGCCTGATCATCTCGCCGGATGGTGCCGAAGGGTCTTTGCAGGTGCGGCAGAACGCGCGGGTGTATGCGGGCCTGTTCGACGGTGACGAGCGCGCCACCCTGACCTTGCCGGAAAACCGCCATGCCTATGTGCATGTGGCCCGGGGCAGCATCGAGCTCAATGGGCAGGTGCTGAATGAGGGCGACGGGGTGCGGGTAAGGCAGGAACACATGCTGGAGCTGGGTAATGGGGTGGATGCCGAGGTGCTGGTGTTTGACCTGCGGCCGCATGAGCTGCCAGGCATGCCGTGAGTTCCTGCCTTGACAGTGATGGCCCTATCGCCGGCAAGCCAGCTCCCACAGGTTCTGAAACCTGTGCAGTACCTGTGGGAGCTGGCTTGCCGGCGATAGGGCCCTCGGCAACTACCTCAAGGCTCGAACCCTTCTACAATGATCACCTCGGCTTTGGCCACACCCTGGCGATAGCTGCACGCCTCCTGGTACAGCGCGGACCGGTAACACGCCACCGCCTGCTCGTACGAATCGAACTCGATCACCACGCTACGCTGAGGGGTAGGCCGCCCTTCCATGGCCTCGCTGCGCCCGCCACGGGCCAGGAAGCGGCCGCCGAACGCCTTGAAGGCAGCCGGAGCACGCTGAGTGTACTGCTGGTATTGATCGAGGTCGGTCACGTCCACATGGGCGATCCAGTAAGCCTTCATGCGCTGCTCTCCAGTTGAGGCGATATTTGTGTATGATGGTATACCATAAAAATCACCCCACCACAGTGAGCGTGCAACATGGCATTCAACACCATCGAGGAACTTCTCGAGGACTACCGGCAAGGCAAGATGGTCCTGCTGGTGGATGACGAGGACCGCGAAAACGAAGGCGACCTGTTGATCGCCGCCGAGCGTTGCGACGCCCAGGCCATCAACTTCATGGCCCGCGAAGCACGTGGCCTGATCTGCCTGACCTTGACCGACGAGCACTGCCAGCGCCTGGGCCTGGAGCAGATGGTACCGGCCAACGGTAGCGCGTTCAGCACGGCGTTCACCGTGTCGATCGAGGCGGCCACCGGCGTCACCACCGGCATTTCTGCCGCTGACCGGGCGCGCACCGTGGCAGCGGCGATGGCCCCCGATGCCCGCCCCGAAGACCTGGTGCAACCTGGCCACATCTTCCCCCTGCGCGCCCGCGAAGGCGGCGTGCTGACCCGCGCCGGCCACACCGAAGCCGGTTGCGACCTGGCGCGCCTGGCGGGGTTCAGCCCGGCCTCGGTCATCGTTGAAGTGCTCAACGACGACGGCACCATGGCCCGCCGCCCGGACCTTGAGGTATTCGCTGCACAGCATGGCATCAAGATCGGCACCATCGCCGACCTGATCCACTACCGCCTGAGCACCGAACAGACCATCAAGCGCATCGGCGAGCGCGAGCTGCCGACCGTGCACGGCACCTTCCGCCTGGTCACCTATGAAGACCGCATCGAAGGTGGTGTGCACATGGCCATGGTCATGGGCGACATCCGCCGCGAACAACCGACCTTGGTGCGGGTACATGTGATCGACCCGCTGCGCGACCTGGTCGGTGCCGAATACGCAGGCCCCGCCAACTGGACGCTGTGGGCGGCACTGCAGAAGGTGGCCGAGGAAGGCGCTGGCGTGGTGGTGATCCTGGCCAACCATGAGTCCTCCCAAGCCTTGCTTGAGCGCATACCACAGCTGACTCAGCCGGTAAGGCCTTACCAGCGCGGGCAGTCGAAGGTGTACTCCGAAGTAGGCACCGGGGCGCAGATTCTGCAGGACCTGGGCGTGGGCAAGCTCCGTCACCTGGGGCCACCGCTGAAGTACGCGGGGCTTGCGGGGTATGAGCTGGAGGTGGTGCAGAGCATTCCCTTCGAGCCAGGCCTTCTGGCTGACACCGCCCCCTGTAGGAGCGGCCTTGTGCCGCGAAAGGCCGCAAAGCGGCCCTAGGATTTCAGCTTCGACACATGAATTGTTGGGGCCGCGTTGCGGCCCTTTCGCGGCACAAGGCCGCTCCTACAAAGATTCGCGGCACCTGCCAGAGGACGGAGTGATGGCCGGTCGCCTCATACCTCTTGCCAAAAGTTTGGAATACCATAATATGATATCCCGTAGACCTTAAATCTGCAGGCCGGCACCTACAATTAAAAACGGCCACCAGGACACTTTGTTTTAGCTGCTCCCCGAACACTGTTGGCGGGCGCACCACAAGCCCCGCCTCGAATAACAAAAGCAACGAGGGCGTAACCATGCTGTTGAGCAAACGTGTAACCGCAGTGCTGTCCGCCAGCCTGCTGACCCTGGCATGTCAGGCCGCCCAGGCCGCTGACAGCCTGAACTTCGTCAGCTGGGGCGGTACCACCCAGGACGCCCAGAAAGAAGCGTGGGCCGTACCCTTCACCAAAGCCACCGACATCAAGGTCGTGCAAGACGGCCCCACCGACTACGGCAAGCTCAAGGCCATGGTCGAAAGCGGCAACGTGCAATGGGACGTGGTCGATGTCGAAGCCGACTTTGCCCTGCGCGCCGCCAGCGAAGGCCTGCTGGAACCCCTCGATTTCAACCAGATCAACCGCGACAAGATCGACCCACGCTTTGTCTCCGACCATGGCGTCGGCTCGTTCTTCTTCTCCTTCGTGCTGGGCTACAACGAAGGCAAGCTCGGTGCCAACAAACCGGTGGACTGGACCGCGCTGTTCGACACCAAGACCTACCCCGGCAAACGCGCCCTGTACAAATGGCCCAGCCCCGGCGTGCTGGAGCTGGCCCTGCTGGCCGACGGTGTAGCGCCGGACAAGCTGTACCCGCTGGACCTGGACCGCGCCTTCAAGAAACTCGACACCATCAAGAAAGATATCGTCTGGTGGGGCGGTGGCGCCCAGTCGCAGCAGCTGCTGGCCTCGGGTGAGGCCTCGCTTGGCCAGTTCTGGAACGGCCGTGTCTATGCCCTGCAGCAAGACGGTGCACCGGTAGGTGTGAGCCTGGAAACAGAACCTGGTCATGGCCGACTTCCTGGTCATCCCCAAAGGCGCCAAGAACAAGGACGCGGCCATGAAGTTCCTGGCCAACGCCAGCAGCGCCGAAGGCCAGGCCGAGTTCGCCAACAAGACCGCCTACGCACCCGTGAACGTCGACAGCGTGGCCAAGCTGGACAAAGACCTTGCGCCAAACCTGCCAACCGCCTATGCCCAGGACCAGGTCACCCTCGACTTTGCCTACTGGGCCAAGAACGGTCAGGCCATCGCGGCCCGCTGGAATGAGTGGTTGGTCAAATGAAAGTCGCCATCAACGCCCTGCATAACGCGCAAGGTGCCCCTACGGGCGCCGGCGCTCCCGGCACGGCCCCGCGCCGCGCCAGCCTGAGCCAGCGCTGGAAAGGCAGCCGCAACCTGCTGCCGGCCCTGCTGTTCCTTGGTTTGTTCTTCTTCGCCCCACTGGTCGGCCTGTTGCTGCGCGGGGTACTGGAGCCAACGCCAGGGCTGGGCAACTACGAGCAATTGTTCGCCAACTCGGCCTACGCACGGGTGCTGTTCAACACCTTCTCGGTGGCCGGCGTGGTCACCCTGATCAGCGTGCTGCTGGGTTTCCCGCTGGCCTGGGCGATCACCTTGGTGCCCAAGGGCTGGGGCCGCTGGCTGCTGAACATCGTGCTGCTGTCGATGTGGACCAGCCTGCTGGCACGCACCTACTCGTGGCTGGTGTTGCTGCAAAGTTCGGGGGTGATCAACAAGGCGTTGATGGCCATGGGTATCATCGATGCCCCGCTGGAAATGGTGCATAACCTTACCGGCGTAGTGATTGGCATGAGCTACATCATGATCCCGTTCATCGTGCTGCCGCTGCAGGCCACCATGCACGCCATCGACCCGATGGTGCTGCAGGCCGGGTCCATCTGCGGCGCCAGCCCGTGGACCAACTTCTGGAAGGTGTTCCTGCCGCTGTGCCGCTCGGGGCTGTTCTCCGGGGCACTGATGGTGTTCGTGATGTCGCTCGGTTACTACGTCACCCCGGCACTGCTGGGCGGCGCACAGAACATGATGCTGCCCGAGTTCATCATCCAGCAGGTGCAGTCGTTCCTCAACTGGGGCCTGGCCAGCGCCGCCGCCGCACTGCTGGTGGCGATCACCCTGGTGCTCTTCTACCTGTACCTGAAGCTGCAGCCGGAATCCCCGGTCGGCAACGCGAGGTAAACCGCCATGCTCCTGTCTCCCAATGCCATGGGCCGCCCGCTGCGTACGGGCCTGTACCTGACCACCGGGGTCATCGCGGCCTTCCTGCTGCTGCCAGTGGTGTTCATCGTGTTGCTGTCGTTCGGCTCGTCCCAGTGGCTGGTGTTCCCGCCACCGGGCTGGACCTTCAAGTGGTACGGCCAGTTCTTCTCCAACCCGGAGTGGATGGACGCCGCACTGGCCAGCCTGAAAGTGGCCGTGCTAACCACCGTCGCCGCCGTGCTGCTGGGCCTGCCCAGCGCATTCGCCCTGGTGCGTGGCCGCTTCCCGGGCCGCGAGTTGCTGTACGGGCTGTTCACCATGCCGATGATCGTGCCGCTGGTGATCATTGCCGTGGCGGTGTACGCACTGTTCCTCAAGCTTGGCTACACCGGCACGCTGTTCGCCTTCGTGGTCAGCCACGTGATCGTCGCCCTGCCCTTTACCATCATCTCGATCATCAACTCGCTGAAACTGTTCGACCAGTCGATCGAGGATGCCGCAGTGATCTGCGGGGCCTCGCGTTTGCAGGCAATTTTCAAGGTCACCTTCCCGGCCATTCGCCCGGGGATGATCGCCGGCGGCCTGTTCGCCTTCCTGGTGTCGTGGGATGAAGTGGTGCTGAGCGTGATGATGGCCAGCCCCGACCTGCAGACCCTGCCGGTGAAGATGTGGACCACCCTGCGCCAGGACCTGAGCCCGGTCATCGCCGTGGCCTCGACCCTGCTGATCGGCCTGTCGCTGCTTGTCATGTTCATTGCCGCCGCCTTGCGCCGGCGCACCGAAACAAACGCCTGAGTGCGCGGAGAAAACAACAATGAGTGCAGTGATCAAAGACAACGCGCACGGCAAGACCCTCGTCAGCCTGCGCGGCCTGAACAAGCACTACGGCGACTTCACCGCCGTGGACAACCTTGACCTGGAAATCCAGGACGGCGAGTTCCTGACCTTTCTCGGCTCCAGCGGTTCGGGCAAATCCACCACCCTGTCGATGCTGGCAGGCTTCGAAACGCCCAGCAGCGGCGAAATCCTGGTCGATGGCCAGTCGCTGGTGAATGTCCCCCCGCACAAACGTGATATCGGCATGGTGTTCCAGCGTTATTCGCTGTTCCCGCACCTGAACGTACGCGACAACATCGCTTTCCCGCTGGCCATTCGCAAACTCGGCGCTGCCGAGACCGCCAAGCGCGTCGACGCCATGCTCAAGCTGGTGCAGCTGGAGAAGTTTGCCCACCGCAAACCCTCGCAAATGTCTGGCGGCCAGCAGCAACGCGTGGCGATAGCACGGGCACTGGTGTACGAGCCACGCATCCTGCTGATGGACGAACCGCTTGGCGCGCTGGACAAAAAGCTGCGCGAAGACCTGCAGGACGAACTGCGCCAGCTGCACCGCCGGCTGGGTATCACCATTGTCTACGTCACCCACGACCAGGAAGAAGCCATGCGCCTGTCCCAGCGCATCGCCATCTTCAGCCATGGCAAGATCGTCGGCCTGGGCACCGGTTACGACCTGTACCAGAACCCGCCGAATGCCTTTGTCGCCTCGTTCCTGGGCAATTCCAACTTCTTGCGCATCAAGGCCAGTAGCAATGGCGCTGGCAGCTTCGAAGGCCAATCGGTGGCCATTCGCCTGACCCCGGGCCTGGCCGCTTCGCAGGAAGCACTGATCATGGTGCGCCCGGAAAAAGCCCTGGCCCTGACCGCCGAACAGGCTGCACGCGAGCCACTGCCGGCGGGCTGGAACGAGGTCGCTGCCAAGGTTGGCGAAGTACTGTTCCTGGGCGAAAGCCAGACCTGCCATGTGGTGACCGCAGGGGGGACCGAGCTGACGGTGAAGGCACTGTCGGCCGCGGGCATGCCGATGCAGCCCGGTGACAGTGTGAAGGTGCGCTGGGCGGTGGCGGATGCGTGCATCTATACCGAGTGGGCCGAGAGTGACCTGAGCAAGTCTGCCGGGGCGCATTGAGATCGCCGGGGCCGTTTTGCGGCCCATCGCAGACAAGCCGCTCCCACAGGTTGTGTGCTGCCTTCAAGACACGCACTGAACCTGTGGGAGCTGGCTTGCCTGCGATGGGCTGCAAAGCAACGCCGATAAAGCAGACTGCCGAGCCTTGGGGTCTGCCCCTACGGACTGTCACATTATCATCACGCCACTGTCGTAATCTGCCGGCCAACTCTATGCCATAGGCCACCCGGCATGCCCCGACTGCTTGTCTTGCTGCTCACCTTGCTACCACTGGCGACCCTGGCAGAGCCCGCCCACCTGCGCGTGCAAGGCTCCAATACCATCGGCGCGGCCTTGTTGCCGGCACTGGTGCAGGGGCAATTACGTGCGCAGCAAGCCACTGACATCGAACAGCGACCGGGCAACGTCGCTAACGAGACCGTGATCACCGCGCGCAACGCGCAAGACCAGCCGGTACGCATCGATGTTGCCGCCCACGGGTCCAGCACCGGCTTCATCGCCCTAGGCCGTGGCGACGCCGACCTGGCAGCCGCCTCGCGACCGATCAACGACAGCGAAGCGCGTCAGCTGCGGGCCCTGGGCGACCTGCGCGCTGCCAGCGCCGAGCAAGTCATCGGCCTGGACGGTGTCGCGGTCATCGTCCACCCCGACAACCCGCTGCCACAACTGAACACCCAGCAACTGGCGCTGATTTTTTCCGGGCAGATCCAGCGCTGGGAGCAATTGGGCATTTCTGGCGGGGCCATTCACCTGTACGCCCGCGACGACCGCTCCGGCACCTTCGAGACGTTCAAGGCGCTGGTGCTGGAGCCCCAGCACGACGAACTGTCAGCCAAAGCCCGGCGCTTCGAGTCCAGCGACGAACTGGCTTCACAAGTGGCCACCGACCGCCAGGCCATCGGCTTCAGCAGCCTGGCTGCGGTACACGGGGCCAAGGTGCTGGCGGTGGCAGAAGGCGACGCACCCGCCATGCTGCCGGAGCGCGCGCTAGTGGCCAGCGAAGACTACCCGTTGTCACGGCGCCTGTACTTCTACTTGCCGGCCAACCCCAAGCCACAGGCCAGGGCCTTGGCCGACTTTGCCCAAAGCCCGGCCGGCCAGGCGATCGTCGCCCAGCAGGGCTTTGTGTCGCAGCAGATCAAGGCCCAGCCAGTAGCGCCCCAGGCCGACATGCCACCGCGTTACCGCACCCTGGCCCAGCAGGCCCAGCGGCTGAGCGTGAACTTCCGCTTCCAGGAAGGCAGCGCCAGCCTGGACAACAAGGCCCTGCGCGATGTACAGCGCGTGGCCGAGTACCTGCGCCAGGCCGGCAAGCTGCAGAGCAAGGCGGTACTGGTAGGGTTTGGCGACCCCAAGGAAACCCCCGGGCGCGCAGCCCTGCTCTCGCGCCTGAGGGCCCAGGCAGTGCGCCGCGAACTGGCGCGCGATGGCGTGGAGTTGCTGGAGGTGACAGGCATGGGCGATGAACTGCCCGTAGCCGGCAATGAGCTGGAGCAAGGGCGGCTGCGTAACCGTCGTGTAGAGGTGTGGGTTTATTGATCCAAACACTGCACACATCCTTGTAGGAGCAGCCTTGCGCTGAGAAGAGGCCGGCAAACCTTGCACAGATGTATTGCCCATACGGGCCTCTTCGCAGCACAAGGCTGCTGCTACAGGGGCCTTGGCAAAGAAATGTAACAGCTCCCCATTCGGCATCACTGGCAAACGGGTCTAGGCTCAAACTCATGTGATACCGGGCCCCTCTGACGGCTGCCAAGCCGCCATGTCGGATCACTGTTGCCATGCAACGTCGACATTCAAGGAGGGGCTCATGACAGCTCTGCAAGCATTCCTCACCACCCCTGTTCTCGGTACCAGCGCCTGGTTGTGGCTGGTGTTCATGGCCATCGTCATCGGTTTGCTGGTGCTCGACCTGGGTGTGCTGCACCGCCACGACCGGGAAATCGAAATGCGCGAAAGCCTGCTGCTGTATTCAGGCTACTTCAGCGTCGGCGTACTGTTCGGCGCCGGGGTGTGGTACCAGCTGGGCGCGCAGTCGGCGTTGGAGTTCTACACCGGCTTCCTGGTCGAGCAATCGCTGTCGATGGACAACGTGTTCGTCATGGCGATGATCTTCAGCTACTTCGCCATCCCCCGCCGCTACCAGCACCGCGTGCTGTTCTGGGGCATCCTCGGGGTGGTGTTCCTGCGGGCGATCATGATCGGCGTGGGCGCTGCACTGGTGCAGAACTTTGCCTGGGTGCTGTACCTCTTCGGTGCCTTCCTGCTGTTTACCGGGGTGAAGATGGCGCTGTCGAAAGAAGACAGCCACCCGGACCTTGCCAACAACCCGATCATCAAGTTCGTGCGCCGGCACATGCGGGTCACCGACCAGATCCACGGCTCGCACTTCTTCGTACGCCAGACCCCGCCCGGGCACAGCAAGGCACTGCGCTATGCCACCCCGTTGTTCCTGGCGCTGGTGCTGATCGAGCTGGCCGACCTTGTATTTGCCGTCGACAGCGTGCCGGCGATTTTTGCCATTACCCAGGACCCGTTCATTGTCTACACCTCGAACATCTTTGCCATCCTTGGGTTGCGCTCGCTGTACTTCGCGCTGTCGGCGTTGATGCACCGGTTTGTGTACCTCAAGTATGCGTTGGCGCTGGTGTTGATCTTTATTGGCTGCAAGATTTTCTACCACGGCATGGTGGGCAAGGTGCCGGCGCTGCTGTCGTTGGGGGTGACATTCGGGTTGTTGCTGGGTGGGGTGGTGGTTTCGTTGGTCAAGACGCGGGGGGAGAAAGCGACGGTCGTGGATTCTTCGCCAGAGCAGCCTTCAAATGCCGATTGTACGGTCAGCCAGAAAGAGGAAGACCCGCAGATGCGGGTCTGATTTCCACTACTTGACCTTAAATAACGCCCATACAATCACCATCCAGATGAATCCAGTCATGCTTAGCCAGGCTGAAACCCTCAACCTTCGTTTAAGCTTCTGCGGAAACGCATTTAACTCGCCAGCATCCAGTTGACCCATTCGCAGTGCTAGCCACGGGAATGCAACTAACCCACTTACCGTAGAAAGTGTCATCCAGCGCCACTTAAATGACCCAGAACCCCACGCACGCTTGATGCTTTCAAAATAGCGGTTACTCGTGATGGCTGAGCAGGCGACGTCATAATCTTGGGTCAACGTCGTGACAACACTAAGGACTATCCCTGGTATGCCTATAGCAAAAGGACTTAGTAGAATCGCCACTTTAGCGAGTGGGTGCCAATCAGTAATGTCGATCACTTGTTGCCTCGTAAATAAACTCGCCTACCGACTCACCAAACTTTCCCCCAGCCCCCACCAGCCATACCGCTGGCACCAGCATGGTTAAGCAATGCCACTTTCCGCTAGACAGCCAGTGGCAGCAGCAACTTCCTGCGCTCGACAAAGAGACCCGACTTATTTAAGTAGCCATGGCGCATGAACCCCCGCCTATGCGAAAATTTCAACTTTTGATCACAAAATAACCCATCAATGACCAAAGCAACGCAAGAAAAATCAACCACAGGGCTACAACCAGTTTTCGTCTCACGCACGGCGGAAAATCATTAACTTCGTCTTTATCAAGCCAACCCATGTGCATATGAAGCTTAGGGAACGTGACTAAAGCGCTAACTGCACTCATCAACAGACAGCGAGACCTCAAACTTCCACCTCCCCAAACGGGCTTCATTCGCTCCAAGTATGGGTTGCTTGTGATCGCTGACAAAGCGACCTGAAAATCACGGGACATTGCAATCTGCACATTTATAGCAAGACCTGAAAATCCAGTGACAAACGGGACAATCAGAAAAGCTAATTTAAGCAGAGGCGGCCAACTTTCGAAGTCAATCATCTATCACCTCATAAAGCACCTCACCAGCCTTCTCACCGAACGCGCCAATGCCAGTTGAGCCTGCCGCAGAACCGGCGCCAACGATGACAACCCCGCATACCGGCACACCAAATCCAGCAGTACCGATCGCGAAAACACCGCATAGAGCAGTTGCAACAGCACCTCCCCCCAAGCGCCAAGTATGCCTCCCCCCAAACTCCCTGCGAAGCTACCCGTCTCAGTGAAACGTACCTTTTTACAATCACCAGCTTCACCGGCCTGACACACTTCCTGCACTTTTAAATATGAGGAAGCTCCGCCCAGCCCTATTGCAGCGTGGCCTCCATATTGAAGGTACTTACTGAGCCGCGCCACCTTATCCAGATGCGTCGCATACCCCGGAATCTGCCCCGGACCACCGGCCTTTGACCAGTGATGCACCAGGCTCCTGGTCGAAATATTCAAGCTCTTCCTCAAGCGCTCATAGTTCCCCAGGTTCAACTGCTTGTTCAGAAATGCCGTTTTCAACTGGCCATCCAGCTGCTGCAGAAGCCGCCGCCGTTCAGCGAAAAAGCCCGGGCTGTTCAAGTGGCCGTGGCGCATGAACTCCCGCTGGTGCAACTGCTCGATACTGGTCAATGTATGACTGACCTGTCTTAAACCTTGATCCAACATGTCCTTGCCCACGCCCATGGACAGGCTGGCACTGCTGAGCAAACCGGCAATTTCGGCCTGGTGCTCCATCATGAAATCCGCTTCGGCGAAGTCGAGCACCTCCAGTGCGCGGCGTGCATGCTGGGCAGCCGCCATCAGTTGTCCCTCTTCGCGTGTACAGGCATTTGCGTTGTCAGGGTCACCGATAACGAAGATTTCCCCGGCCTTGAAGCCTTGCTCAAACGTCGGGTTGAGCCGCTGCAACCGGGAGATCGGCAATGTGGCATCGTGCTCGGCCAGTTGCAGCAGTACCTCGGGGAACGACATGCGTCGAGGCACAACGTAGAAGCCAGGCTCCAGCGTACTGGGCAATGTGCCTATTACGGGTTGGGAAAAACGCTCGGGGTAGACGGAGGGTGATGGCTCGGCAACGTGGGTATTGGCACGCCCTGCACTGGAATACAGGGAGGGCGGGGCTTCATACAGTGGCGCGACTACCCGGTTGCTGCCTGGGGAACAACCACAGACAACCAGCGCCCCGTCCATGGCCACCCGCTGGCCATCGGATATGAAGTGATCCACACCTTCGGCGACAGTCCCCACCTGGCCACAAATAGGGCATGGCGTGGTCTGGTCGCCTTCACGGAGCACCATTCGGCCTTCGTCGAGATAGCCTGCGCCCGTTGCAATGCAGATAGCACCCGTTGTGGTCAGATCGCCATCTACCGCCTGACCTTTTCCCTCTAGACTGACGCGCATCTTCAAGCTCCCTGTGGGTGGACAGGGTTAGAAACCTAACACCCACGGGGCGACCTCAAGCGGTAGGGACAGAGAATCAGAAGCGTCCTACAAGTTTCCCTGAACTTGCGGTATGAACCCTCTATCGCCCGCTTCGCAGCATCTCCATCGGCACATACTTGCCAATTTCATACTTGCCAATCGCCGCCCGGTGCACTTCATCCGGCCCGTCGGCCAGGCGCAGGGTGCGCTGCATGGCGTACATGTAGGCCAGCGGGAAATCGCCGCTCACCCCTGCCCCGCCATGTATCTGGATTGCCCGGTCGATCACCTTCAATGCCACGTTCGGTGCCACCACCTTGATCTGCGCGATCTCGCTGCGGGCCACCTTGTTGCCGACGGTGTCCATCATGTACGCCGCTTTCAACGTCAGCAGCCGGGCCATGTCGATTTCCATACGCGAGTCGGCGATCTTGTCGACGTTGCCGCCCAGCCGTGCCAGTGGCCGGCCAAAAGCCGTACGTTCCACCGAGCGCTTGCACATCAGTTCCAGCGCACGCTCGGCCATGCCGATCGAGCGCATGCAGTGGTGGATACGCCCCGGGCCAAGTCGCCCCTGGGCAATCTCGAAGCCGCGGCCTTCGCCAAGCAGCACGTTTTCATAGGGCACCCGTACGTTCTCGAAAAGCACTTCGGCGTGGCCATGAGGGGCATCGTCATAGCCGAACACCGGCAGCGGGCGGACGATCTTCACGCCCGGCGCATCGGTGGGCACCAACACCATCGAATGTTGCTGGTGGCGTGACCCTTCAGGGTTGGACAGGCCCATGAAGATCATGACCTTGCAGCGCGCGTCGCAGGCGCCGGAGGTCCACCACTTGCGGCCGTTGATGACCCATTCGTCGCCGTCACGCACGGCAGTGGCGGCCATGTTGGTCGCGTCCGAGGAGGCCACGTCCGGCTCGGTCATGGCAAACGCCGAACGGATCTCGCCGCGCAACAACGGCTCCAGCCACTGGCGTTTCTGCGCTTCGCTGCCATAGCGCACCAGCACTTCCATGTTGCCGGTGTCTGGCGCCGAGCAGTTGAACGGCTCTGGCCCGAGCAGCGAGCGGCCCATGATTTCCGCCAGCGGGGCGTATTCCAGGTTGCTCAGGCCGGCGCCGTACTCCGATTCGGGCAAGAACAGGTTCCACAGCCCTTCGGCGCGGGCCTTGGCCTTGAGTTCTTCCATGATTGCAGTGGGCTGCCAGCGGTCGCCCTCGGCAACCTGGCGCTCGAACACGGCTTCGGCGGGGTAGACATAGGCGTCCATGAACGCAGTAACGCGCTCGCGCAGTGCCTGGACCTTGGGCGAATAGGCGAAATCCATCGGGGCTACCTTCACGGTTCGGAGTACATGGGCCAGAGCCTAGAGCAGCAAGCCCCCATCCACCTAGTCTATTTTCCGCGTGTATAAACATTCATAACCGATATATGATCGGCCAATAATTCCAACAAAGAGCGGCGCCCATGAACCTCAGCAAGGTCGACCTGAACCTGTTCATCGTGTTCGATGCGATCTACACCGAAGCCAACCTGACCCGCGCCGGGCAAATTGTCGGCATTACCCAGCCGGCGGTCTCCAACGCCCTTTCGCGGCTGCGCGAAACCTTCAACGACCCGCTTTTCGTGCGCACCGCACAAGGCATGGTGCCCACGCCCATGGCGCAGAACATCATCGGCCCGGTGCGCAACGCCTTGGCACTGTTGCGTACGTCGGTGCAGGAAAGCCGTATTTTCAACCCGCAGCAGGCCAACAAGACCTTCCGCATCAGCATGACCGACCTGACCGAGGCGGTCATCCTGCCGCCGCTGTTCCAGCGCCTACGGCGCCTGGCGCCTGCCGTGCTGATCGAAAGCTTCCTGTGCAAGCGCCGCGAGACCACCAAGGAACTCGCCGCCGGCCGCCTGGACTTTGCCATCGACGCGCCGCTGAACACCGACCCGCAGGTACGCCACGTCAAGCTGATGCAGGACCGCTATGTCTGCGCCCTGCGCCAGGGCCACCCGCTAGCCGACAGCAAGCTGACCCTCGACAGCTACCTGGGCATGACCCATATCCATATCTCCAGCCGCCGCAATGGCCTGGGTTACGTCGACCTGGCGCTGGGCAAGATGGGTGTTCAACGCAAGGTCGCCCTGCGCTCGCAGCATTACCTGATGGCTTCGCAGGTGTTGCAGCAGACCGACATGGCGATGACCGTTCCCGAGCGTTTCGCTCGCCGCCATCAATTGCGTTACCAGCCGCTACCGGTGGATGTGCCTGCACTGGAGACGCACCTGTACTGGCATGAAAGCACTGACCAGGACCCGGCCAACCGCTGGATGCGCGAGCAGATAACCGAATTGTGCGAACGCGTGGTAGCCGAAGAAGAGAAAGCCCTGGAGCCCGCCTGATGACGCTTGCGAGGGGCTGTTCATCGGCCCCTTGAACCCAGCAGAAAAAAACCTACAAACAGTTCAATGGATAGAAAATTTTTCCCAACCCGTTGAGATCAAAGCTGCGGGAAGCGAAAAATATCTCTCGCATGGCAGATAAGCTTCCCCCATTAATCGCCGATTCCACGGCGACAGACATGGACCTGCCCCACATGCCAAGCGCCCCGCTCTACTTCGATTACGCCGCCACCACCCCCGTCGACGATCGGGTCATTGAAACCATGCTTGCCTGCCTTGGCAGCCAGGCCAACTTCGGCAACCCGGCGTCCAGTGGCCACGCCTACGGCCAGGCGGCGCGCCAGACAGTGGAGCAAGCCCGCCAGCAGGTGGCCGAGCGCGTCGGCGCGCAAGCCGGGCATCTGGTCTGGACCTCGGGCGCGACCGAGTCCAACAACCTGGCACTCAAAGGCATTGCCCAAGGCATAGGCCAACCCGGGCACCTGATCACCAGCCAGCTGGAACACAAGGCCGTGCTCGACACGGTGGCCGAACTGGAGCGCCAAGGCTGGGCCGTCACGCGCCTGGCGCCGGATGCCGCCGGCCTGATCCAGCCCGCAAGCGTGCAGGCAGCGTTACGCGCCGACACCCGTCTGGTATCGCTGATGGCGGTGAACAACGAGCTGGGCACGGTCACCGATTTTGCTGCAATTGGCGAGCGGGTGCGTGCCCATGGTGCACTGCTGCACGTGGATGCCGCACAGGCCGTGGGCAAGCTGGCCATCGACCTGAACGCGATGGCCGTGGACTTGATGTCGTTCTCGGCGCACAAGGTTTACGGGCCAAAAGGCATCGGCGCGCTGTATGTCGGGCCACGCGCCCGTGCGCTGATGCGTGCGCAGATGCACGGCGGCGGCCATGAGCAGGGCCTGCGCTCCGGTACCTTGGCGACCCACCAGATCGCGGGCATGGGCAGTGCCTTTGCCCTGGCCGGCCAACCTGGTGACAGCGAGCACCAGCGCCTTGAACAACTGGCAACGCGCCTGCGCGAAGGCCTGCTGGCGTTACCCGGCGTTACCCTGAACGGCTGCGCCAGCCAACGCATCCCCCATACCCTGAACCTGTGCATCGACAGCAAGGGCTTTAATAGTGCGGCACTGGCCAGCGAGCCGGCATTGTCCACCACCTCGGCCTGCAACTCGGCGAGCAACGCCGCCTCGCATGTGCTGCTGGCACTGGGGCTGGATGAGTGCCAGGCACGCAACAGTGTGCGCTTGAGCATCGGGCGTTTCAGCACCGAAGCCGAAGTGGACAAGGCACTGGCAGTGTTTGGCCGGGTGCTGACGACGGCAGCGGCGGCATTGTGGTGAATACGCGCTAGAACATGCGGCTGCCCGGCGAGAAGTCCGCTCCCACAGCGCGGACGGCCCCCGAAACGTTGAACAGTTTCAACTCGCAGCCGCAAAGCGCCCCGGCAGCCTTACAGGAAGGTGAACACTTGCGAAGCCGGCAACCGCGACTTGTTCAGGCCAGCATTGAAGTCCGTCTCGCTGCGATAACCCAGGCTGAGTATCACCACGCTGGTAAAGCCACGCTCACGCAGCCCCAGCTCGGCATCGAGGATCTTGCTGTCGAAGCCCTCGATCGGTGTTGCATCCAGACCGTGTGCCGCAGCCCCCAGCAACGCCGTGCCCAAGGCCAGGTAGGTCTGCTTTTCCATCCAGTGCTGCACATCCTTGTGGTCGTAGCGGTGCAGGTTGACGTAGTGACGGCGGCTCTGGTTCTGCCCGGCACGTGCTTGCTCATCACGGAAACGGCCATCGGCAGCCTCTTGATCGAGCACGCTGTTCAGGTGCGCTTCAGTCATTTCGGTGCGGGTGCAGAACACGATCACGTGCGACGCATCGAGCAGCTTCGGCGTGTTGTAGGCATAACCCTCAGTAGTGCTCTTGGCCAGGCGGGCCTTGCCTTCAGCAGTATCGGCGACGATGAAGTGCCAGGGCTGGGAGTTGACCGACGACGGGCTGTGGCGCAGTTGTTCGAGCAGGGCATCGACAGTGGCCTGGGGAATGCGACGTGAGGCATCGTAGGCTTTGGTGGTGTAGCGGCGCTTGGCCAGCGAGACGGTATCCATGCAACAACTCCAGCAATGAACAGGGAATGTGCCGAGCATCTTATATTTCCCGTAAAAAAGAAAAAGTGGGAAAATACAGCAACACTTTCATCGCTGGAGTGAAAATGCTGCGCATCACCGACCTCGAACTGTTCGCCCGTAGTAGCGTGCTGGGCAGCTTTACCGCCGCGGCCCATGAAGCAGGCCTGCTGCCGGGCCAGGTGGCTGCGGCAATCAAGCGCCTGGAGCGCGACCTGGATGTACGCCTGTTCGCCCGCACCACTCGCAGCCTGCGCCTCACCGCCGAGGGCGAGCGCTACCTGCCCACCGCACTGAATGTGCTGGAGAGCCTACGCCAGGGCCATGAAGACTTGCATGGCAGCCCCAATACCCTGCGCGGCACCCTGCAGGTATCGGCACCTTCCGACATGGGCCGCAACATGCTGCTGCCTTGGCTCAGCGCCTTCCGCCGCGAGCACCCCGCATTGCAGCTGCGCTTCTTCTTGTCCGACCAGATTGCCGACCTCAACCGCGACCCGGTGGATGTGGCCATCCGCTATGGCCTCAACCAGGATGCCAACTACATTGCCCTGCCATTGGCCGAATGGAACCGCAGAGTGCTGGTCGCCTCACCCGACTACCTGGCCCGCCATGGTCACCCGCTCAGCCCCGACGCTCTGCACCAGCACGCCTGCCTGTTGTACATGCAACACAACCGGGTTTACGACAAGTGGCAGCTGGGCAACCGTACCTTCCAGGTGCGCGGGCCGCTGATCAGTGACGATGCCGACGTCATCCGCCGCCTGGCCATTCAAGGCGAAGGTATCGTCTACAAGTCGTGGCTGGATGTCAGTGCCAACATTGCGGCCGGTGAGCTGGAAATCATCCTGCCCGAATTGCTAGGCGAACCTACCCCGGTCACCTTGGTATGCCCGCATCGCAAGCAGCTCACACCGGCGGTTTCGCAATTGCACCTGTGGCTGCGTGAGCGCTTCGAGGCCCTGCGCCATCGGGCACTGACCAACGGCTGCACAATCGTTCCAGACTGAGCCCTGGGGTTGCGCTAAGGTAGCCGTTTACCCTGACGGCACACGTTCATGAGCAACTGGATCGACCTCAAGCAAGACGCCGACACCGGCATCGAGTCGGTCCGTGCGCACTTCGTCGGGCATGCCTACGACCCGCACTGGCACGACAGCTTCCTGGTCGGCGTGACCGAACAGGGCGTGCAGCAGTTCAACTGCCGCCGGGTACGCCACCGTAGCACACCGGGGCAGGTATTTTTGCTGGAGCCTGGCGACATCCACGATGGCCTGGCGCCCACCGAAGAAGGCTTCACCTATTCCACGCTGTACCTGGAGCCTGCCTGGCTCGACCAACAGCTGCGGGCGCTGTTCGAGCACGCACCCGGCAACAGCCTGCCCAGCTTTGCCGATACCCTGTGCCACGACGAACGCCTGGCGCGTGCCACCGCCCTGGCCTTCCGGGCGGTGCACGACCAGGAATTGCGCATCGTCCGGCAAACGGCCATGGACGACCTGCTGGCCTGCCTGACCCGCCACATGCACTGGCGCCAACGCATCAACCCCGACCCGCGCCTGCCGCTGACTGCACAGCGCGCTCAGGACTTCCTGCACGCTAACCTGGAGCGCGACATCGGCCTGGAGGACTTGGCCCAGGCTTGCGGCATCGACCGCTTTCGCCTGACCCGCGCGTTCAAGGCCGCTTTCGGCATTGCACCGCATGCCTACCTGATCCAGCTGCGCCTGGCCCGGGCACGGCGCCTGCTCGCCCAAGGCCAGACGCCTGCCGAAGTGGCCGTGGCATTGGGCTTTGCCGACCAGAGCCACCTGGGGCGCTGGTTCCGCCGGGCCTACCGGCTGACCCCGGCCGACTACCGCAGGCGCTGCTCAAACCTTCCAGACTGAGCGCCTGCCGGCAGCGAACATGGTGCTTTGAATTCCGGAGCCCTGAACCATGTCGCAGTCGTTGTTGCCATTCATTTTGTTCGCCCTGGTGTCCAGCATCAGCCCGGGGCCGACCAACCTGTTGATCCTGGCCCATGGCGCACGCGCGGGTTTGCGCGCAAGCCTGGCGCCCATCGTGGCAGCCTGTGGTGCGGCGGCGGCGATTGTGTTGATGGTCGGGCTGGGGTTGGGTGAACTGCTGCTACGCCACCCTTTGGCGCAACAGCTGATGAGCCTGGGCCGGGGTGTTATGGCTGAGCGGGCTGGCGTGGAAGATGCTGCGCAGTGCCGCCGCTCCGCTGCAGGCAGCTACGGCGCAAGGGTTCAGTGCTTTCAGCGCCGCATCGTTGCAGGTGGTGAACCCCAAGGTGTGGTTGATGGGCGTGGCGGTGGTCGGGGTATTTGGCGCGCCGTCGTTGCCGGTGTGGCAGTTGGCGCTGGTGTTCTTGCTGATTGCCCTGCCGTGCATGGCAGCATGGGCAGTGCTGGGGGTGGGCAGCGCCCGGTGGTTGCAGGCACCGCGGCGGTTGCAGCTGTTGAACCAGGTATTGGCGGCGGTGCTGTTGATTTCTGCCTGGGCTGCGGTACTGGCCTGAATTGTTCCCTCAGGTCTACGGGGACCTGTAGGAGCGGCCTTGTGTCGCGATGGACCGCAAAGCGGTCCCAGGATTTCAGCTTCGCAGTTGAAATTGCCGGGGCCGCTTTGCGGCCCATCGCGACACAAGGCCGCTCCTACAGAAGATCGCGCAGGGCTTGGGTCAGTGCGTCAGCGCCTCGCGGTAGCGCCGGGTACTGGCAACGGCCAGCACCAGCCCCACCACCGCCACGCTACCGCCCACCAGGCCGATGTCGGCTACGTCCATCTGGCTGCTGACAATACTGCCCAGCAGTGCACCGCCACCAATCCCGATGTTGTAGATACCCGAGAACAGCGCCATGGCCACATCGGTGGCATCGGATGCCAGCTTCAGGGTCTTGGATTGCAGCGACAGGCTGAAACTGAGGATGGCCACGCCCCAGAACATGCTCAGCACTGCAAACGCATAAAAGTTGCCCGACAGCGGCAACATCAGCAACAGGCACGCGGCGAGCAAGCCGATCGAACCCACCAGGAAACCATGGGGAAAACGGTCGCTGTAGCGGCTGAACAGCAACGAGCCGAATACCCCGGCGCCGCCAAACAGCAGCAACAACAGCGTGGTGCGCTCACCGCCAATCTGCGCCACGTGCAGGGCAAAGGGTTCAATGTAGCTGTAGGCGGTGAACTGCGCGGTAATCACCAGCGTCACCAGCAGGTAGGTAATCACCAGCGCCGGGCGCTTGAACAGGACCGGCAGGCTGCGCAACGAGCCGGAGTTCTGGCTAGGCAGCAGTGGCAGCGACCTCATCAGGCACAGCATGGTGGCCAGCGCCACCCCGGCGATGCTGAGAAAGGTCACGCGCCAGCCCAGCGCCTCGCCCACCACACGGCCAAGCGGAATGCCCAAAACCATGGCCAGGGTGGTGCCGGTGGCCAGCAGGCCCAGCGCCTTGGCCTGCTGGCCGGGTGGCGCCACGCGCACCGCCAGCGAGGCGGTAATGGCCCAGAACACCGCATGCGCCAGGGCAATGCCGATACGGCTGACCAGCAACATGGCAAAGCTCTGCGACAGCCACGACAGCAAGTGGCTGACAATGAACACCAGGAACACGAACAGCAGCAGGCGCCGCCGCTCGATGTTGCGGGTCAGCAGCATCATCGGCAGCGACGCCAGCGCCACCACCCAGGCATAAATGGTCAGCATCAGGCCGACCTGGGCGGTGCTCATGTCGAAGCTGCGGCCAATGTCACTGAGCAGCGCCACCGGGACGAACTCGGTGGTGTTGAAGATGAAGGCCGCCAGGGCCAGGGCGATGACGCTCAGCCAACTGCCGCTGCCCGCCGTGGGCGGAAGGTGGGTGGGTATGGGTCCGTTCATGGGTGGGCAACGCTTCTCCGCAGACAAGGCAACAGGTCGCACGCCAGCCACCCGCTTGCAGGGGGGCGACGTGCGCGCTGTTATTGATAGGAATGCACGGCATGGTACGCGTCAAGCCAGGGCCTCACAACCGCAAGGCAGGCAGAAGGAGTACCATGCGCGCTTTGTGTGAAACGCGTGTGCAACAAGGAGCCCGATCCGCTCATGGACAAGCAGCACCCCCAGCAGCAGTGGCAGCAGGCGGTCATCGCCTATGCCCAGGCCGTCAACGACTACGTCGCGCAAGGCCATGCGCAAGGCTGGGATCACCTCGCAGAGCCACAGATGCCCGCCACCGGCCACCTGCTCGATGCCTGGCTGGCCGCCTTGCAGGCAGCCAATCGCCCTGGCGTCGACGCACAGCAGCGCCAAGCCTTCCGCGAGGCCTGGCCACCTGCGCATCACCCCTTGATACCGCTGCTCGACGACCACGGCCAAGGGATCAGCCATGTCCTGCTGCTGGACGACGGCAGCCTGCTGGCGCGCATCGGCATGCCATACGAAAAGGGCCAGGTGGTGCGTATCGACCAGCATGGGGTAACCCCGGTCATTGGCATCGAGCACTTCGGCCGCTGCCCGGCCCGGCGCTATTTCGCCCTGGCCAATGCCGAGGGCGTGCGAGTGACCGACGGCTGGGGCGGCCCGCAGGTGCAGCGCCTGGCTTGGCCAACGGGGCTGGAGGGGTTGCCGTCGGGGTACCCGTTCGAGCCGTTCGACCTGCCGCCCACGCCGACCGCACTCATCCCCTTCCCGGACGGCCAACGCGTGCTGCTGGTGAGTGCCGAAGGTATCTTCGTGCTGACCACTCAGGGGGCGACTCGCCTGCTGCCGCAGCAAACGCGCGTGCTCGATGAGCTGGCCGAAGGCACCGACCCGGACGACATCAGCCTGGGGCTGAGCATGGAGCATGGGGCAGTGTCGGCGGATGGCCGGCTGATCGTGGTGGGTGAGCAAGGCAGCCGGCACCTGGTGCTGGACGAACAACTCAGGCCGCTGGCGAACATCGGCCCTGGCAGCGAGTACCCCCACTTTGCGTTGTTCAACCGCGCGGGTGACCATTTGGCCCTCAACGCCTGCCATTTCTACAGCGGCGCCACCCTGGGGGTAAACGTTGCCGATTTACCGGGGCTGGAGACTGACTACTACAGCCAGGACCCACGTACCCCGCTGGTGCAGGATGGCGCAAGGGTGTATGCGGGGGTGGCGCGCGATGGCGAGTACATTGTGGGTGATGCCTATGGCTACCTGCGAGCGTTTGGCGAGGATGGCAAGGAGCACTGGCAGCATTACCTGGGCTCCACCATCAGTGCGATGGACATCAGCGCCGACGGGCGCACGCTGGTGGCGGCGAGCCATGCGGGGATTGTATCGGTGATTGCGCTGGAGAGCGGTCGGCCTGCGTGGCAGATCGGCACCGGGGCGCATGGCGAGGTGCGGCGGTGGTTGTTCTGGAAGGGGTGGGACAAGGGGATGGTCTGGTAACAGCCCCAAGATTTTTACTGCCTGTACCGGCCTCTTCGCGGGTAAACCCGCTCCCACAGGGATCGCACAAGATTCGAAAACAGTGCAGTACTTGTGGGAGCGGGTAAACCCGCGAAGAGGCCGGTACAGGCAATCGAACGATCAGCCCTGAAGCGTGGCCATGTCGATCACGAACCGGTACTTCACATCACCGGCGATCATCCGCTCATACGCCTGGTTGATGTTGCGAATGTCCAGCAGTTCGATATCGCAACGAATGTCATGCTCGGCGCAGAAGTCCAGTACTTCCTGGGTCTCGGCGATGCCGCCGATCAACGACCCCGCCAGCACCCGGCGCTTCATCACCAGGTTGGCCGCATGCACCGCCGGGTCGATCGGTTCGATCAGGCCGACCAGGATGTGCACACCATCGAACTTCAGTGTTTCCAGGTACGGGTTGAGGTCGTGCTGCACCGGGATGGTGTCGAGCAGGAAATCAAAACGGCCGGCAGCGGCGCGCATCTGCTCGGTGTCGGTGGACACGATCACATGGTCGGCACCTTGGCGGCGGGCTTCCTCGGCCTTGGCCTGGGAGCGGGTGAACAAGGTCACTTCCGCGCCCAGGGCCTTGGCCAGCTTGATGCCCATGTGGCCCAGGCCGCCCATGCCGAGGATACCGACCTTGTGGCCCGGGCCAACGCCGTGGTGCTTGAGCGGCGAATAGGTGGTAATGCCGGCGCACAGGATAGGCGCGGCGCTGGGCAGGTCCATACCGGCCGGGATGCGCAGCACGAAGTGCTCGCTGACCACGATGCTGCTGGAGTAACCGCCCATGGTGTTGCTGCCATCAACCCGGTCCGGGGTGGCGTAGGTCATGGTCGGGCCTTCCAGGCAATATTGCTCCAGGTCCTTGGCGCAGGCTTCACAGTGGCGGCACGCGTCGACCATGCAGCCGACACCAACCAGGTCACCGACCTTGTGCGCGGTAACCGTGGCGCCCACCGCCGTGACTCGGCCGATGATCTCGTGGCCAGGCATCAGCGGGTACACGGCAATGCCCCATTCGTTGCGTGCCTGATGGATGTCGGAGTGGCACACGCCGCAGTACAGGATCTCGATGGCGACGTCGTCCGGGCGCGGGCTGCGGCGCTCGAAGGTCATGGGGGCCAGGGGGCTGGTAGCGGTTTGGGCGGCGTAACCGATGGCTGTATACATGCTGGGCCTCGCAGTGAAGTGAAACGATTCAGGCGGCGCATTCTGCGCGCCCAACCACGTCTCGGCCACGGCTGATTCTCCGGCATGCATGCCTTATTCTCCGAATATGGCACCCTGTACCTGGCGCCAAGCCCTAAACCTGCGATCATTAAGCTGTCTGATTCTCTGCCCATGGTTCACCATGCAACTGACCCGTCACGTCGACGCCAATGCGCCGCTTTGTACGCTGATCCGCAGCCTCGCCACGCGCCCAGGCTTCGTGCCCACGTACCTGCCCCAGGTGCAGGTGCTGAGTTGGGACCACTACGTGGCCAGCAGCCCGCAAATCTATGAACCCAGCCTGATGATCCTGGCCCAGGGCAGCAAGCTTGCGCGCCTGGGGCCACGCACGCTGGAGTACGGTGCAGGGCATTATCTGGTGCAGGCTTTGTCGGTGCCGTTCATGTGCGAAACCTTCGCCACCCCTGACGCGCCATTGCTGGGCGTGGCAGTGGACATAGACCGTGCCGTGCTAAGTGAACTGGTGCAGAGCATGGACCTGGCGCCGGACGCTGCCGTGCAGGCACAAACACCCCAATCGATGACCTCGGCCGCGCTGGATGCGCCTATGCGCGACAGTGTGGAACGGCTGCTGCAGTGCCTGCAGGCCCCGCTGGACGCCAAGGTATTGGGCCCGGCGCGCGTACGCGAGGTGCTGTATACCGCGCTGCGTGGCCCGCAGGCCGGTGTGTTGCGAGCACTGGTGGAGCAACAAGGGCACTTCGCCCGCATCGGCGCCGCCCTCGCCCACCTGCGCGAACACTACGCCGAGCCGCTGAGTGTGGAGGCACTGGCCGCGCGGGCCAACATGAGCGTTTCGACCTTCCATGAACACTTCAAGCGCTGCACCGACATGGCCCCGATGCAGTACCTCAAGCGCTTGCGGCTGCTGAAAGCGCAGCAGATGCTGATCGGCGAGGGCCTGGGGGTGGCGCAGGCGGCGCACCGGGTGGGCTACCAGAGCACCTCGCAGTTCAGCCGCGAGTACAAGCGCCAGTTCGAGCGCAGCCCGGGGGATGAGCCTGCCGTACCAGAGCCTACCTGTGTAATCGCCTGAGCGATTTCAAAGGCATCCGCGCTGCGAAGAGGCCGTTAAAGCCACAGACCATCTTTTGCGATGCCGGCCCTTTCGCAGCACAAGGCTGCGCCTACAGAAACTGCATCTGCCTCGACAATCTCAAACCTTCCCCTGCCGCTCAACCATAGCCACGATTGCCGCCTGCAATTCAGCCTTGGCCTGCCCGGCCTCCAGTTCCCCTGCCGCAGCCGCCTGGGACAACGCATCTGCCGCCCCCACCAGCAGGCGCATGCCGGCAACCCCTACTTTGCCGCTGGGCGAAAACTCGGCCAAGGCGTCGCGGCACTTGTCCAGAAACGGCTGCTCATAGGCCCGCTTCAGCGCCTCCATTTCCGGCGAGCCGGCCAGCGCTGCCGACACCCCGGGTATCTCCCGGCCCTGGCTCACCACGCAGTCCACGTAGGCCTCGGCAATCACCCGGGCACGGCTGACCAGGCGGGTTTCACAGTTGGCCAAGGCCTGCGCCAGCATCTGCGACTGGCGCGTATCGTATTCCTGGTACAGCGCCACCAGCAGCCCGTTGCGGGTCTCGAAATGGTCGTAAACCACCGGCTTGGTCACCCCCGCCTGTTCGGCCAGGCGGCCCAGGCTCAAGGCATCGGTACCCTCCTCCCGTACCAGTTGCCAGGCCACATCCAGCAACTGCCGGCGTCGTTCGTCGCGGCTCAGGCGCTTGCGTGAACGTGCTTGATCATCGCTTGACATTGATTACCTACCAAAAGTAACTTACTAAACGTAACTTACCTTGAGTATATAGCGCTCAAGGCAACCCTGCACCCTTCATTGGAGAGCCACCATGCACGCTCTGATCGTTATCGGCCATCATGACCCGCAATCCCTCACCCACGCACTGGCCCGACAGGTTGCCGACGGCTTGGCCAGCGAAGGCCACAGCAGCGAAATCGCCGACCTGGCCAGCGAAGGTTTCGACCCCCGCTTTGGCCTGGCAGACCATGCCGTGCATCGCCGGCTGGCTGCACCGCCTGCCGATGTACTCAACGAGCAGGCACGCATCGAACGCGCCGATGCCCTGGTGCTTGTTTATCCGATTTATTGGTGGTCGCTGCCTGCTTTGATGAAGGGCTGGGTCGAGCGGGTATTCAGCAACGGCTGGGCGTTCGACTATGAAGGGGGCACCACGGTCAAGAAATTGCGCGGCATGAAAGTCCACCTGATCGGTGTGGCAGGTGCCGATGCAGGCACCTTCGAACGGCATGGCTATGGCGAGGCGATGCGCGTACAGATCGAGCATGGCATCTTCGACTATTGCGGTGCCGAAGTGCTCAGTTCCACATTGCTGGACGACAGCGAAGGGCCTGACCAGGCCGCCCATCTGCACCACGCACACGCGTTGGGCAAAAAACTGTTTACCGGTTGCCAGGCCGCAGCCTGAAGGGTGCCGCAGTGCCGCTACCCACGTAGCGGCACCTTCGGTTCTGCGCACCGCCCCATTGCAGGAAATCAAACGACCCGGCTACCATTGAGAACGATTCACACTAACAACCGGAAGCCAGGCGTTGGACAGCACATCGACCCGTAAACTGGGCTTTTTCTTCAGCGACCACCATCGCTGGTTGCTCCAGCACATCCAGAAACGCCTGCGCAACCACGCCGACGCCGAGGACACCGCCGCCGAAACGTTCTGCCAGATGCTCGGCGCACGTGTCGACCCAGACAGCATCCAGCAGCCTCGCGCCTACCTCACCGTCATTGCCCGTCGGCTGATCTTCGACCGCCATCGCCGTCGCCAGCTTGAACAAGCCTATCTGGAACATCTGGCGCGGCTGCCGGAGGCCGTAGCGCCATCGGCCGAGGAGCAACTGCTGCTGATCGAGGCCTTGGTGAGCATCGATCAGGCACTGGACGGCTTGCCAGCAGTCGTCAAAGCCACCTTTCTCTACAGCCAGCTTGACGGCATGCACTACGCCGACATCGCCGCAAAGCTAAAGATCAGCGAGCGCTCTGTCAGCCGCTACATGAAGCAGGCCCTGCGCCAGTGTTACCTGTGCGAGGTGCAGGCATGAGCAGGCCAGCCCTCGACCCGGTCAGCGAGCAAGCCATCGACTGGATGGTCGAGCTCAGGGCCGCCACGCCGGACCCGGCGCTGCTGCAACGGGTCCGGCTCTGGCTACAGCAGGACCCCGCCCACCAACAGGCCTGGAACCGCCTGGAGCAACGCCTTGGCCATCCGCTGGCTGCGTTGCACGCCCTGGATCAACGGGCCCCCGGCCAGGCCGCAGAGGCACGCCGGTTGCTGATGCAACCTACCCGCTCACGCCGTGACGTACTTGGCGCCATGGCAAGCCTTGGGCTGTTCGGCGCGACGCTATGGGGTGGATGGCGCAGCGACACCACCCAAGGCTGGCTGGCCGACTTGCACACAGGCCGTGGCGAGCGACGCAGCTTTACCTTGGCAGACGGCAGCCGCCTGAGCCTGAACAGCGCCAGTGCGGTCGACGTGCAGTTTGATGCCGGGCAGCGTCTTCTGGTGCTGCGTCACGGCGAGTTGCTGATTCAGGTTGCGCGCGATCCGCTGCGCCCCTTGCGCGTGCGCACCGCGCAAGGGCAAGTGCAGGCATTAGGGACACGCTTTCTGGTCAGCCAGGAGCAGGACGCCACCCGGGTCGTGGTGCTGCAGCACAGTGTTCGCGCCAGCCTGGCCGATGGTCAGTCGGCCGAGCCTGCAGCAGGGGCAGGCTGCCCTGCTGCGCGATAGCACCATCGAGCGGCTGACAGGCGAGCAACAGCAGCGTGCCGCATGGCTGGAGGGCCGCCTGGAAGTCCTCGACGAGCCTCTGTATCGGGTGGTCGACGCGCTGCGCCCCTACCAGCGTGGCTACATCCGGCTCTCCCCTGCAGCACGCGATCTGAGGGTACAAGGCGTCTTTCCTCTGGACCAGCCACAGCAGGCGTTGAAGGCGTTGGCCGAAGCCCTGCCCATCAGCGTGGAGCGCTATGGCCCGTGGCTGATGCTGATCGACCTGAAAACGGATTGATAAAAATATTTATCAAAATCATTCGCAATCGTGGCAAGTTTTCTTTGCTCGTCCCACATACCTCCTGACAGCCACTTCATTCGGGAGTAATCCGTGTACAACCCCTTGCCCCGCGCCCTGCCCCTGGTCGCCGCCCTGGCCAGCTTCAACGTGCTTGCCCAGGCGCACACCCAGATGTTCGACCTACCACCCGCCAGCCTGGCCCACACGCTCAACCGCATCGCCAGCCAGAGCGGCCACATCATCGCGCTGGAGCCTGCACTGGTGCGCGGCAAGCAGGCACCTGCCGTGGTTGGCCAGATGAGTGCCGAGCAGGCCATGCAAGCTGCGCTGGCCGGTAGCGGTTTGCAGTTGCGGGTTTCCGCCGAGGGCCATTTCAGTGTGGCACCCGGCAACCTGGGCAGCGACGTCATGGAGCTGGGCAGCACCAGCATCACCGACAACTTTGTGGATGCCACCAGCGAAGGCACAGGTTCCTATGCCGCCCGCGCGGTGACCCTGGGCAAAGGCACGCACACCCTCAAGGAGATCCCGCAGTCGGTCACCGTCATTACGCGCAAACAACTGGATGACCAGGGCATCACCGACTTGCAGGACGCGCTTAACCACACCACCGGCATTGTCGGGGCACAGGGCATTGGCCCGGGCGTGGTCGTGACCTCGCGTGGCTTCCAGATTGATGACTGGCAGTACGACGGTGTGCCGATTCCGCGAAACAACTATTCGCTGGGCAACTGGGCAACCCAGGACCTGGTGTTCTTCGACCGCGTGGAAGTGCTGCGCGGGGCCTCGGGCCTGTTGCAAGGCACAGGCAGCCCAGGCGGCGCAATCAATCTGGTGCGCAAGCGCGGCCAGGCCACCCCGACGGTTACCCTCACCGGCAAGGCTGGTTCCTGGGACCATTACGGCCTACAGCTTGACGCAGGTGGCCCGTTGACTGCCGATGGCCGTGTACGCGGACGACTCGTCGCCGACGAAGACCAGAGCGATAGCTTCATCGATTACCAGTGGAGCAAGTCACATTCGCTGTACGGCGCGCTGGACATTGACCTGAACGACGCCACCACCGTGGGTGCCGGCATCAGTTACAACCGCCAACAGTCGCGGCCGATGCTGCGCGGCATTCCCCGCTACGCCACGGGCAAGCCGGTCGACATACCGCGTTCGACCTACACCGGTGCCCGCTGGAACCGAGCGGAAACCGACGTCACCACGTATTACCTGGACCTGGAGCATCGCTTCAACGAGGACTGGACGTTCAAGGCGGCTGCAGTGCGCATGGACGAAACCAACACGTCGACCCACCAACGCACCCAGACCGTCGGTGAAGGCCTGGAGCCTGACGGTACCGGCCTTGAATATGCAGACTGGATCACCGACTTCCACTCCACCAAGCTGGGCCTGGACATGAACGTGGTCGGCCACTTCGACACAGGCTCCGTGGCACACGAAGTGACCCTTGGCGGCAACTACTCCAAGCTCACCAGCGATGATGGTTACTGGCGCACCTTTGGTGGCAACGACAGCATTTTCGACATCGACCACGACCGCCCCGAGCCCAGCCGTGGCAGCTTGCTTGCAGCGCCCTTCGGGCGTCACGAAAGCAGTGGCTATGATATTAGCCAGAGAGGCCTGTACGGCGCCTGGCGAGTCAAGCCGACCGACCATTTGACGCTGATTCTCGGGTCACGCGTCAGCTGGTTCGACTACAGCTACGCAAGCACCACCTATCGGGGGCTGAATCCAGGCCAGGTGAACCCCACCAGCCGCATGACCGAAACAGGTGAGGTCACCCCGTATGCAGGTTTTGTCTACGACCTGACCCGCGAATGGGCCTGGTACGCCAGCTATACCGACGTGTTCGTACCGCAAACCGAACGCGCCGTCGGCAATGCGCCGCTCAAACCAGTGATCGGCAGCAACTATGAAACGGGCTTCAAGGGCGAACTGCTTGACGGCCGGGTCAACGCTTCGATCGCGCTGTTCCGGTACGACCAGAAAAACCGCGCCGTCACCGACGTGGCCTCGGGCTTCGCCTGCGATGACTGGTACTGTTCCACCGCAGCAGGCAAGGTGCGTAGCCAGGGCGTCGAAGCCGAGATCAGCGGCGAAGTGCTCAGTGGCCTGCAACTGTTCGCAGGCTACACCTACAACACCACCAAGTTCCTCGATGACCCTGACAATAAAGGCCGCACCTTCAGCCAGTGGACACCCAAGCATATGCTGAGGGCGTGGGCCGATTACACCTTGCCACTGGACGGCCAGCGCTGGAGCACTGGCCTTGGCTTTACCACCCAGAGCCACACCCTTGGCTACGAACGTACCTACACCGTGCCCGGCTATACCGTGTGGAGCGCACGCCTGGCCTACCAGCTGACCCCGGAAGTGAACCTTGCCGTCAACGCCAACAACCTGTTCGACAAGAAGTACTGGGTTGCAGGCTTCAACCAGCTTAACGGCAGCAACAACTATGGCGAGCCGCGCAACTTCATGCTGACGGTGAAGTACACCCCGGAGCTCTGACCCCGGGTCAGCCTGCCAGCGGCCACTGCGCCAAGGGCCAGTACGCGCCCTTGCGCGACTCGTAGAGTGTGAAGTGGCGCGCGGTGAGGTAGAACTCCGGCGCGCTGCTGGCCTCGGGTGGTTGCCCGCGGTAATCCCTGGACAGGGTCAGGTGCGGCCGATACTCACGGTTGGCCGCCTCCACCCCCAACGGCAGCAGCGCCTGCTGCAAACCGTACACCAGTTGCAACAGGGCGGGCGGTGTCTGCTGTGCTTCCAGCACCAGCGCACCGGCGCGCTGCCACACCTGCAAACGGTCGAGCAGCAGCCGCGGCGCCATGGCCGGCAGCGCCAACTGATCGACCGCCGCACAGATCGCCGGCACCTGGGCGGTATCCACATCGCCGAGGAACAACAGCGTGACATGGAAGTTGGCCGCCGGCACCGGCTTGCCGCTGCGCAGGTTCAGGCCCCGGCGCCACTGGGCCAGTGCACGGCGCTGGGCATCGCTGACCGGCAAGGCGAAAAACAACCGTTTGAACGGGCTACCGCTGGGGCGTATATCCTGAACCATTACCAACTCCCTGACCTGAAACGTTTGCGCAAGACTGTAGGGCATTACACCAATGTCGCCCCGCGGTTTCGTAACAATAAGTACAAACTAACCCCATGATTGTTTATGCTGGCGAGCTTATGCCATGGCGCATGGCCATTTTTCGACAAGTAAACGTCCATGAAAATTGCACTCGTACTTATCTTCGTCCTCTCGATCGCCTATGTGCACCTGCGCGGTCGGGTTCGCCACAAACTGACCCGCCAGCTGGGCGACCACTCCAGCTTCCTGGCCCCGGTCAACAGCTTCCTTTACCTGTTTTCCAAGCTCCCGGCCAAGCCTTACTTGCCGGTCGAAGCGTTCCCCGAACTGAAGCCGTTGCAGGACCACTGGCAGGAAATCCGCGAGGAAGGCCGCCAGTTGCTGCACGTGGGTGAAATCAAGAAGTCCGACAATTACGATGACGTCGGTTTCAACTCGTTCTTCAAGACTGGCTGGAAGCGCTTCTACCTGAAGTGGTACGGCGAAAGCCACCCATCGGCGATGGCCCTGTGCCCACGCACCACCGAGCTGCTGCAAGGCATCGGTACGGTCAAGGCCGCCATGTTCGCCACCCTGCCACCGGGCGCCAAACTGGTGCGCCACCGTGACCCGTATGCCGGTTCTTACCGCTATCACCTGGGCCTGGATACACCCAACGACGACGGTTGCTACATTGACGTAGATGGCGAGAAGTACTCGTGGCGCGATGGCGAGGGTGTGGTCTTCGACGAGACGTACATCCACTATGCGGCCAACAACACCGAGCACAACCGCATCATCCTGTTCTGTGACGTCGAGCGCCCGCTCAAGTACCGCTGGGCAACTGCGTTCAACCGCTGGTTCAGCCGCAACGTCATGGCCGCCGCCGCCGCGCCCAACGGTGACGGCGACAAGACCGGCGGCATCAACCGGCTGTTCACCCGCATCTACAAGATCCGTGAACGCGGCAAAGCGCTGAAGAAGCGCAACCGCATGCGCTACTACCTGGAGAAGTGGGCAGTGGTTGCGGCGCTGGTGCTGGTGTTCATCTACATCTGACCGTTCAACGCACGCTCACCTGTAGGAGCAGCCTTGTGCTGCGAAGAGGCCATTGCCGCCGAAGATAATCTTTAGCCTTACTGGCCTCTTCGCAGCACAAGGCCGCTGCTACCAGGTGATGCGGCAGCCTGACCGATGGTGCAAGACAGTTGCCCCCATAAGTACCGCTGCCCACCCACCAAAGTACAAGCCTCGCACTTGCCACACTTCGACTAGCCTGAAAGCTCCACTCGCAACCACCCCAAGGTGAAGACGATGAGCATGATGGACTGGGACGCCTACCGTAAGCAGTTGATGGCCGGCATCGGCGATCTCAAGCAACTTTCCCCCGACACCGTGGCCGGCTACATGACCGCCAGCGGTGCCGGGGCCAAGACCAACCACCTCGACGCCAAGACGCGTGAGTTGATCTCGCTCGCCGTGGCCGTGACCACCCGTTGCGACGGCTGCATCGCCGTGCATTCGCAACAGGCGGTCAAGCACGGTGCAAGCCGCGAGGAAATTGCCGAAGCCCTCGGCGTGGCCGTGGCGATGAACGCCGGTGCTGCGCTGGTGTACTCGGCGCGGGCCATGGATGCGGTGGGCAAGGCCAACGGCTGAGTACGAACGGCGTCGTTGCCCTTGCGCGACGGCGCCGCGCCTTACAGACTTGGCGGCCCAGCCCTTGCAGGAACCCGCATGATCCACATTCGCCCCATGACAGCCGAAGACTTCGAGCGCTTCTGGCCCACCTTCCAGGCCATTGTCCAGGCCCGTGAAACCTACGCTTTCGACCCGGCCCTGAGCGTCGACCAGGCCCGCCAGCTGTGGCTGGAGCTGCCATTGCACACGCTGCTGGCCGAAGAGGATGGCCAGCTACTGGGCTCTTATTATCTGAAGGCCAATGCCGCCGGGCCTGGCGCGCATGTGGGCAACTGCGGCTACATGGTGTGCGGACAGGCACGTGGCCGAGGCGTGGCGCGCCTGATGTGCGAGCACTCGCAGAAACTGGCACGCCAGGAGGGCTTTCTGGCCCTGCAGTTCAACTCGGTGGTGGCCAGCAATGAAGTCGCGGTGGCACTGTGGCACAAGCTGGGCTTCGAAACGGTCGGCCGCTTGCCCAAGGCTTATCGCCATGCCCGCCTGGGGCTGGTGGACTGCCTGGTGATGTACAAGTGGCTCGCGGATGAACCGGTGGTGGAGAAACCGCCGCTACTGATTGGGCGCAAGAACATCGAGGCACGGGTATCGCGGCGTCGCGGGCGCTAGCCTACTCAGGGCCGCGAAAGGGCCAGGCCTGCTCTACTGCACATTTGACGCATCACTGTTTCAATGGTCTGATGCGCGCCAGTTTCAGGTGCCCTTCGCCGCCGCGCGCAGGGTGAAACGGGAAGCCGGTGCGTCGTGTTACCCACGACAAGTCCGGCGCTGCCCCCGCAACGGTAAGCGAGCGAACCCTTCGAGATACCACTGTGCACGAGCATGGGAAGGTGAAGGTTTCATGCCCCTCGCAAGCCCGGAGACCGGCCTGGAACGTCACTTGGCAACCCGCGGTGGGCGGGCGCAGGCCGGAATCCGTGCGCGCGCCAGCCTGCATGGTTCGCCTTTGCGTGTTTTCCACCGGGATCCATTCATTCCTGCAGCAGTGGAACGACATGTCCCGTATGTTCAAGCTTCACCCCCTGGCGGCCTGCCTGGCCGTCGCCCTGCCAGCCTTGGCCGATGACCGTGACCCACAGCCCCTGGCCTTGCCCTCTACGGCCATCACCGACACCCTCGACAGCCATGCCATCGACCTGGCCACACCAACCCAGGCAGGCTCGCGCCTTGGCCTCAGCGCCTTGGAAACACCGGCCAGCACCAGCAGCATCAGCGCCGAGCAGATTCAGCAGCGTAACAACTTCACCGTACAGGATGCGGTAACGCGGTCGCCGGGCATCACCTTCGTCGGCTCCCCGGGTGACGGCGGCACCGGTTTGTCCGCCCGTGGCTTTGCCGGCCACGAGCTCGGTGATGACGCTGTTCGACGGCGCACGCCTGTACACCGGTGCCGGCACCCAGACGTTCCCTGTCGACCCGTGGATGGTCGAACGTATCGATGTAATTCGCGGCCCGGCCTCGGTACTGCATGGCGAAGGCGCCACCGGCGCGGTGATCAACGTGATCCCGAAAAAACCGTTTGCCGGCGAGGTACGCAACCACGTGCGCCTGGGCTACGGCTCTTGGGACCGCCAGCAGCTCGGCCTGGACAGCGGCGGCAGCCTCAGCGAGCGCCTGAGCTATCGCCTGACCCTCAACCAGCAGGCTGGCAACGGCTGGGTCGACCGCACCACTTCGCGCAGCCTGGCCATGAGTGCCGCGCTGCGTTTCGATGCCAGTGACGACCTCAGCTTCACCCTTGCCCACGACCGTGGCGATGCAGAGCCTGCCAACTACTACGGCACCCCGCTGATCGACGGCCACTACCGCAGCAGCCTGCGCAAGAAAAACTACAACGTGCAGAACGACGTGCAGCACTACGTCGATGAGTGGACGCGGCTGACCACCGACTGGACGCTGAACGACCACCTCAGCGCCAGCAACCAGCTGTACTACATCAAAAGCCGCCGCCACTGGCGCAACGCCGAAGACTACAGCTGGGACGCCGAGCGCCAGCAATTGCAGCGCGGCAGCTACCTGGAGATCAAGCACAACCAGGAACAGTTCGGTGACCGCCAGACCTTTACCGTTGACCACACGCTGTTCGGCCTGGCCAGCAAGACCGTGGTCGGCGCGGAATACAACAAGGTCCGCTTCAACGTCGACAGCAATGCGCCCTACAACGATGTGGGCGGTGACTACATCGACCCGTGGCAACCAGAACCGGGTTGGTTCCACAGCGCCTCGCCGCTGCGCCCGCAAACGTTGTCCAGCACCCACACCTTCGCCCTGTTCGCCGAAAACCGCCTGCAACTGAGCGATCGGCTGTCGCTGGTGACCGGCGTGCGTCGCGACCAGAACCACATCGACCGCACCAACTTGACCAACGACAGCCGCAGCGACCGCAGCCTGCAAGGTGGCAACTGGCGCGCCGGGCTGGTGTTTGCGGTCAGCGACGATCTGTCGTTGTACGGGCAGTACTCCACCAGCCAGGAGGGGGTCAACAACCTCATCAGCCTCAGCCCCACCCAGATGCACTATGACCTGACCGAAGCGAAGCAGACCGAAGTAGGCCTCAAGCAGCGCTTCTGGGAAGGCCGTGGCGAATGGACGCTTGCCGCCTACCACATCGTCAAGAAGAAGCTGCTGGTGGACGACCCGATCACCCACGAAAAGCAGCAGGCTGGGCAGCAGACGTCAGACGGCCTTGAGGCCACCCTGGAACTGGCACTGGCGCATCAGTGGCAGGTATCGGCCAACGCGTCGCTGGTGCGTGCCAGGTATGACGACTTCGACGAGATGGTCGGTGGCGTAGCCCAGGACCGCGCCGGCAACCGACCGGCCAACGTACCAAGGCGTACCGCCAACCTGTGGTTGAGCAAAGGCTTCGGCCAGCAGGTAGAGGCCGGCATTGGTGCGCGCTACGTGGATGAGCGTTATGCCGATACCGCCAACACCCAGAGCGCCCCCGGGTACACCGTGGTCGATGCCAACATCGCCTGGCAGGTGTTGCCGGATGTGAAGTTGGGGTTGCAGTTGAACAACCTGTTTGATCGCGAGTATGTGCAGTCGGCGTTCAGTGGGCAGCAATGGCTGATGGGAATGCCGCGGTCGTACTTTGCGACGGTGGATTACACCTTCTGACCTGAGTTGCCTGTGCCGGCCTCTTCGCAGCACAAGGCTGCTCCTACAAGTCAACACAGACCGGTAGGAGCAGCCTTGCGCTGCGAAGAGGCCGGCACAGGCACTACAAAAAACCGCTACCAACACCTAATCATTTAGTTATAAGATAACGTTTCACATGACATCAATTCCTATCAGCGACCCTCCATGACAAGCGCCAGCGCCACGCCCTCCCTGATCACCCAGCGCCTGCAGAGCATCGATGCCCTGCGCGGCCTGGTGATCCTGTTCATGCTTTTGGACCACGTCCGCGAAACGTTCTTCCTGCACCGCCAGGTCAGCGACCCGATGACCATCGACGCCACGGAGCCTTCGCTGTTCTTCAGCCGCACCCTGGCCCACCTCTGCGCGCCGGTGTTCGTCCTGCTGACCGGCCTGTCGGCCTGGCTGTATGGCGAAAAACACCAGGGCCGTGGCGATGTCTCGGCGTTTCTGTTCAAGCGCGGGCTGTTTCTGGTGGTGCTGGAATTCACCCTGGTCAATTTCGCCTGGACCTTCCAGCTGCCCCCCAGCGTGATCTACCTGCAAGTCATCTGGGCCATCGGCGTCAGCATGATCGCCCTGTCGCTGCTGGTATGGCTGCCACGTGCCGCCCTGCTCGCCCTGGGCGCAGTCATCGTCGCCGGCCACAACCTGCTCGACGGCCTGCACTTTGGCGTGGAATCCGCCCTGCACGTGCCGTGGGCCATCCTGCACGACCGTGGCTGGCTCGAGTTCTCCGAAAACCTGCGCCTGCGCACGTCCTACCCGGTGCTGCCATGGATCGGCGTCATCGCGTTGGGCTACGGCCTGGGCCCTTGGTTCGCCCGTGAAAGCACGGCCGGCCAACGCCAGCAGCGCCTGCTACTGGCTGGGCTGATCGCCTTGCTGGGTTTTGTTGTGTTGCGCATGTTCAACGCCTATGGCGAGGCGCCTTGGAGTGGTTACCCAACCTTCACACAAACCGTGATGAGCTTCTTCAACATCACCAAATACCCGCCGTCTCTTCTGTTCCTGGCCTTGACCCTGGGTTGCGGCCTGCTGTTGCTGCGCGCCTTCGAGCGCGCTGGCCAAGCCCGATGGATCAGCGCGCTGGCGGTGTTTGGCGCAGCACCGATGTTCTTCTACCTGTTGCACCTGTACGTGCTGAAGCTGCTGTACCTGGCCAGCGTGGCGCTGTTCGGCCTCAACCATGGCGGCTACTTTGGCTTCGACGGCATTGCGGCGGTGTGGCTGGGCGCAGCCCTGCTGGCGGTTTCGCTGTACCTGCCGGTGCGCGGGTTTGCCCGCCTGAAGGCGCGCCGCCGCGACATCACCTGGCTGAAGTATTTCTAGCTGCAAGTTGCAAGCTGCAAGCTGAAAGAGGAAGCCGCTACGCTAGCTCGCTTCTGCTTGAAGCTTGAAGCTTGAAGCTTGAAGCTTGAAGCCGAAGGCGTCTAAGATGCGGGCCGCCGGTTTCCACCACGGAATTAATAGGGAATCCCAGGCCCGTGAATACGGGCCAAACGGAACTGCCCCCGCAACTGTAGGTGCCGAGCCTGCTCCATCGATGCCACTGGGCCACACACCCGGGAAGGCCGGAGCCGGGCCATGACGCACCAGTCAGGAGACCTGCCGGCCTACATTTACCAACCGGCGGGGTGTCCGGGATTGGCCATCTGTGTTGCCCCTGCCATCAGCGGGGCTCGGCGATGCCTGTCCGTGCGTTCCTCACCCGAACTGTCCGATAGGAGATCGCCCAGCATGCTGCCCCGTTTCGCCACCCTGCTCGCCGGCCTTGGCCTCACTGGCCTGGCCCAGGCCGCTGCCACCCACTACCCGCTGACCGTCGAAAACTGCGGCAAGCCGCAAACCTTCGCCCAGGCGCCGCAGCGTGCCGTCACCATTGGCCAGGCCGGCACCGAGATGCTCTACGCACTCGGGCTAGGCGACAAGCTGGCGGGCACCTCGCTGTGGTTCAACAACGTGCTCCCCGAGTACCAGGCGCAGAACGACAAGGTGCCGCGCCTGGCCGACAATGACCCCAGCTTCGAGGCCGTGGTCGGCAAGCGCCCACAATTGGTGACGGTGCAGTTCGAATGGATGGTCGGCGCCCAAGGTGTGGTCGGCACCCGCGAGCAGTTCGACGAACTGAAGATACCCACCTACCTGCTGCCGTCGGACTGCGAAGGCAAGGACAACCTGGTCGGTGCCGACGGTACCCGCCTGCAGGCGTTCCAGGTCGGCAGCATCTACAAAAGCGTCAGCCAGCTGGCCGAGATCTTCGATGTGCAGGACCGCGGCACGGCCCTGAATGCCGAGCTGAAAGGCCGCCTGGACAGCGCCAAGGCACAGCTGGCCGGCAAGGACCTGTCCGCCACCTCGGCACTGTTCTGGTTCTCCAGCGCCGACCTCGACATCGACCCTTACGTGGCGGGCCGCCAAGGGGTCGCTGACTTCATGCTGCGTACCCTGGGCGTGCGCAACGTGGTCGAGTCCACCGAGGAATGGCCTACCGTAGGCTGGGAAACCCTGGCCAAGGCCAACCCCACCTGGCTGATCATCGCCCGCATGGACCGCCGCCGCTTCCCCGCCGATGACTACCAGAAGAAGCTGGAATTCCTGCGTAGCGACCCGGTAACCCGCAACATGGACGCGGTGAAGCACGACCGCATCATCGTCCTCGACGCCGACGCCATGCAGGCCGGCATCCGCCTGTTCCGTGGCCTGCAGACCTTGTCGGCAGCCTTCGCCAGCGGTAAAGCGGCCCAGTGATGAGTCGCCTGTTACCCTGCATCGCAGTCGCCTTGGCAGCACTGCTGGCCGCCTTGCTGGCCGGCACTGCCATCGGTGAGACCAACCTGTCGCCCGGCGTGGTCGGGCAGGTGCTGGCCAACCACCTGTGGCAGGCCGGCTACCCGGTTGACCCGATCGACGCCGGCATCGTCTGGAATTACCGCCTGACCCGCACCTTGGTCGCAGCAGCCTGCGGTGCCGGCCTGGCCACCTGCGGCGTGGTTCTCCAGGCGCTGTTGCGCAACCCGCTGGCCGAACCCTACCTGCTGGGCTTGTCGGCCGGCGCCTCGACCGGTGCAGTGCTGGTTGGCCTGCTGGGCCTGGGTAGCCTGACGCTGAGCATGTCCGGGGGCGCCTTCATCGGTGCGTTGGCAGCGTTCGCCCTGGTGCTGGTACTGGCCCGCGCGGCCGGCCCAAGCAGCAACAACGCGCAAGTGATCCTCGCCGGTATCGCCGGCTCGCAACTGTTCACCGCCCTCACCGCCTTTCTCATCACCAAGTCGGCCACCGCCGAACAGGCACGCGGCATCCTGTTCTGGCTGTTGGGCAACCTCAGCGGCGTGCGTTGGCCTTCCGTGTGGCTGGCCGTGCCGGTGGCGCTGTTCGGCCTGGCGGTGTGCCTGTTGCACCGCCGCGCCCTGGACGCCTTCACGTTCGGCGCCGATTCGGCTGCTTCGCTGGGCATCCCGGTGCGGCGCACCCAGTTACTGCTGATCAGCTGCACGGCACTGGTGACGGCCGTGATGGTGTCCATCGTCGGCGCCATCGGCTTTGTCGGGCTGGTGATTCCGCATGCCCTGCGCCTGCTGCTCGGCCCCGGTCACAGCCGCCTGTTGCCCGCCAGCGCGCTGGGCGGTGCACTGTTCCTGATTACCGCCGATGTTCTATCGCGTACCTTGATTACAGGCCAGGTGATTCCCGTGGGCGTGGTCACCGCACTGATCGGCGCACCGGTGTTTGCGCTTATTCTGGTCAGCCGCCGAGGGCAGCCATGACGGTCATGACAGCTGTACAGCTTGCACCGCTGAGCTGCCAGGGCCTGGGGCTGCAACTGGCCGGCAATACCGTGCTCCACGCTATCCAGCTGAGCGTTGTGGCGGGTGAAACCCTGGGCATCGTCGGCCCCAACGGCTCTGGCAAATCTTCACTGCTCAAGGTGCTCGCAGGGCTGCGCAAGCCGGCCAGTGGCAGCGTGCAACTGCTGGGCGAACCGCTGGCACAGCTGCCCCGCCGCCGTGTTGCGCAGGCCCTGGCACTGGTCGAGCAGCAGGCCGACACCCTCGATGCAATCAGTGTGTTCGATGCCGTTGCTTTGGGCCGTACACCGTGGCTGTCGGCATTGGCACCGTTCTCTCGGGACGACCGTGCTATCGTCGAGCAAGCCCTGGCGGACCTCGACGCCCTGCACCTGCGTACACGCCTGTGGGGTTCGCTGTCGGGTGGCGAGCGCCAACGCGTGCACATCGCCCGTGCCCTGGCGCAACGGCCGCAGGTACTGTTGCTGGACGAGCCGACCAACCACCTGGACATCCAGCACCAGCTAAGCCTGCTGCAGCAGGTTCAAGCCTTGCCGGTGACCACGCTGGTGGCCCTGCACGACCTCAACCAGGCACTCACCTGCGACCGCGTCGCGGTGCTGGACAAGGGCCACCTGGTCGCCCTTGGCAAACCGTTCGACGTCCTCACGCCCGAGCGCCTGCTGTGCACCTTCGGCGTGCATGCCCGCTACCTCACCGACCCCTTCGATGGCGCGCGCATCCTGCGTTTTCGCGCCCCCTGAACCAGGAAGTTCTACTGATGCTGTTGCGCCCTGTCGCCCTGCTGCTTGCCAGCGCCCTGCTTGCCCCTGCCGCACTGGCCGAAGTGCATGAAGTGAAAATGCTCAACCGCGGCAGCGAGGGCGCGATGGTGTACGAGCCGGACCACCTGCGCATTGCCCCCGGTGACACGGTGCGCTTTCTGCCCACCCAAAGCGGGCACAATGCGGCCAGCGTGCCCGGCCTGCTGCCCACCGGCGCCGAGCCGTTCAAGAGCAAACTGAACCAGCCGTTCGAGCAGACCTTCAGCGTGCCGGGCGTGTATGGCATCCAGTGCATTCCGCACCTGGCGATGGGCATGGTGATGGTGATCCAGGTGGGCGATGCGCCGGTTGCCGAATTGCCAGCCAGCTTGCCTGCTCGGGCGCAAGCCCGCTTCGCGGCCCAGTTGCAGAAGCTTGAGGCCGCCCGATGAGCCGGCTCATGCTGGCGCTGCCGCTGCTGGGGTTGTCGCCCTTTGCATTTGCCGACTCCGCCCAGTCGCAAAGCAACGGCTTTGTCGAAGACAGCAGTTGGAGCATCCTCAACCGCAGCGTATTCGACCAGCGCGACTACAAGCACGGTGGGCGCAACAGTGCCGGGCGTAATGCCTACAAACCGCGTAACGAACGCAATGGCAAGGCTGAGGAATGGGCCTACGGCTTGATGGGGACGTTGCAGTCGGGCTTCACCCAGGGCCTGATCGGTGTCGGCGTCGATGCCCATGCCTACCTGGGCGTGCAACTCGACAGCGGCGGCGGCCGCGTGGGCAAAGCACGCCTGCTGGGCGTGGATAATGATGGGCACCCGAAAAACGAATACAGCCGCGCGGGCGCGGCGCTGAAGTTGCGGGTGTCCAATACTGTGCTGTCCTATGGCGAGCAACGGGTCAAAACCCCGGTGTTCAGTTCTTCCGACAGCCGCCTGCTGCCCGAGACCGCCACCGGGTTCTTCCTCACCAGCAGCGAGTTCGACACACTCAAGCTGGTGGCCGGGCACTTCAACGAAAACGCCGACCGCAATGCCTCCAGCCACGACCAAGGCTTCGCGGTAAACTACTCCAACGGCAAACAGGGCAACAGTTTCGACCTGGCCGGCGTGGTCTGGAACCCCAGTGCAGCCTTCAGCGGCAGCTTGTACACCTCGCGCTACGAGGACAGCTGGAACCAGCACTACCTCGGCAGCACCCTCACCCACGCCTTGGATGACCGCCGCAGCCTCAGCCTGGACCTGAACCTTTACCGCACCACAGACACCGGCAAGGCGCTGTCCGGGCGCATCGACAACACCACCTGGAGCCTGGTCTCGCGCTACAACCAAGGGCCGCACGGCTTCAGCCTGGGCTGGCAGCAGGTAGACGGCAACACCCCGTTCGACTATGTGACGCGGGGGGCAATCTTCATTGCCAACGCCGTGCAGATGTCGGACTTCAACGCACCGAACGAGAAGTCCTGGCAAGCACGCTACGACCTCAACATGGGGGCCTATGGCGTACCGGGGTTGAACCTCACGGCGCTGTATGTGCGGGGGTTCGATATCGACGGCACACACGTAGACCCAAACGGCGGCTATGCGTACCTGGGGTATGGCAAGGGCGGCAAGCATTGGGAGCGCGACCTGGAAGCGCGGTATGTGGTGCAGAGCGGCAAGGCCAAGGGGACGACGTTCTCGGTGAGGCATAACGTTCACCGGGGGAACACGGCGCAGGCTGAGCTGGACGGGGACCAGATACGCCTGGCGGTTGAGTGGCCGTTGTCTGGGGGGTTCTGATAGACCGGGTTGCCTAAATTGGGGCCGCTGCGCAGCCCCAGGATCCATCAGGCAACTGAACTGCCAGCAGGCAGCAACCCCCAATCCATTCGTTCCTGCGCAGGCATCGCCGCCACGACTTGGGCAAACGTGCGATCCAGCCCGGCTCGACATTGCCAAACACCTTGTAATGGGTCAGCAAATACCGCTTCACCACCCTCGGCCACCGGCGTTCCTTGTGCGCCGCATTGATGATGCCCTTGGCGTCATGGTAGGTCGCCCCACGCCACAGCTCTATCAGCCTTTTTTCAAATTCCGCAAAGGTCCACAGGTCAATGCGGTCTTCGAATTCGTCCAGCAGTTTGAGTTTGTACAGGGCCATGTATGGCATCGTGAGCTTCCCTCTGGTGCAGTGAATAAGCCGTGCACAGGGAAAGGTAAGCAAGCCGGGCCGGTTTTTAAATGAACACGTAGATCACGCCAAAAGTGTCGCTGTAGGCGCTTTCCCACAGGTCAGGGCAATCGCACGTGCATGTGCGTGGTCTGCCAGACCGGGTCCTGCTCCACATTCACCACTGCGAACCCTTGCCGCTCCCAAAACGCAATCGCCCCCGGCAGAAACGGATGCGTATGCAGGTACAGGCAGTTGACACCCGCCTGCTCCGCCCGCTCGCGCAACGCACCAAACAACGCGGCTGCCAGGCCATGCCTGCGGTAGGCCGGCAGCACGAACAGGCGTACCACCTCGACCACCCGGTCGGCGTGGTAGTCAAGCTGGGCAAAGCGGTGGTCATAGGGCACGTAGCCAATCACCGCGACCAGCCGCCCGCCATCACGGGCCTCAAGAAAGCACCCTGCGCCGTCCAGGTAGGTCTCGGCAAAATGCGCAAGGTCGTGCGGCAATGGCGCCTTCGCAAGCATCGGGAACAGCTCGCGGCGAGCGCTGTCGACAAACGCCACGACTTCGGCAATGGCGGCGCGCGCCACAGGTTGCAGGGTCCAGTTCGGCATGGGGCTGTTGGCAGTGGTTGGAGGGCAAGGTTCTACCCCAGTGTGCCGTACAAGGCAAATCACAAAGTTCGTCGTGGCCAGGCGGACACCGGTATAATCGGCAGTCTTCACTGCCCGACCAGGCCACGCCATGCCTCGCTTCCAGAAGTTGCTGTTGCCCCTGCTGCTGACTGCCGCCCTTACCGCCTGCGACCAGAAGCCCTCTCGTGAAGATCAGATCCTCGCCCAGCTACCGCTGCAGGATGCCTATGCCCACAACATCGAGCGCATGGCCGCGCTGCTGGGCCGCACCCACCCACAGCTGTCGCAGGCCACCATCCAGGATGTTCTGCGCAAGTACCTGACCGTCGAGGACCAGCGCCAGGACCTGTTCCGGCTGTACAGCGAAAAGAACTTCAGCGACGCCGAGTTCGCCACCATCGTTGCGGCCACCCAGGACCCGGCCAAGGCCAGGGCGCTGGAAGACACCGAAGCGGGCAAGCGCCTGAGCGAAAAACTCACCGCCCTGATGCGCGAGACCGCCCGCGACGTCAAGGTACAAGCACTGGTCGAGCGGCGCATGCAGCAAGTGGAAGACGAACTGAACGCCCTGGACAGGGCGGGTTCCTGAACGCGGCTCCCCATTCCACTTGGCGCGAAAGGTCGGCGCTACGTTCAATCACTCGAGGTCAGGATTGCCACACGCCAAGCACGGATTGCGCCTGGATCTACGCACACTCATTCTGGTGCTCTGCGCCCTTACCGCCCTGGTCATGCTGTGCGCCAGCTATTTTGCCAGCTACCGGGTACAGCGCCAGTTGCTGATCGACCACGCCCTGGAAGCCAACCGGGTGTATGCGATGAAGCTGGCCAGCATCACCGAAACCTTCATCAGCAACGCCCAGCAGCAGCTGGCCTTCAGCGCCGGCGTACAAGGCCGGCAGCTAGGCGATGCCGCTGCGCTGCAGGTGGAGACCGACCGTGTGCTGGGCCAGAGCATGGCCTTCAACTCCACCTTCGTGATCGATGCCAAGGGCGTGCTGCTGGCAGTATCCCCTGCCCCGCTACGGCACCTGGTCGGCAGCCACGTACAGTCGCCCGGCGCTCAGGAAGCACTGCACGAACGTCGCCCACTGGTTTCCACGCCCTACCTTTCAGCGGCCGACAACCTGGTGGTGGCGCTGTCGCAGCCCGTTTTCGACAGTAACGGTCGCTATCTGGGGTACGTCGGTGGCAGCCTGTACCTGCGTGAACGCAACATCCTCAACAGCCTGCTGGGCGAGCATTTCTACAAGGACGGTTCGTACTTGTATGTGGTCGACCGTAACCGCCGCCTGCTGTACCACCCCAATAGCGAACGGGTCGGCACAGTGGTAGAGGGCAACGTGCTGATCGACCAGCTGGCGACCCTGGACAGCGGTACTCGGCAACTCACCAACAGCCAGGGCGTGGACATGCTCGCAGGGTTCGCCACCGTACCCAGCGCTGGCTGGGGCGTGGTGGCGCAGCAACCGCTGGCGCAGACGGTGGCGCCACTGAGCCACCTGGTCCTCAACGTGGTGGGCATCTCTGCGCCCTTGGCGCTGGTGGGCTGTCTGCTGCTGTGGTGGCTGGCCATGACCATCGCCCGGCCGCTGTGGCAACTGGCTGCCGGCGCTCGCTCGATGGACCGTGCAGGCACCGCAGAGCGCTTGCATCGCGTGCGGGCCTGGTACTTCGAAGCGGCCGAGCTCAAGCGCGCCCTGCTGTTTGGGCTGAACCTGCTGCAGGAGCGCATCGGCCGGCTCAATCGCGACGCCCAGACCGACCCGCTGACTGGCCTGGGCAACCGCCGCAGCCTGGAGTTCAGCCTGTCATTGCTGGAAGCCGAAGGCCGGGCCTTTGCGGCCATCGTGCTGGACATCGACCATTTCAAACGGGTCAATGACAGCCATGGGCACGAGGTCGGCGACCAGGTGCTGCGCCGGCTGGCGGAGTTGATGCGCCGCTGCTGCCGCGAGGGTGACCTGTTGTGCCGCACCGGGGGCGAGGAATTTCTGATGCTGCTGCCGGGGGCCAGCCTGGATGTGGCGGCCGCGGTGGCCGAGCGGCTACGGGTAACGGTGCAGGATACGCCCGTGCAGCCGGTGGGCGCGGTGACGGTTTCGCTGGGGGTGGCACGCTGGGATGGCGAGGCAGGCAGCGGCCCTTTGGAAGCATTGGGCGAGGCTGACCGGGCGCTTTACCAGGCCAAGCAGGGGGGGCGTAATCGGGTAGCTATTGCCTGAATCAGCTTCTTCGCAGGGCCAGCCAACGATGAAAGTGATTGTTGTAACAATCTTTGTCATAAAACTGTCGTGTTCCGGTCATAGGATTGACCCCAACCTGACATTTTCATTTCATGGATGAGCGTCTCATGCGTCGTGTGGTTTTCAATCAGAAAGGTGGCGTCGGCAAGTCCAGCATCGCCTGCAACCTCGCTGCTGCCAGTGCCGCCGAGGGTTACCGGACCTTGCTGGTCGACCTGGACCCGCAGGCCAATGCCACTTACTACCTGACTGGCCTGGACAACGACGCCATTCCTGCCGGCATCGCCGATTTCTTCCGCCAGACCCTGTCACCGGTCACTGCCGCCGGCAAGAAGCACCGTGTGGCAATCACCGAAACCCGCTACAGCAACCTGCACCTGGTCACCGCCAGCCCCGACCTCAGCGACCTGCAAAGCAAGCTGGAGAGCAAGTTCAAGATCAACAAGCTGCGCAAGTTGCTGGTGGAACTGGGCGAGGACTACGAGCGGATCTATATCGACACCCCGCCGGCGCTCAACTTTTATACCTTCAGCGCACTGGTGGCGGCCGAGCGCCTGCTTATCCCGTTCGACTGCGACAGCTTCTCGCGCCAGGCCCTGCACAGTGTCATGGCCGAGGTGGAGGAACTGCGCCAGGACCACAACCCGGCGTTGCAGGTAGAAGGTGTGGTGGTCAACCAGTTCGCCGGGCGCACCGCCCTGCACCAGACCCTGGTCGATCAGTTGCGCAGCGAAGGCATGCCCGTGCTGCCGGTGTACCTGAGCAGCTCGATCAAGATGCGCGAATCGCACCAGGCGTCGGTGCCGTTGGTGCACCTGGCACCTCGGCACAAATTGGCGATGGAGTTTGTCGATTTGCTGGATGCACTGGAACGGGCGGCCTGACAGACCTTGGGGGTGCGCCGCGTCTGGAAGCGGTGCAATACCTGTGGGAGCGGCCTTGTGTCGCGATAGGGCTGCAAAGCAGCCCCAAAATCTTGCAGCAAAAGAGCTACCCGACCATTCATCCGGATGGTAGATTCGCCGCCATGAAAACCACCCGGCACACTCGCACACTGACTGCCTGGACGCTCTATGCCAGCGTCCTGTTCAGCCTGTTGCTGTGTGGCCTGCACCATGGCCAGATGGGCGGCCTGCGCCTGGCCGGCCTGGAAGGCGGCTTCTGCTCGGTCAACAGCGAACATGGCGTAGCCATTGACCTGGACGGTGCCGGCGGTGACCAGCACATGGCCCAGCTCGATTGCCCGGTGTGCTCCTCGTTTGGCTTGGCCGTGCCGCTCAGCAGCGGCGGCTGGTCTTTACCCCGGCGCACGCCGTGGCCACCTCGCCCATCGTCGTGCGCAGCTGGGCACAACCGCCACCACGCTACCAACGCCCCGCCCTCAACCCCCGCGCCTCCCCCGCCGTCTCCCCCGCAGCCGTACTTCATTTCGCCTGACTTCAGCCGGGCGCGCCTGTGCGCGCGCTCGCCGTCAGCCATGACCTTTGCGTGGAAGACACACAAACATGCTTCGCAAGACCTCCCTGGTGCTCCTTATGGGCACCTGCAGCTTTGCCTGCGCTGAAACCGCCCCTGTGGAACTTGGCGCCACCACCATCGACGGCGAACGCGACGCCGCCAGCGGCGTGCAACTGGACGAGCCGATCCGGACCGGTTCGCGCCTTGGCCTGACCGCACGGGAAACCCCCGCATCGGTCAGCGTCTCGGACCGCCGCCTGATCGAAGAACGCGGCGCCAAGGACAGCCAGGACGTGGTCAACGCCATGACCGGCGTCAACGCCTCGGCCAACCCCGGCTTTGGCGGCTTCGTCGCCTACCGCGGGTTTACCCAGAACCAGGTCACCCAGTTGTACAACGGCATCAACCTGGGCTACAGCAGTGCCACTCGGCCAGTGGACGCCTGGGTACTCGACCGCGTCGAGCTGATTGGCGGGCCGTCTTCGTTCCTGCATGGCGCGGGCGCAGTGGGCGGCTCGATCAACTACATCACCAAGCTCGCCAGCCGCGACCAGCAGATCATTGACGGGCGAATCCGCTACGGCAGTTTCGACGACAGCGAGGTAGCATTCGGTATCAACCAGGCACTGGCCAGCAACCCCGCCGACGCCCGTCATTTCATGCGCCTGGACTTCAGCCGCGGGCATGGCAACGGCTACGTCGACCGCAACGAACGGCACACCGACAGCCTGGCCTTTTCGCTGCTCAGCGACCTGGCACCCAACCTCACCCACACCCTGGCGCTGGAGTACCAGGAAGACCGCGAAGAAAGCCCCTACTGGGGCTCACCGATCCTGCCTGGGCGCAGCACGATGAAGATCGACAACAGCCGCCGTTTCGAAAACTACAACGTCGCCGACGGCCGCTATGAGCAACGGGTACGCTGGCTGCGCTCGATCCTTGATTACCAGTTCAGCGACAGCACCAGCGTGCAGAACACGCTGTACCACTACAACGCCCAGCGCGACTACCGCAACGTTGAACGTTACGCCTACACCCGCGATGGCAAGGTGCAGCGCAGCAGCCCCTACCTGCAGCGCCACGACCAGAACCTGCTGGGCGACCGTATCGAGCTGCGCCATGACAACCAGCTGTTCGGCCTGGCCAGCCAGTGGTCGCTGGGGCTGGAATACTCGCGCATGCGCCAGACCCTCTACCCCACCTCTAGCAGCTGGAGTGACGTGGTCGATGCCGATCACTTCGACCCCGGCAGCTTCGATGACATCCCCGGGGTGAATGCCGGCCTGACCAAGCAACGCCACCACGAGGTCATCAACCGCGCAGTGTTCGCCGAAAACCGCCTGCAACTCACCGAACGCCTGGCCCTGCTGACCGCCCTGCGCTACGACTACCTGGACATGGAAGTGACCAACTACGGCGCAGTGACGCCAACCTCGCCGGCCTATTTCGAGCGACGTTGGGAGCCGCTGTCCGGGCGCATCGGCCTGACCTATGCATTGACACCTTCGGCCAGCGTATACGTGCAGTACAGCTCCTCGGCCGACTTACCGGCCGGTTCGCTGGCAGCAGCGACCTACTCCAACGTCGGGTTGTTCGACCTGTCCAAGGGCGAACAATGGGAAGTGGGCAGCAAGTTCGACTTCCTGGACGGGCGAGGCGCTGCCACGCTGGCGCTGTACCAGATCGTGCGCAAGGACTTTGCCGTGCGCGACTCGAACGACGCCAACCTTACCGTTCAGGCCGGGCAGCAGACCTCACGCGGTGTCGAGCTGTCCGGGCGCCTGCAGGTAACGCCCAAACTGCTGGCCGAGGCCAACTACGCCTATGTCGATGCGCAGTACGATGAGTTCAACGAGGCAGTCAACGGCAAGTCGGTGTCGCGCAAGGGCAATGCACCGACCAACGTGCCGGCCAATGTCGCCAACCTGTGGCTGACCTACAGCTTGTCGCCGGCATGGTCGGTGGGCGCAGACAGCCGCTACGTGGGCTCGGTGTATGCCGACAACGCCAACAGCCTCAAGGCCCCGGCCTATACACTGTTCGGCGCGTTTGCCCGCTACCGGCTGGATGAGCACACCACGCTGACCGGGCGGGTGCGCAACCTGACCGATGAGGTGTATGCCAAGCAGGCCTACAACAGCCAGTACTACATGGGGCCGCCACGCACCTTCGAGCTGGCGCTGGACATGCGCTTCTGACCTTAAGCTTGGTTACCCACTCTCGGCAGCGGGCCCAACACCTGTAGGAGCAGCCTTGTGCTACGAAGAGGCCATTGCAGCACAAGGTGATATATAGCCCTGCCGGCCTCTTCGCAGCACAAGGCTGCTCCTACCGGGTGAGTGGTAGCTTGAGCGATGGTGGAAAATTGTCGGTCCCACATTTCTCCACACAAACCACACACAACCCTCACGCATTTCGCGTGATAATACTGTTTCTCATTACCGCCGGCATGTAGGCCGGTTCCATCGGATCAAGGAAGTTTCTGTGTTCAGATCGTTGTCTCCGGCAATTGTGGCAGCCGCACTCATCGCCTTGGCGGGTTGCCAAAACCGGCCTGCCTCCGAGGCGGACGCGCAGGCGCGCAAGGCATTCGTCACCGACATGCAGGACGTACTGAAGCTGGGTATCGTCACCGCAGATACAGGCAAGCAGGTCGGCGTGGTGATGCTGGATGTCAAACTCGACCAGCACGCCGCGCCCATCAGTTGCAAAGCCCGCAAGGCGCCCATGAAGTACGAAATGGTGTTGCCTGCCGAACACGTCCGCACGGACTTCAAGGCGTTGGCCAGCATGGTCGAGGCGCAATGCTGGAAGACCATCTACCCCGTGGCGCCCAAGTCTTTACGCGAAAAGGACGGCACAGTGGAGGTACGCGCCCCCCTGTTCGTGGATCTGCCTGCCGCCGCCCAGGCACTGGACACTCCACGGCGCCAAGCCAATGCACAACGTGAGTTCTTCTGGCAGCACCTGTTCCGCGACCAGCCGGTGAACAGCATCGGCAGGGCCTCGCTCTACTATGAGGCGAATGCGCAGGGCAAAGTCCAAGGCTGCCTGGTGCAGATTTATCCCCACCCGAACCGGCCGGATGACTTTCGACTCGATGGCAAGCTGCAGGCCGAACTCAACAGCCGCTGTATGGCGCTTGACCTGAGCAAGCTACCCGGCTTCAGCGCCGACGAGCACGGCCAGGCCAAAGGTTACAGTGAATTGGAGTACGCCCCCTGGAAGGTGGGCCGGCTGTAAACCGCATCAGCGGTTGAATCAGGTATCCCGAGGTCGCCCTCGACAAAGCACCTGCCTGCGCGCGGTTATCTACTGGCAAGCACAACAATGATGGCGCGGCCCGACCGTGCCACTTTCATCATGGCTGCCAATGGAACCGGAGAGCACCCGCATGTCCGCACCTCATGAGGTATCCCCCGCCACCCTGCGCAGGGTGATCGCCGCCTCGGCCATCGGCAATTTTGTCGAATGGTTCGACTTCGCCGTGTATGGCTTTCTCGCCACCCTGATCGCCAGCCAGTTTTTTGCCAGCGAAGACCCCAGCGTGGCTTTGCTCAAGACGTTCGCAGTGTTTGCCGTGGCCTTTGCCCTTCGCCCGCTGGGCGGGATCGTGTTCGGCGCGCTGGGCGACCGCCTGGGGCGCAAGCGCATCCTGTCGCTGACCATCCTGTTGATGGCCGGCTCCACCACCCTGATCGGCCTGCTGCCGACCTACGCCAGCATCGGCCTGGCAGCCCCCGTGCTGCTGACCCTGGCGCGCTGCCTGCAGGGGTTTTCTGCCGGTGGCGAGTACGCGGGGGCCTGCGCCTACCTGATGGAGCACGCGCCCAACGACAGACGTGCGTTCTACGGCAGCTTCGTGCCGGTCTCGACCTTTTCCGCCTTCGCCTGCGCCGCCGTGATCGCCTATGGCCTGGAAGCCAGCCTGTCAGCCGAAGCGATGAATGCCTGGGGGTGGCGCGTTCCATTCCTGATCGCCGCACCGCTGGGGCTGGTGGGCCTTTACCTGCGCTGGCGCATGGAAGAAACCCCGGCATTCCGCGAAGCCGTCGCCCAGGGCAAAGCGCATGAGCATTCGCCGCTCAAACACACCCTGCGTCATCATGGCCGGGTCATTCGCAACCTGGGGGCGTTCATCTCGCTGACCGCCCTGTCGTTCTACATGTTCACCACCTACTTCGCCACCTACCTGCAACTGGTGGGCAACCTGACCCGCGCGCAGTCGCTGCTGGTGACCACCGTGGCGCTGCTGTTTGCCGCCGTCGGCTGCCCGCTGGCCGGGGCGTTCTCGGACCGGGTGGGGCGGCGCAAGACCATTGGTTTTACCTGCTTGTGGGTGATGCTGTGCGTGTTCCCGGCGTACTGGCTGGCCAGTTCGGGCTCGATGTCCGGCGCACTGCTGGGGGTGATCCTGCTGGCGGTGGGGGCCCTGTGCAGTGGTGTGGTGACCGCGGCGTTGCTGTCAGAAAGCTTCCCCACCCGCACCCGCTATACCGCTTCGGCGATTACCTACAACGTGGCCTATACGCTGTTTGGCGGTACCGCGCCGCTGGTGGCGACCTGGCTGATCGGCCAGACCGGCAGCAGCCTGGCACCGGCGTTTTACCTGGTGGTAATTGCGCTGGTGGCGTTGGTGGGCGGGTTGGCGTTGCCGGAGACTTCGCGGATTTCGTTGCATGATGAGGCGGGGGTAGACGGCGTGCGGCCTGGAGTTCGTAGTACCGTTTGAGATCTTTGGGGCTGCTTTGCAGCCCTTTCGCGGCACAAGGCCGCTCCTACAGGGATCGCGTCATGTTCCGGCTGACGCGGTCCCTGTAGGAGCGGCCTTGTGCCGCGAAAGGGCCGCACAGCGGCCCCAAATTCTCAGCCCCTCCTGCTGCTCTTCGCGCCGATACGCCCACTGATACAACGCCGGCAACACCAGCAACGTCAGCGCGGTGGAATACAGAATCCCGCCAATCACCACCGTCGCCAACGGCCGCTGCACCTCCGCTCCGGTCCCCGTGGCCAAGGCCATCGGAATGAACCCCAGCGAAGCCACCAGCGCCGTCATCAGCACCGGCCGCAAGCGCGTCAAAGCGCCTTCTTCAACCGCCACACGCAGCGGGCGCCCTTCTTCGCGCAGGCTGCGGATAAAGGCGATCATCACCAGCCCGTTCAGCACCGCCACCCCCGACAGGGCAATGAAGCCCACGCCTGCAGAAATGGAAAGCGGAATGTCCCGCAACCACAGCGCCAGCACCCCGCCAGTCAGGGCAAACGGAATACCGGTGAACACCAGCAGGCCATCCCTGAGGTTGTTGAACATCATCAGCAACAGTGCCATGACCAGCAGCAACGCCACCGGCACCACCACCTGCAGGCGTTCGGTTGCCGATTGCAACTGTTCAAACTGGCCACCCCAGCGCGTCCAGTAACCCGGCGGAATCTGCACCTGCTGGATCAGCGTCTGCTCGGCATCCTCCACGAACGAGCCCAGGTCTCGCCCCCGTACATTGGCACTGACCACTACCACCCGCTTGCCATCCTCGCGGCTGACCTGGTTAGGCCCCAGTTGCAGGTTCAACGTGGCCACCTGCGACAGCGGGATAAAGCCGATTTGCGCAGCACCCGCGGCAGCACTGGCCGGTACCGGAATCAGCAAGCTGGAAAGCCCGTCCACATCCGTGCGCAAGGTTTCAGGCAGGCGCACCACCATGTCGAAACGCCGGTCGCCTTCATACAGCGTGCCTGCCGTGCGGCCACCCACGGCAATCGCGATGGCGTCCTGCACATCGCCCACGTTCAGGCCATGGCGGGCCGCCTTGTCGCGGTCGATGTCGATGGTCAGCACCGGCAGGCCGGTGGTCTGCTCGACCTTCACCTCGGACGCACCCGCTACACCCTGCAGGCTGCTGGCGATCTGCGCGGCGGTGCGGTTGAGCACGTCCATGTCATCACCGAACAACTTCACCGCCACATCGCTGCGCACCCCGGAAATAAGTTCGTTGAAACGCAACTGAATCGGCTGCGACAGCTCGTAGTTGCTACCTGGTACGCTGGCGGCAGCCCGTTGTACCTCGGCAATCAGTTCGTCACGCGGCTTGCCTGGGTCTACCCACTGCTCGCGTGGGCGCAACATCACATAGGCGTCGGAGATGTTCGGTGGCATCGGGTCGGAGGCGATTTCGGCGGTGCCGGTACGGGCAAACACCCGCTCCACTTCCGGCACTTGGGCGATGATCGCCTGCTCCAGGCGCTGCTGCATGTCCACCGACTGCGTCAGGCTGGTACCCGGTACGCGCAGGGCCTGCAAGGCAAAGTCGCCCTCGCTGAGGCTGGGGATGAACTCGCTGCCCATGCGGCTGGCCATGACCCCGGACAGCACCACCAGAGTAGCCGCAGCGGCAAACGCCAGCTTGCGCCGGCCCAGCACCCAGGCCAGCACCGGGGCATAGCGCTGGCGCGCCGTGCGCATCACCAGGCCTTCTTCTTCCTTGACCTTGCCGGTGACGAACAGCGCAATGGCCGCCGGCACGAACGTGACCGAAAGAATCATCGCGCCGAGCAGTGCCATGACCACGGTAAAGGCCATGGGGTGGAACATCTTGCCCTCGACCCCGGTCAGGGCAAAGATCGGCAGGTACACCACCATGATGATCAACTGGCCGTAGATCAACGGCCGGCGCGCCTCGCGGGCGGCAGCGAACACTTCATGGAAGCGTTCGCTGCGGGTCAGCATGCGGCCATGGCGTTGCTGGGCATGGGCCAGGCGGCGGATGGCGTTTTCCACGATCACCACCGCGCCGTCGACGATGATGCCGAAGTCCAGCGCCCCCAGGCTCATCAGGTTGGCACTGACCTTGTTGCTGAACATGCCGGTAAAGGTAAACAGCATCGACAGGGGGATGACCATGGCGGTGATCAGCGCGGCGCGGATGTTGCCCAGGAACAGGAACAGCACGGCGATGACCAGAATGGCGCCTTCAACCAGGTTTTTCTTCACCGTGGCGATGGCTTTTTCCACCAGGTTAGTGCGGTCGTACACGGTCACCGCCACTACCCCCTTGGGCAGGTTGCGGTTGATCTCGACCAGTTTGGCGGCAACGGCCTGGGACACCGTGCGGCTGTTCTCGCCAATCAGCATGAACACCGTGCCCAGCACCACCTCCCGGCCGTTTTCGGTGGCCGCGCCTGAGCGCATTTCTTCGCCCAGGCCAACCTCGGCAACGTGGCTGACGCGGATCGGCGTGCCGTCGACGCTGGAAATGACGATATTGGCGATGTCTTCGGCCGAGGCCACCTGGCCCGGCGCCCGGATCAGCAACTGCTCGCCATTGCGTTCGATGTAACCGGCACCCACGTTGGCGTTGTTACGCTCCAGTGCCGCGATCAGGTCGTTCAAAGTGAGCTTGTAGGCCGCCAGCCGCTTGGGCTCCGGTGCAATCAGGTACTGCTTTGCATGGCCACCGATGCTGTTCACCTCGGCCACCCCCGGTACATTGCGCAGCTGCGGCTTGATGATCCAGTCCTGTATCACCCGTAGGTCAGTCGGGGTGTAGGGGGTGCCATCCTCCTTCAGTGCGCCCTGCTCGGCTTCTACGGTCCACAGGAAGATTTCGCCCAGCCCGGTGGAAATCGGCCCCATGCCCGCTTCTATCCCTTCGGGCAATTGCTCCCGAGCCACTTGCAGGCGCTCGTTGACCAGCTGGCGGGCGAAGAACAGGTCGGTGCCATCATCGAAAATCACCGTGACCTGCGACAGGCCCGAACGCGACAGCGAGCGGGTCTGCTTCAGCCCGGGCAGGCCGGCCATGGCAGTCTCGATGGCAAAGGTGATGCGCTGCTCGGTCTCCAGCGGCGAGTAGCCGGGCGCGGCGGTGTTGATCTGTACCTGAACGTTGGTGATGTCCGGTACAGCGTCGATTGGCAGTTTCTGGTAGCTGTGGATACCCACCGCGGCCATCAGGACCACGGCCAGCATCACCACCAGGCGCTGCTCGATGGCGAATTGGATCAGGCGTTCGAACATGCAGGTGCCCCCGTGATCAATGGCTATGCTCGGCCGAGCCCTTGCCCAGTTCCGACTTGAGGACAAAGCTGCCAGCGGCGGCTACCTGGGTACCGGCGGCCAAGCCGCTGGTAATTTCCACCTGGCCGGCGTCGCGGCGGCCGGCCTTCACCGGGCGTGCCTCGAAGCCTTCCTCGGTGCGCGCAAACACAACCGTCTGTTCTTCCCAGGTTTGCAGGGCGCTTTCAGGCACCACCACGGTGGCATTGAAGCGCTCGACGCTGACCGCGATATTGACGAACAGCCCGGGGCGCCAGGCGCCGTTGGGGTTGGCCAACGTAGCGCGGACCGTGGCGGCGCGGTTCTGCTCGCCGAGCAGGCTGCCGACATAGTTGACCTTGCCCTCGACCTGGGCGCCCAGGTCGGGTGCGCTGACCGTGACAGTGCGGCCGGTCACCACCTTGTCCAAGTCACGTGGGGCGACGGCAAAGGTGGCCCAGACCCGGCTCAGGTCAGACAAGGTGAAGGCGTTGCTGGTCTCATCGACCACCTCGCCCACGCTCAGGTGCTTTTCCACCACCACCGCATCGAACGGCGCGCGCAGTTCATAACGGTTGCCAGCGCCGGCCGGGCCCACGGCGGCGACCTTCTGCCTGGCGTTGGCCAAGGCAATCTCGGCCTCCTGCAGTGCCTGGCGCGCCTGCAGGTAATCCTGCTCGGCGCTGATGCGCTCCTGCCATAACTGCTGCTCGCGCTGGAAGGTCAGGCGCGCCAGCTCCAGGCGGCGCTGGGCGGCCTGTTGCTCGCTGCGCAAGTCAGAAATTTGCTGACTGGCGATCACCGCCAGTACCTGGCCGCGCTTCACCGCCTGGCCCAGTTCGGCCTGCACCACCTCGACCACACCGGGTACACGCGGCACCACGTGAGCCGTGCGGTCTTCGTCGAAGCGAATTTCCCCCGGGAAGCTGAAGGCGGTGCCCAACTCACGAGGGCCGGCGGTAGCCAGCTGCACACCGGCGGCCTCGATCTGGGCGATGGACAAGTGCAACTGGCCCTCTTCGTCGCCATGCCCTTCCTCTGCATGGCCTTGTGCAGCCTTCTCGGCACCGTGGCCGTGGCTGTCTTCACCATGATCGTCATGCCGGGACTCTGCCTTCGATGCCTGGCCAAGGTTACCGGTCCAGGCCAGGCCTCCCAGGCCGAGCGCGGCCATGGCGGCGACCAGAAGGGCTATCTTGCGTGGGTTAGTCATTGTTGCTCCTGCTGTTCAATTTTGTGCTCAGGCCATCGAGGTCGCCATAGATCCGCTCGACCTGCGCCCGCGCGTCGGTCGCCGAAGCCAGGGCCTCCAGGTACAGCCCGCGGGCCTCGATCAACGTGCGCTGGGCGTCGAGTACATCGAGAAAGGCGAACTTGCCCATTTCAAAACCACGGGTGGCGGTGTCCACGGCCTGCTGTGCAGACGGCAAGATGGTGCGGTCGTAGGCCTCCACCTCCTGCATCGCCGTGTGCCACTGGCTGACGGCGCTGCGGGTTTCACTGCGCAAGCGCAACTCCACGGCGTTGCGCAGGTCACGTGCCTGGTCGGCACGGCGTGCGGCTGCCAGCACGTTGCCCTGGTTGCGGTCGAACAACGGCAATGGCATGGACAGGCCAACCACATTCACCCGCTCGCGGTCTTCTCGGCTGTACTGGCTGCCGAGGCTGACGGTGAGGTTGGGAATACGCTGAGCCTTTTCCGACCCCAGGGACGCGTCGCCGCGCTCGACCTGGGCAGCAGCCAGACGCCATTCGGCCGTTTGTTCGACCCGTTCAAGCAAGGCGTCGGCGCTGGGCGCGACGCCAGGCGAAAGGTTGGCCGCCTGCAACTGGCCGAAGCTTGCCAACGGGCTGCCGGTCAGGCGTGCCAAGGCCTGGTAGGCCACACCGCGCTGGGTCTGTGCACGGCGCACTTCAGCCTGGGCCTGGGCCAGTTGCACCTGGGCACGGGTGGCCTCCACCGGCGAGGACTGGCCAGCGGTCACCCGCCCCTGCACCACGCGCAGCCCGCGCTCGGTCAACGCCTGTGATTGCTGCGCCAGCTCCAGCGCGGTCTGCGCGCGCAAGGCTGCATGAAAGGCCTGCACCACATCGGCACGCAGGCCATTGCGCTGTTGCTCCAGGCCCAGTTGGGCAATGGCCTGGCCGGTGCCGGCCACCGCAATACGTGCGCCACGCTTGCCGCCCAGTTCCAGCGGCTGGCTGAGGGTGACCGTGGTGGTGCTGGTATCGCGGCGGGTGTCCTCGACCTCCCAGGCGAGCTCTGGGTTGGGGATCAACCCGGCCTGGCGCCGCTCGCCGTCGGCAATGCCGATTTCCCGGCCGGCAGCAGCCAGCTCCGGGTTTTGGTCAAAGGCGGCGGCGAGCGCCTGGGGCAGGCTCAGGCTCTGGCTGGCCTGGGCGCTGGTGGCACTGGCCAGCAGCAGGCAGAGCAAGGCGATCTTGCGGGGGATGGGCACGAACAAATCCTCGTCGACGCGTGTAGGCGAGGCACTGTAGAAAGCCGTGCTTATCGGGGTGGTGGCGGGAAAATTACAATTCTGTAATGCACGCGTAGAGACACAGATCACTTGTAGGAGCGGCCTTGCGCCGCGAAAGGGCGCGCAGCGGCCCCACATTTTCAGTCTCGCCGCAGACAATGCTGGGGCTGCTCTGCAGCCCTTTCGCGGCGCAAGGCCGCTCCTACACGGGCCCCTGCACACTTCAAGAGTTCGATAATCGCCCACTTTCCCGGTGCGGCGTTTTAGTCCAATTGACTAAACTAACCAGTCGGTACAAAACTAGGTGCATCCAACAACAACAAAGCGATGCCCGTCATGAAGCCCCTTATTCTCGTGCTCAACGGCCCCAACCTGAACATGCTGGGTACCCGCGAGCCTGCCCAATATGGCCACGAAACCCTTGCTGACCTGGCCCAGAGCCATGCCGATACTGCCCACGAAGGCGAACTGATCGACTGGATTCACGCCGCCCGCGGCCGCTGCGCCGGTATCGTGATCAACCCCGGCGCCTGGACCCATACCTCGGTGGCCATCCGCGATGCCCTGGTGGCCAGCGAACTGCCGGTCATCGAAGTGCACTTGTCCAACGTGCACAAGCGCGAACCGTTCCGCCACCTGTCCTTCGTATCGTCCATCGCCGTAGGCGTGATCTGCGGCCTGGGCAGCCATGGCTACCGCATGGCCCTCAACCACTTTGCCGAAATGTTCCAGGAGCGCACGGCATGAGCCAGCACGCCATCCTTGCCGGCCTGATCGGCCGCGGCATCCAGCTGTCGCGTACCCCTGCCCTGCACGAACACGAAGGTGACGCCCAGGCCCTGCGCTACCTGTATCGGCTGATCGATGCCGACCAGTTGCAACTGGAGGACAGCGCCCTGCCCGGCCTGCTCGACGCCGCGCAGCACACCGGTTTTACCGGATTGAACATCACCTACCCGTTCAAGCAGTCGATCCTGCCGCTGCTCGACGAACTGTCAGACGAAGCCCGTGGCATCGGCGCGGTGAATACCGTGGTGCTCAAGGACGGCAAGCGCGTCGGCCATAACACCGACTGCCTGGGCTTTGCCGAAGGCTTGCGCCGCGGCCTGCCCGACGTGGCTCGGCGCCAGGTGGTGCAGATGGGTGCCGGTGGCGCCGGTTCGGCCGTGGCCCACGCCCTGCTGGGTGAGGGGGTCGAGCAATTGGTGCTGTTTGAAGTGGACGCGGCCCGCGCGCAAGCGCTGGTAGACAACCTGAATGGCCATTTTGGCGCTGGTCGTGCCGTGCTCGGCACCGACCTGGCCGCGGCCGTGGCCGAGGCAGACGGGCTGGTCAACACCACCCCGGTAGGCATGGCCAAGCTGCCGGGCACACCGTTGCCGGTCGAGCTGCTGCATGCGCGCTTGTGGGTCGCAGAAATCATCTACTTCCCGCTGGAAACCGAATTGCTGCGCGCGGCTCGGGCACTGGGTTGCCGCACGCTGGATGGCAGCAACATGGCGGTGTTTCAGGCGGTAAAGGCGTTCGAGCTGTTCAGCGGGCGCCAGGCAGATGCGGCTCGGATGCAGGCGCACTTTGCCAGCTTTACCTGACTGATCGGTGTTGGCTTTTTCGCGGGCAAGCCCGCGAATAGGCCGGCACAGGCAATCACCCTTTCTCATCCAGCAACGCCTGTATCACCTGCTCCTGCCCGCCATAATCCCCCTCGCCAAAGTGCACATGGCGCACCTGCCCCTTGCGGTCGACAAAGTAATGCGCCGGCCAGAACTGGTTGCCCCAGGCATTCCACACCTTATGGTCGTTGTCCACCGCCACCGGGTAACCAATACCCAACCCGGCCACCTTGTGACGCAGGGTGCCCACATCGTGTTCGTAGTCGTACTCCGGCGTATGCACGCCCACCACCACCAGCCCCTGATCGGCATAACGCCGCGCCCAGTCGTTCACATGGGGCAGGCTGCGCTGGCAGTTGATGCAGTCCCAGGTCCAGAAGTCCACCAGCACCACCTTGCCCTTGAGCGCTGGCCCATCCAGCGGGGTCGAGTTGATCCATTGACTGGCCCCCGACAGCGACGGCATCGCGCCGTAGCTGTCACGGGCCATCAGGTGCCCGGCCAAACCCAGCCCACTCAGCGCCAACGCAATGCCCCCCACCTTCAACATCAAGCGGCGATCAATTGTCATGGCAGCCGCCAGTGGCGTAGCTGCGGTACTGCACGCTCTGCTGCCGGCCGTGGGAGTCGAGGTAGTCCATACGGGTGTTCACCAGGCCGCAGGCATTGTTCTGGTCGTCCTGTACCGACAGTACTTTCTTCACATCCAGATGCTCACCGTAGTGGTACTGCATTGCACCTGTATTCTGCGTCGGCATAGCGGCAGCCTGGGCGGCAATGCCAGCAAAGCTGAGCACGGCGAACAGGCTGGCGCTGGCGAAGGTCTTGACGTTCATGGCATCTCTCCTGTGTAACGCTTGGCGGTGGGGCATGTTGTCCCCGGTCGAGAGCCATTTGACGCCTGCCAAGTATCCCTTCTGTGTCGCTCAACGCTGTGCTGTGCGTCCTCCTGTAGCTGCCCCCCTGTCGGCAAACCCTCATCGAATCATGGAAAAGCCTTTGCAAGCAGGTAGTTATAAATAAAGAAGGCGCCCACCAAGGGCGCCCTGCTTGTACAAATGGATACAATAGGCCCAGGCGTTTACCGGCACATGCCGGGTATACGCCGCAGCGCCCTGATCAACCGACAAATCATGGTTAAAGCTCGTCGGCCTGGCGGGTATCGCCAGGTGCCCGCGAGGCCTTGAACAAGAGTGTAAAACTGCCGGTCAGTTGATGACGAAGCTCTTTGGGCATGATGATAGCGAAATGCACGAGCCAGGCCCCGTCCCCGAGCAAAAAGCTCTCCCGGCGGTATTGAGCCACTTGTTGTTCAGAAATACCTAGGCAAACGGCGATCACGCAGTCGCTCGGTTCTTCGGTCACGGGCGTGCCCCTTCAAAGTGGGTACTGAAGCGCTCGAATGGTGATGAGTTCAGGAAGCAATGCCGGCCATCAAGGCTTGGCTGTTCGCGCTTTGTGCCACTGAACTTTGGATACGCCATCCGGGGAGCCGGTAACACCGCGTGCGACTTGCTGGATATGGCCGCCTTGCTTGAGGAACGCTTCGATCTGCTCGCAGAGGCGGTCGTGTGCCCTATGGGCTGGGCTGGGGTATGTCTGGGACATGCAGGCTACTCGGTAATGAGCCACTGAAATACAGTTACCCGAGGCGTCATTGTACGCTTTGTATTGCAATCAGGCCCTGAACCCTACAAAGAACCCGGCTTTTATCGGCCAGGCGGTCAACGCCTCCGCATTGCGCTGCCTTGGCCCAAGCCGCTTCAAGCAGCCCGATGCACAGCTCGGTACCCTGCCGGATACACTGCAATACAAACCCCAGCAGGCAAGCGCGAACGCGCCGGGTACACTGCGCCAACCCCACTTGAACAGGAACGCTGCGCATGGAACACGTCGATCACATCCTGATCGTCGACGACGACCGCGAGATCCGCGAACTGGTCGGCAACTACCTGAAGAAGAACGGTTTGCGCACCAGCATCGTCGCCGACGGCCGGCAGATGCGTGCCTTCCTCGAAGCCAACAGCGTCGACCTGATCGTCCTCGACATCATGATGCCCGGCGACGATGGCCTGCTGCTGTGCCGCGAACTGCGCGCCGGCAAGCACCGCAACACGCCCGTGTTGATGCTGACGGCCCGCAACGATGAAACCGACCGCATCATCGGCCTGGAAATGGGCGCCGACGATTACCTGACCAAGCCGTTCTCGGCCCGCGAACTGCTCGCCCGCATCAATGCCGTGCTGCGCCGCACGCGCATGCTGCCGCCCAACCTCACCATCAGCGAGAGCAGCCGCCTGCTGCGCTTCGGCCAATGGCGGCTGGACACCACCGCGCGCCACTTGCTCGACAACGAAGGCACGCTGGTAGCCCTGAGTGGCGCCGAGTACCGCCTGTTGCGCGTGTTTCTCGACCACCCGCAGCGGGTGCTAAGCCGCGAACAGCTGCTCAACCTGACCCAGGGCCGCGAAGCCGACCTGTTCGACCGCTCCATCGACCTGCTGGTCAGCCGCCTGCGCCAGCGCCTGGGCGACGACGCCCGCGAGCCCAGCTGCATCAAGACCGTGCGCAGCGAGGGCTATGTATTTTCGCTGCCGGTGCAACTGCTTGAGTCGCCGTCATGAAGTGGCCACGCACCCTCGCCTCACGCCTGGCGCTGATCTTCTTCACCGGCCTGGTGTTGGCCTACGGTTTGTCGTTTGGCCTGCAGGCCTACGAGCGCTACATCAGCAGCCGCTCGATGATGCTCAGCAACCTGGAGCAAGACGTGGCCACTTCGGTGGCCATCCTTGACCGCCTGCCTGCGGCCGAGCGTGCCGCCTGGCTGCCGCGCCTGGAGCGGCGTACCTACCGCTACCGCCTCGACCACGGCCTGGCCGGCGAGGCAATGCCCAGCAGCGACCCGCCCATGGCCGCCGAGTCGATCGTCAAGGCCATCGGCAGCGACTACCGCCTGACCTTTCAGGACATCCCCGGCCCGAATGCTCACTTCCAGGCACACCTGAGGCTGGCTGACGGCGCACCGCTGACCATCGACGTCACCCCGTCGCCGGTCCCGGTGGCCCGCTGGTTGCCCATGGTATTGCTGATACAGCTGGCCGTCCTGTTGCTGTGCACGTGGTTGGCAGTGCACCTGGCCATAGGCCCTCTCACCCGCCTGGCCCGCGCGGTGGACAACCTCGACCCGGACAAGCCCGGCGTACAGCTGGATGAAAGCGGCCCGCGCGAGGTGCGCTACGCCGCAGTGGCCTTCAACGCATTGCAGGCGCGCATTACCGCCCACCTGAAAGAACGCATGCAGTTGCTGGCGGCCATTTCTCACGACCTGCAAACGCCGATCACACGCATGAAGCTGCGTGTCGAGGTGATGGACGAAGGGGTCGAGAAGGACAAGCTGTGGAGCGACCTGGGCGAAATGGAGCACCTGGTGCGCGAAGGCGTCGCGTACGCCCGCAGCATGGATACCAGCACTGAGGCCCCGTGCAGGGTCAACCTCGATGCCTTCCTCGACAGCCTGGTGTTCGACTACCAGGACAGCGGCGCCCAGGTACAGCGCCATGGCAGCACCGGCAGCCTGCTGGAAACCCGCCCGCATGCCCTGCGCCGCGTGCTGGTCAACCTTGTGGACAACGCCCTCAAGTTTGCCGGCGCTGCCGAACTGGAAGTGTGCCGCGAGGGCGATATGACCGTGATCCGTGTGCTCGACAACGGGCCCGGTATTCCAGGCGACGAGCTCGACGAAGTGCTCAAGCCGTTCTACCGAGTGGAAGGTTCACGCAATCGCAGCACTGGCGGTACCGGGCTGGGGCTGGCCATTGCCCACCAGCTGATCCAGGCCATGGGGGGGCGGCTGACCCTGAGCAACCGCGACAGCGGCGGGCTGTGCGCGCGGATCGAACTCAGCTGAAAGATGAACGCGCACCTACAATCCGATACACAACCCCAGCACCACCGACACACTGCAGACACCCCGCCGCCACACACTCCCGGTCACACAATCAGGCCCGGGAGCCACCTTGATGAAAGCCTTTACCCTCACTACTTTCGACCGCGTCGGCAACTGGAGCGCCGACCTGCCGTTACGGCTGTTCCTGGCTTGGGAGTTTTTTGAATCCGGCCTGGAGAAGTTCAATGGCAACAATTGGTTCGCCGACCTGCAAGGCAGCTTCCCGTTCCCCTTCAACCTGCTGCCTGCCGAGCTCGAACTGGCAGCTGTCGATGTGGGCGGAGCTGGTGCTGCCGTTGCTGCTTGTGCTGGGCCTGGGCACCCGGCTGGCGTCATTGGGCCTGATGGTGGTGACTGTGGTGGCAATTGCTGCGGTGCATTGGCCAGCCCACTGGTCGAGCCTGGCTGAGCTGGCGCAGGGCTATGTCATTACCGACCAGGGCTTTGGTAACTTCAAATTACCGTTGATCTACCTTGTGGCATTGTTGCCACTGCTGCTTGAAGGGGCTGGGCGCTTGAGCGTGGATCATTGGCTGAGGATGCGGTTCAGCAGGTGATATCGCCGGGGCTGCTTTGCAGCCCATTGCGGCACAAGGCCGCTCCAACAGGGAACGCAACCCCCTGTTGGAGCGGCCTTGTGCCGCGAATGGGGCGCAACGCGCCGCCATTGCCCTCAAATTGTCCCGACAATGACGCCTTGTTCGCGCAGCCCTTCCAGCAACGCCAGCCCCTGCTGCAAATCCGCGCCTAACGCCTCCAGCCGCGCCCGCCCGCTACCCTTTTCCAACGCCAGCAACCGATACGCCAGCGGCGCCAACCGCGCAAAGCGTACCTTCAGCGCGGCATCGCGATACACCAGCAGCAACGTGGGGGCTTCTGGCACAACCGTCGGCTGAAAACCCGCCCCAATGCGCTCCACCGGCCAGTGATAAGCCAGCACCCGTGCCACGCAGGACAGCAGCGGTACCCCCTCCAACAAATCACCCGCGGGGTCATGGGCCGGCTCCTCGGCATCGCTCAGGTATAATTGCGACTCTATCCACTCATAGTGCGCCAGCTCCAATTGCCAAGGCGCATCCAACTCGGCGCCTTGCAGATAATCGACGAACGCTTCGGCAACTTGGGTAAACAAGGGGGTCTGGCTGCGGTAGCTGGCATAGAAATCACGTACGCGGGCATGCCATCGCTGCTCGCCCAAGGCCTGGCGCATCACCGGAAAACTCCCGGCCAGCAGCCCCTCGATGGCGCCATAGAACAATTCACGGTAAACCTTCAGGCGCCGAGCCTCCACGCCGGGCGGCGGGGCATTGTGCTGTGGGTCGCGCAGGTAGCGGGCCAGGGTGTATTGCTGTTCACGCAGGGTCTCATTCATCTGCCAACCCTCCCGCAAGGCCCTGTACCGCGCGGATACGCGCGGCCTCAGCCAACAGCCGGCCAGTGGCGGGTAGTTGAAATCACGTTCCAGCACCGTCGGTTGCACGCCGAAACGTGCGCAGGCGACCGCGTACAACGCCCACACATCGTCCCTGACCGGCGCCCCATGGGTGTCGACCTTGAGGTCCGGCGCTTCATCGTAATGACCGGCCACGTGCATGCCGGTAACCCTCGCCGGGGGCAACCCTGCCAGAAAAGCCCCGGCGTCGTAACCGTGGTTGCAGGCATTGACGAATACGTTGTTCACGTCCAGCAGCAGCTCGCAGTCCGCCTCATCGAGTACGGCCATGATGAAATCAAGCTCGCTCATCGCCTGGTACGGCGCGGCGTAATAGCTGATGTTTTCCACGGCAATGCGCCGTTCCAGGTGTTCTTGCACCTGGCGAATGCGCGCAGCCACATGGCGCACGGCTTCATCGGTAAAGGGGATGGGCATCAGGTCGTACAGGTGCCCGTCGTCACTGCAGTAGCTCAGGTGCTCACTGTACAGCCGCACTTGGTGGCGGTCGAGAAACTGGCGGGTCTGGTCGAGAAAATGCCGGTCCAGTGGCGCGCTGCCCCCCAGCGACAACGACAGCCCGTGGCAAGTGATGGGGAAACGCTCGGCCAACTGGGCCAGGCCCCTGCCGTAGGCACCGCCCACGGCAATCCAGTTTTCCGGCGCGCATTCAAGAAAGTCCACTGCGCCAGTGCCCATGGCCAGCAGTTCCGGCAGCAGTCCACGGCGCAGGCCAAGCCCGGTATTCAATCGTGCAGGAAGCATGAACAGGTCTCCAACAGGCACAACGCCCCGCCTGACCAGCAGGAAGGGCGTTGTGTCGAGCCAAGGGGTAAGCGGTCAGGGCTTGCCGGTCAGGTGGCTGAACAGCCCTTCGGGCATGGCCTTGCCATTGGCCTGGTAGATCGCCTTCAGGTGGTCCGCGGCTTCCTGTTCGGAAATGAAGCCATCCTGATTACTGTCGATCTTGTCGAAGTCACCGGCACGGTCCTTGGCCACCGCCAGGAACTCTTCGCGTGAAACCTTGCCATCGTGGTTACTGTCGGTTTTGCCGAACGAGGCGTCGCCGCACTTGCCTTCGCCGCACTTGCCCTCTGCCCCGGCCTTGGCGCTGGCACCACATTTACCCTCGCCGCATTTGCCTTCGCTTTGAGTGGCCTTGCCGCTGCCGCCACATTTGCCTTCACCGCACTTGCCTTCACCTGCCACCTTGGCTGAGGCCAGTTGATAACCCTGGGCCAACGGTTCGACCGCGAATGCACTGCTGCCCAATGCCATGCTGCCGATCAGGGCGGCGCCAAGCAGGCCGAGGGTGCTTCGTACTTGAGTCATGATGTAGCTCCACTGTGGTTGGAAAGTGGAGCCATTAGGCCTTTGCGCTATGTCGGGGTTGTATCGCGTGGGCGGCGGTTTTGTAAGTGAGTGGGTCTGCGGCGCGGTCAGATACAAAGGGATACACAGCAAATGGCCCCGGCGTATGCCAGGGCCATGTGCGCCAGGTCAGTCTTCCAGCGGCTTTGGTGGCGCCGCAGGTTTGGCTGGCTTGGCGGGCTTGGCGGCTTTACTGTCCTTGGCCTTGGTGTCCGCTGCCGCTGCCACCGGCTCGGGCGCAGCCACGGCCTTTTCGCTGGCAGGCAGTTCATCCACCGCCTTGAGGATTACCTGCGGGTCAATGGCCTCGCCACTGTCGTCATCCTTGAGCATGTGCCGCTCGCCGTCCTTGCCCACCAGGATCACCTTGGTGCCCTTGCTCGCGCCCAGTTTCAGTTCGCGGATCAGGGCCATGGTGGTCTGCTGTTCAAGGTTCTTGTCTTCGCGCTTGCCCATCATGTTGGCAACGCTGTACAGCACCAGGTTGCGCTCCTTGAAGGCCGCCTGGGTGGCAGGGTCCTCGAGGGCCTTGTTCAATCCGCGCAAGGTCGGGTCGGCGCTACTGGGCGCGATGACCACCAAGGGCCTGGCCTTGCCCACTTCCTTGGCCAGCGGTGCGTCACTGTCAGCTGCCAGCAGCGGGCCGGCGACAGCGAGCAAGGTAGCGAGGGTCAGTGACCGGACGAGCATGCGTATCTCCTTATTCTCTCGATAAACCAAAGACTACAGATCATGGAGAAAGATCCGACGCGGGAGCCTAAACCACTTGGTTAGCACGTGCTCGGCACAAAAGTAACTTCCGATTACCATGACCGGGCTGCGACATTTCCTGAAACAACGCAGCCCAGTTAGAGCATAGTTCAAAGCCGCCAAGGGTCAGGGCATGTTGTGCGGTGTAACCCCCGCCCTGCCCATGGCCTCGCGCGTTAATTGCAACAGCACTTCGTGTTCACGTTGTTGGTTGTCGATATGCAATAACGCGATGTCGTGCTCGCGGTTGCCTTGCTCCATCAGCCACTCCAACTGCTCGTGATAGGCATCCGGTACGCGCAGGCGAGCGCGGAAATTGGCTTTCAGGTAATCCTGCCAGAATGTTTGCCTGGCCATGAACTGAGCAAGGCCGCCCGGTGACTGGGCAGCGATGACGGCACTTTTTGCCCTGTGCAGATCGCGCCAGCTGAGATTGGCTATCCGGTAATACAACATGTCATCCTGCTGGATAGGCAAGTCCAACTGACTGCGCAACGCAATACGATACGCCAGGGCGAATTCGATCGACTCCCGACTTGCCCCTGCCACCAGCGCATGTTCGGCAGCCAACTGGTCAAGCGTCTCCATTCGCCAAAGCTGCCCGCCCAGGTGCAGCAGCGCACGCTCGGGGCTACGTACAAGCTCGCTGTGCAATGCACGCCAGACCATGACACGCAGCTCCAGGTCGCTGAAACGCACGGTGGCGTTGTCCTGGCAATCGGTCACCAACGCGTTCTCGAACAACTCACGTTTGAGTGCATCGTCCTTCCACATGTACTCGAACATGTCCAGAAGGCGAACAGCGAAGTTCCTGGCCTGGGAGGGCGACTTGAAATTGCCCGATGTTGTCAGCTGGGCCATGGTGGAAAAAAAATCACCTGCGCCCTGTTCCGCTTCCAGTTGAGTCCACAGTGCCGCCATGTCGTCACGCCTGCTGGCAGGCACCACGTCCAGCCAGCGCAAGTGGTACGGTACCTGGCTTTGCTCCAGCAAGTGCCAGGTTCCTAATGCGTCGGACGGCGCTGCCAATAAATTGCCATGCAGGTTGACCCGGCCGTCGCGCCACAGGTCAGAGCCATAGAAATCAGCAGGTAGTTCGCTGATACCGTTATCCCTGAGATCGAGCGTGTGCAGGTCTTGGCAGTCCAGGATGCCGTACGGGCAGCTGGCGAGTTGAGCGTTGTTCAGGTGAAGGGCATTGAGGCGGGGCATGCCAGACACCGAGAAGCTGGTTCCCAGCGGGTTGGAGGAAAGATTGAGGTACACCAGCGACTGACAACTGGCCAAGCCCAACGCTTGTTCTTCATCCAGTGCAATCTGGTTACCCGACAAGTCGAGCACCTCCAGTTGCCCGGCAAGTGCGCTGGACAGTGGCAGGCGCCTGAGCCGGCAGTTGGTCATTTCCAGGCTACGCAGATTGGGAAACGCAGCCAGGAAGTTCTCAGGCACCGTCTCCATGCGCATGGCACGTATCGCCAGCATGGAAATATGAGGAAAACTCACCGCCGCGGGGATGCTTGGCAGGTTCTGCAAGCGGCTGCGGGTCTGGCTTAGAATATAGCGCCGCGCGGGTAACATGCCGTCTTCCATCTCCGGCACCAGCCAGCGCCAACAGTCGATCAGGCCCCTGCGAAACGCCCGGCGCGCAAACAATTCAAACGTGGAAAGCCCACCGCGCACCCACTGGTTCAGGTGGCTATTGAGTGTAGTGTATTGCTGCTCCAGCATCTCCAGGTTTGCCTGCGCGTTATCCCCCTCAAGCCAACGCCCGATCTGCTGGGTGCTGAATGCCGGATACAGGTCCCGCAACCTCGCCTGCAACGCCCTCGGGCCACGCCCCCCCAATGTGGCCCAGAACCTGCCACCGCTCAGGGGGTAGCCAACCCTGCCGTCGTCGAGCCTCAGCGGCGCCAAAAACGAATTGCTTGGCCCGTCAAGGCCAAGCCAGGCCTGCATGCTGCCACGCTGGCGGGTGGCATCTTCGGCCAGATGTGCACGCAATGCAGGTGCGAAAGGCTCCTCTAAGCCAAGTGCAGCCCTGCTGTCGGCCGAGAAACCCTGGGTTATGGTGTCAAACAACTCGCCGGTACCTGGCTGCACCGCCCCCTCTGCTGCGCGCAGGCTGAACAGGCCATCACGATGAACCAGCTCGACGGGTGCACCGACCCCGGTTGTGGTGAGCAATGGCTCACCGGCGTCGCCATCGAACAGCCTCCAGCCAGGTAAGGCCGAAGCACCTGGCAAACGCGCCAACAAGTGAAGGACCACCCGCGCAAGGTCAAGATTTTGCGGCGTATCGAACAACAGTGCCTCACTCACCCGCGCCACGCGAATGCCCATAACCTGTGACCGCGCCGACTGAGCCATGAACAACGGTACCCGTTGCGTCTGCAACAATGCCTCGCGGTCCTCTTCACTGGCCATGCGCAGCAGTTGGTCTGCCGCCAGCCTGTGCAGGCTGGTGAAATGCCTGCGCAACAGTGCACTGCCCTCACTGTCAGGAAACTGCACCTCGTAAGCGTGCTGCAACAACCTGCGTCGCTGGCCCCACACCACCTCAGCCAGTGCCTGGCCATCCATCCCCACCGCACCCTCCAACTGCCTGGCATGTGCCAACAGCGCAGTGTCGGATACCTGCGCACGGCCGGCCAGCTGGTGGGTAAGCAAACGGATGCGGTCCGCCAACACCACGCGGCTTACCGTGTCGGCCAGGCCCGCTTCTGCAGGCCGGGCATACACGTGCAACGCCCGCAGGTGGTCATCGGTCAATCCGTGAATTGCCATCACTTGGTCGATCAAGTGCTCTGCGAGTTCACTGTAAGGCCTGCCAAGCCGGCGAAACAGCATAGGCCGGTCGTCCCATTCGGCCGGCTGCTCGAACCACAAGCGCCAAGCCCCTGCCCCGTTGTGGCGCAACTCCGGGCTATGGCCCTGATAAGGCAACAACCGCCATGGCTCGTCGGCATTACTTCGGGTAATCCGGTACCAATGCCCCTGCATGTTGACCCAGCTGTTGCCGCCGTGACGGACGATACCTTCGTCGTCCATGGCTGCTGCATTCGGCGGGCCCTCGCTGCGATAAGGCTCCAGGTCACCGTTCCACAGCTTTTCTTCGCCGTTTTCCAGCCGCGCCGAAATCAGGTCATCCACATTGCTCCAGGCACGATGAGCCAATGCCACCGTGGCACCGGCAGCAGCAGCCACCCCTAACTGCTTGCCAACATGCAACACATGCTCAAAGGCAGCATCACGCTCATCATCGTGCCAATCGGCGATTGCCTGGTAGGCCTCTTGGAGCAGGTCGTAGACAAGCACGGCAGTCAGCAAGGCCCCAACCGCCGGTACAAACAGCCCGGCCAAGGCAAGCAGCGTCCAGCCCTCAGCACGCAGGCGCTTGTCGTGCTCGGCCTGCACCTGGCGGTCCAGCTGCGCCACGGGGGGTGCGATCATGGCGGCATCGTCCTTGATCTGCTCGACCCACTTGGCCGCCTGGTAGTGGAACAATGACACCGGGCTGGCCAGCGTCTTTTCATCAAGGTCGCGGGTCGCCCATGCCGCTACATCATCGAGGCGCTCGCTTACAGCCGTGAAAAAGCTGTGGCTGTCACGCCGGCGCACGAAACGGCTGAAAAAGCGTTTGTACACGCCCTTGCGCAGCCGCATGCCAAGCACATGGCGCGCGTATTCCTCCAGGTTGTCACAAGCACTCCAGGCGCCGTCCGGGTCGCCTGGGACATACACCAGCACCCGCCGGGTGGCGTTGTAGATCACACCGGTATCAATAACGTCCAGCACGACGACCCGGTGCAGCACGCAACCGAACATCTCCAGTTGCCTGACCCTGACGGGGGCGCCCTGCAAATCGCCGAGTTGGTTGTCGCGGCAAAGCCCAATCACCAGCTGCAACTCAGCCCCCGTCAGTACGCCCTGCACCTTGGCCAGCACGGCATCGGCCAGCATGCTGTTACTCAGCAGTTGCGCCATCGACGCCGTGACACTGTGCTCACCGGTATCTGCGAGCAGGGTAAGGTCCAGGTGGTCCTGATACTGCTTGCCAAGGTCCAGCTCACGGCAAAACCTGGCAACGCCCAACGCAGACAAGCCCGCCTGTTTCTTGCCCACGCTATCGACCACCGCATTACGCCGTGGCTGCACGCGCTGCTCTTCATCGGTGAAGTTGCCAAGCGCAGCCTCAAGCAAAGGCACATCGTAATAGTCGCTGTCTGGCAGCGGAACACGCCCTGTGAAGTAGCTGCCTTCATACGCGTCAAAGACATACCATCGACGCAAGTACAGTGCATCCACATCGTGATGGCCATGGCGGGCCAGCGCTTCCTGCAACAACGGCCTGGCAAAATCATCAATGTTCTGGATCCAGTCGAACGCTGCCGTGAGCTGTCGATCACTCACCCACTGTTTGCGCAGCGCATCGCGCATGACCGCAAATTCGTAACTGCTCAGCCGCGCAAACCAACCAGGCAGACGCTTTGCTATCAGTTGGTCCTGATACTTTTGCGCAACCGCGAGCGTGTCGACACCCTTGGATGGCTGTTGTGTCGTGTCTTGCATGGCAACCCCAACGTGCGAAAGGGCACGAGGCTAATAAATGCAAGGCAACGCCAGTGCTAGCTATTTAGCACCTGTTCAAAACAGCAACATCTGGCTATCGGTCAGCCGGCCGAAGTCATCGTTGACGAACGGCAGGATTGCATCCGCCACCGGTTGCAGTTGGCGGCTCAGGTAATGCTCATAGTCGATCTGTGCCTGCAGGTTTTCCAGCGGCTGGGGGCCGGCCGTGGTGATCACATAGCTGATCCAGCCACCTCGCTGGTACTGCAGCGGCCGGCCCAGACGCTGGTTGAATTCATCAGCCAGGCGTGCAGCACGCACATGGGGCGGTACGTTGCGCTGATAGTCCGCAAGCGGCCGGCGCAGGCGCTTGCGGTACACCAGCAATTCATCCTGCTCACCGGCCAGGGTGCGCCTTACATAGTCGCGCAGATAATCGCGATAGGGCTCACCGCGGAACACCCGGCCGTAAAGTTCCTGCTGGAACAGGCGGGCCAGTGGCGACCAGTCGGTGCGCACCGACTCCAGGCCCTTGTAGACCATTTCTTCAGTACCATCGGCGCGCTGCACAAGGCCGGCATAACGTTTCTTGCTGCCCTCTTCAGTGCCACGGATGGTTGGCATCAGGAAGCGCCGGTAATGCACCTCGTACTGGAGTTCGAGTGCGCTTTGCAGCCCCATGGTGTCGCGCAGGTGCGCTTGCCACCAGGCGTTTACCTCAGCTACCAGCGTACGGCCGATACGCGCCGCAGCCTCTTCGTCATGGGCGCCTTTCAGCCAGACGAACGTGGAATCGGTGTCGCCATAGATCACGTCATAACCCCGTGCCTCGATCAGTGCACGGGTCTGGCGCATGATCTGGTGGCCACGCATGGTGATCGACGAGGCCAGGCGCGGGTCGAAGAAACGGCAGCCGCTTGAGCCCAGCACCCCGTAAAAGGCATTCATGATGATCTTCAGCGCCTGCGACAGCGGCGCATTGCCTTCGCGCTTGGCCGCTTCCCGGCCCTGCCACACCCGCTCGACGATGGCCGGCAGGCAATGTTGGCTGCGCGAAAAACGCCCACCCCGAAAACCTTCCACCGAGTGCGCGTCCTCGGGCTGGCGCAGGCCTTCCACCAACCCCACCGGGTCGATCAGGAACGTGCGAATGATCGACGGGTACAGGCTCTTGTAGTCCAGCACCAGCACCGAGTCGTACAGGCCAGGGCGCGAATCCATGACAAAACCACCGGGGCTGGATTCGTCGGGGCGGCTGCCAAGGTTGGGGGCAACAAAGCCCATACGGTGCATCTGTGGCATGTACAGGTGGCAGAACGCAGCGACCGAGCCACCGCTACGGTCTACCGCCAGGCCAGTGACCGACGCCCGCTCCAGCAGGAATTCGAGCAAGCGGGTGTGCGCAAAGATGCGCGTGACCAGCTCGCAGTCCTTGAGGTTGTAACGTGCCAAGGCCGGTTTGTCCTCGGCAAAACGCCGGTTGATTTCGTCCATGCGCTGGTAAGGCGTGTCGATGGCCTTGCCTTCGCCGAGTAACGTCTGGGCAACGCTCTCCAGGCTGAACGACGGGAAGCTCCAGGTTGCCGAACGCAGCGCCTCGATGCCGTCGATCAACAACCGCCCCGGGGCATCGGCGAACACGTGGCCGCCACCGGCGTGGCTACGCAATGTCATCAGCGCACCGTTACGCCCCAACGCCAGTGGCACCTGCAGCGATTTGGCATGCTCATGCAACAGGCGCAGGTCGAACTGCACCAGGTTCCAGCCGATGATTGCATCAGGGTCATGTTCGGCCATCCACTGGTTGAGGCTGGCCAGCAGCGCGGCGCGGTCGACGCAGTAGTGCAGGTCGAAATCAAGGTCGGCCGCCGTGCCGTTGGCAGGGCCGAGCATAAACACCTGGCGCTGGCCGCAGCCTTCAAGGGCGATGCTGTACAGCTCGCCGCGCTCGCTGGTTTCGATGTCCAGCGACACCAGGCGCAGCGGCGGGCGATAGCCTGGCAAGGGTTTGAGCTGGGCATCGCAGAAGACGCCCTGGGCATCGGGTTGGCCGGTGAACTGTACCGGGGCAGTGATGAAACGCTCCATCAGGTAGCGTTCAGGTGGGCGGATATCCGCTTCGAACACCTCGACACCCGCCGTGCGCAGGCGTTGCTCCAGTTGCATCAGTTGCCGGTGCTGCCGGCAGTACAGCCCCAGCACCGGGCGCTGGTCGAAATCCTTCAGGTGCAGGGGCCGCAGTTCGACGCCAGGCTCATTGGCCAGCAGCACCCGCGCATGCGCCTCATGCACCTGCGGGATGAACGCCACCGATACCTGTGGCGCCAGGCGTAACTGCCGTGGCCCCTGATCGGTTGCCAGCCAGAACTCCACGCAGGTGCCTTCGGGCGTGTCATGCCAATGCCGGGTCAGGACAAAGCCCTGCTGCAACTCCACTGCGTCGACCTCTGCTGAAAAATGCAATTCTACGCTAGCGCGCCCCCGCCACGAAGCCACTTCTACGTGCTACCAAGGCCAGCAGCCAAGCCACTGCGATCAACACCAGCACCACCCCGCCAAAGCCTTCCACCCCCGCTCCGCTCAACAACAACCCGCCAATGATCCCACCCAAGGCAATGGCGCTGTTCCACACCGTTACCAGCATCGACTGCGCCACATCCCCTCCTTGGCCCGCCGCATCGGCGCAAGCAGTCTGCAGCAAGGTCGGTGCGCCACCGTAGGTCACGCCCCACAAGGCAATGCTCAGGTACATCAGCCACGACGAGGCCTGCCCCAATGCCAGCGTAGCCAGGGCAAAGCCAGCCAGGCTCAATAGCACCAGCATGCGCAAATGGCGGTCGACCAGCAGCCCCACCAGGCCGATCCCGACCAGGGCCGAAAGGCCAAACACCATCAACACCGGGCCAATGTCCGCAGCCATACCGGCCGCTGCCAGCAGCGGCACAATGTAGGTGTAGAGGATGTTGTGGCCAAGAATCCAGCTCAGGATCACCAGCAGCACGCTCAACACCCCCGGCGTGCGCAACACCTGCATGGCCGCTGGGCGCTTGCCGGCGGCCTGCCCCGGGTACTCCGGCACTGAGCGCAGCACCCACACCACCAGCAGCAACGCCACCAGGGTGACCACCACAAACGTTGCACGCCAGCCCAGCCCGGCGCCCAGCCAGGTGGCAATGGGCAGCCCAAGCGACAAGGCAATTGGCTGGCCGAGCATGGCCAACGCCATGGCCCGGCCCTGCTGAGCCACCGGCACCATGCGCCGGGCATGGCCAGCGATCAGGCCCCAGGCCAGTCCGGCTGCAGCCCCGGTGAAAAAGCGCAGCATCAAGGTCAGGCTGTTGGAGGTCGACAAGGCCGTCAGACCGTTGAACAGCACAAAACCGATGATCGCCAGCAACAGGGCCCGGCGGCGATACCAGCCCTGGGTCAGGGTCACCAGCGGGATTGCCGTCAGTAGCGAGCCCAGGGCATAGGCCGTGACCCATTGCCCGGCCATGGCCTGGCTGATGTGCATGCCATCGGCGATCTGGTCGAGCAAGCCCGCGGGCAGGGTTTCGCTGAGGATGGCGATAAAACCGGTCATGGCCAGTGCCAGCAGCCCGCTGAGGGGCAGGCGTTCAGTACTGGCGTCCAGCAACGGTGGGGAGGATGTCTGGGACATTGCAAATGCCTTGAGTAGGAAAACAAGGCGGACAGTCTGCAAGGCAAGGCCACTGCGGAAAAAGACGGTTACAATGCCGCTCACCCAGGACATCCGTGTCCGCAATAAGGAATGCAGCATGGACAGCCTCAGCGGCTTCGTGGTCTTCAATCGGGTGGCCGAAACCCGCAGCTTCGTCGCTGCCGGCCAGTCGCTGGGCATCACTGCCTCGGCCGTTGGCAAACGGGTAGCGCGCCTGGAAAGCCGTCTGGGTGTGCGCCTGTTCCACCGCAGCACGCGCAGCATCACCCTCACCGCCGAGGGCACGCTGTTCCTTGAGCGCAGCCGGCGCATCCTGGCCGAAATCGAGGCCACCGAGCAGGAACTGTCTCAGGCCAGCGAAACCCCGCGCGGCCGCTTGCGCGTCAGCATGCCGCAGGTGACCGGGCTGGTGATGCCGGCGCTGGCCGAGTTCATGGCGTTGTACCCGCAAGTGGAGCTGGACCTGGACTTTTCCGACCGCATGGTGGATATCGTCGGCGAAGGTTTCGATGTGGTGATGCGCGGCGGGCAACCGGTGGATTCACGGCTCAACGCCAAGTTCCTGGGGCACTTCCAGCACCGTCTGGTGGCGTCGCCCGACTACCTGCGCGAACGCGGCACGCCCCTGCACCCGCGCGACCTGGCAGCGCATACCTGCCTGCATTATCGCTTCCCCAGCAATGGCAAGCTGGAAACCTGGCCGCTGCGCCAGGAGCACCCCGAACACGCCTACGACATCCCCATCTCGATGGTATGCAACCACGTCGAGACGCGCGTCTGCTTTGCCGTGAACAACCGCGGCATCACCTGCCTGCCGGACTTCAACGTGCGTCGCGAGCTGGGCAACGGCTCACTGGTCAGCGTGCTTGACAACTTCATGGAACGGCGTGGCAGTTTCTACCTGCTGTGGCCGTCCGGGCGGCAGATGCCGCCGAAGCTGCGGGTGTTCATCGATTTCATGCTCGAACGGGTGTTCAACCGTACAGGTAGTTGATGTCCTTGTAGGCCAGCGGTGGCACCTGCCCAAGCAGGAAGTCGCGCAGCTTGTGCATCTGCCGCGCTTTCGGGCTGGCCTTGAGCCAGGTCATGTAGTAACCGTCGCCGGTGGCCACGGCATGCTTGAACGGCGTGGCCAGGCGCCCGGCCTGCAGGTCGGCACTGGCCAGCACCAGGTCGACCACCGAAATGCCCAGGCCTTGCTGGGCAGCCGAAATACCCTGGTCGAGGGTGTCGAACACTTGCCCCTGGTCGATGCTGATCTCCAGTGCATCCATGCGCGCCAGCCAGCGCCGCCAATCACGCCGGTCGGGGGACGGGTGCAGGAACTCGCATTGGGCCAGGTCGGCCAGGGCGGGTTGATCCTGTGGCATGTAATCCGGGTGGCACACCGGGATCAGCCATTCATCGAACAGCTTGAAACTCTCGATATCGGCGGGGAAACGCCCGCTGGCCAACAGAATGGCGCAGTCGTAAGGCTCGGAGTAGAAGTCCACGCTGTCGATGTCCATCCACACGCTGGACAGTTGCACACTGCAGTTGTCCTCGGCCTTCTTGAACGCATCCAGCGCCCGCAACAGCCAGCGCACGGTGAGCGTGGACGGCGCCTTCAGGCGCAGGCCGTAGCGGTCCTGGCGCAGCAATGCGCAGGCGTTTTCGATGATCTTGAAACCCACTTTCAGGCTCTTGCGCCAACAGGCGCCCGTGCTCGGTCAGGCTCAGTTTCGGGCCGCGCCGCTCGAACAGGTCGCAGCCAAACAGGGCTTCCAAGGTCTTGATGTGGTGGCTGACTGCCCCTTGGGTCAGGGCCAGTTCCTCCGCCGCACGGGTAAATGAGCCATAGCGAGAGGCCACCTCGAAAGCACGCAGGGCGTGCAAGGCCTGAATCCGTTCCGACATGGCGACGTCCCGAGCATGAATAAGACTAATAGTAGGTCACAGTTCCACGCGTTTTACAACGTCGAGAGCGTCTCGGAAAATGCAGGTAAATAATAAACATAACCACGATCCTGCCTGCATATGACTAGAACGTTCACTTAATTAACGCCTGGGGAAATCATGTTTACGGGATATGGAAATTGCTATCGCCTGGATGCGCTAGAGCTGGCCGTTGAACATGGATGCCATACGCAACACTGGACCTTCAAAACCATAGAACACTTTCGCAGTATCCTCGCCAACCCCGACTTTCCTTGCCTGTTCGGCCGCAAGGCAGTAAACGGCGAAACCTGCCACATACTCTTCGCCCGCGCCGAACAGCTGGCCGATGACATCGCCCAGGGCCTGGCTGACTACGTGTGCACCGTCGCCCCGATCACGCCCAAGCAGCGCATCGGCAGCCCACTGGTGGTGTTTCTCGAAACCCCCGCCGATTACACCTTGGCCGAACAGCAGGCACTGGCCTGGAAGGTGCTGCGTGGCGTGCATGCGCGCGACCCGCACCCATGGCCACAGGGCATCCCGACCGACCCCGACGACAACGGCTGGTCGTTCTGCTATGCCGGCATGCCCTTGTTCATCAACATGAACTTCCCCGGCCACCAACAGATGAAAAGCCGCAACCTGGGTCATCACATCACCTTCGTCATCAATCCACGCGCGAACTTCGACGAAGTGGCCAACGCCAACACCGAGAGTGGCAAACGCATCCGCGAGCGCATTCGCGAGCGCGTGCACCACTACAACGACGGCGTCATGCCCGACACCCTTGGCTTTTTCGGTGATACCGACAACTACGAATGGAAGCAGTACCAACTGCAGGAGGCAGGCTCGCTCAACCCGTCACGCTGCCCGTTCCACGCACATGCCGCACACCCGGCGACACCCGACTTACTGATCGAGAACTGACCGTGAATACCGCACTCACCGCCACCTATGCCCTCACCGTCCTGCTGCTGATCGCCACCCCCGGCCCGGTGGTGGCACTGATCGTCAACACCGCGGCTGCCTCCGGCTCGCGCAAGGCCATGTTCACCGCCCTTGGCACCAACTGGGCCTCACTGGTGCTGATCGGCGCTGCGGCCTGGGTCATCCTCACCAGCGCCGCCATCGACAAGGCATGGCTCAGCACCATGAGCCTGCTGGGCTGCCTGTTTATCGGCTACATCGCCGTGGGCACGCTGCGGGACGCCCTGCAGGCGCCGGCCCCGGAAGCGGTGAGCGAGGCGCCCAAGGGCGGGCGTGGCGGGCTGCTGCAAGGCTTCATGGTGGGTATTTCCAACCCTAAGGACATCATTTTCTTCATCGCCTTCTTCCCGCAGTTCATCCAGATCACCGAATCGTTCGGCAAAAGCATGGTGGTGTTGTCGCTGCTGTGGGTGGTCATCGATTTTGCCGTGCTCAGCCTGTACATCTTCGCCATCGGCAAAATCGCGTCGCAGCGCAGCAACCGCGTCATCAGCCTGGCTTCGGGCGTCGCCCTGCTGCTGATCGCCGCCGGCGGCCTGCTGTACAACCTCAACGAACTGGCGGCCTGAACGTGATGCGAAGTGCCCGTTGCAACAGAAGGAAAGCCCATGACAGCGACTGATACGAGCCCGCCTCCTTCGCCGTTGCAACAGGACTACCAGCGCTTTCTGCTGCTGGGCAGCCGCCGTGCGCCGCACACTGTGCACGTGCATGAAACCGGCTACCGCTCCGGCACCATCAACACCGATGCCCTTGGCCTGCGCTACAGCCATTGCGCCGGCAAGCGCTTTTCGGCGGCCGAACGCGGCGGCGCTTCACGTATCAACCTGCTGGTCGGCGGCTCCACGGCCTTGGGCATCGGCGCCAGCCCGACGAGCACACGGTGGCCTCGCACCTGTCGGCGCTCACCGGCGAGGTCTGGCTGAGCCTGGCCGGTTGCGGGCTCAATGCCGGCCAGGAACTGCTGATGTTCCTGACCCACCAGCACCGCCTTGGCCAACTCGGCCACGTGGTGGTGCTCAGCGGCCTTAACAGCCTGGCCCACGAAGCCCTGTGCGAAGTCCTTGCCAGCCCCAACGACCCACAACACGCCAGGGCTTATCAGGCCTTTCTCAACAGTTTCAGCGAAGGCATGCAGCCTGCCGCACCGGCCCGTCGGCAGTCACTGTGGCGGCGCATCGGCCAGGCTTTGACCACGCCGCCGGCCGAATCCCCGATCACCTGGCCGTTGTCGCCCCCGGAAAAGCGCCTGGCTCGCGCTGCCGACAGCATTGGCCGCACCTTGCGCCAGTGGGACCGGCTGCTGGCAGACAGCCATGCCACCCTCACTTTCATCCTGCAGCCGCTGCTGCCCTGGTGTCGGGACACCCTGCCCGTTGGCGAGCAGGCCATGCTGGCCGCGCTGGAGCAACAACCGGCCAACTTCGACCGGCTGCTGGACGGCGCATTCGACAGCCAGCTGCACGCGGCCTTTTTCCGCCGCATCAAAAGCCAGGCCGACCCAGTGCCCTGCTACGACATGAACGGCATGCTCAGCAGCTCACCCGTGTTCGGCGCCGACCTGTTCATCGACCGCCTGCACCTGAACGACCTGGGCAACAACGCCTTGGCCAAGGTGATTACTGCCAAGCTTGGCCTGGCCCAGGAAAAACACGCTCAACGCAAGGTCACGCCGATCAAGCTCGTCTGACAGTTGCCGAGTGGTCTTCCGGCCACCCCCCTTGGGTGGCTAGAATAGGCCGTCGTTCCGATTTCCCGAGGCGTACGCTTGACCGCCATAAACATCGAAGCCGTCCATCCTTGCCTGGCCGCCCATGGGGCTTGCCTGTGAGCCGCATGCGACGCCTGACCCCGCTGTTGGTCGCCCTGATGCCGCTGGCTGCGCACGCGCTGGAGGTGAGCATCGACCCTCACGCCGACCTGCTTTATCGCCAGGCCTTGCCGTTGCTGGAGCAGGCCGATAACCAGGGCGACGATACCAGCACCTTGCGTACCGCTGTGGGCAGCGACCCCGAGCTTAGCCGCCAGGGCCAGGCCATGGCCCACACCCTGCCAACAGCAGTTGCCCTGTTGAAAAAGTCGGTAGAGCTGGGCCACCCGGTCGCGCAGTACCGCCTGGCGCTGTACTACATGACATACCTGCCCGCCGCGCAAATTCCGGATGCCGCCTGCCCGCTGCTCGAAGCCAGCCTCAAGCAGGGCTTCGCCGCACCCGCACCGGCGATCGCCACCTGGTGCCGGCCGTACAATGCCAGCAGCGAGTACCGTGATGCGCTGGAGGCCATCCCCAGCATGGCCACCGTGTACGCCCCTTACTACCCACAACCGGCTACCCGCCTGGCTTGCAGCCGCAGCCGGCCTCAAGGCCTGGAAATGCTCTGGGGTCGCCAGCGCGACTACCAGGCCGAGGTGTACCGCCTGCTCAGCGACCTGGACCCATCGCACCGACTGGACCTTCTGCAGAAAGCCGTGGACATCAACGGCTGCGTGACGGCGCAACAGCACCTGACCCGCCATCCGTGATCCACCGAGCTAACGCGATCCCTCTTGTGCAACTGTCTGACTCAGACTTTTAATTCCGCACGATCACTGTAGGAGCAGCCTTGTGCTGCGAAGAGGCCGGTAAGGCTAAAGATTGTTTTCGGCTGCAATGACCTCTTCGCAGCACAAGGCTGCTCCTACAGGGCTTGTGTTTGCCTTGAAATCGAACCCGGTCAGCAAGATCGTTCAAGCCATCCCCTGCCCCGTCTGGCATGCTGGCCTGCCTCGTACACGCATTGCAGCCACCATGCCCCACATCGCTCGCCAAGCCTTCCTCCACGGCGCCATCGCCATCATGCCGTTATCCCTGGCCGTCGCCCCCTGGGGCCTGCTGGCCGGCTCCATGGCCATCGAGGCCAACCTCAGTGCCTGGCAAGGGCAAGGGCTATCGGCCATTGTCTTCGCCGGTGCCGCGCAACTGGTCGCCATTGGCATGCTCAAAGGCGGCGCCAACCTGGCGTCGATCCTGCTCACCACCCTGCTGCTGACCTCGCAGCACCTGCTGTATGGCCTGTCGATGCGTCCGGTGCTGTCCAGCCAGCCATTGCGCTGGCGGTTGGGCCTGGGCTTCCTGCTGACCGACGAATTCTTCGCGTTGACCAGCAAGTACGACCAGCAGCAATTCAACCGCTGGTACGCCCTGGGGGTAGGCCTGACGTTCTACATAGCCTGGAACCTGTTTACCCTGGCCGGCATCCTGCTTGGCCAGAACATTCCCCACCTGGATCAACTCGGCCTGGACTTTTCCATCGTCGCCACCTTCGTCGCCCTGATCGCGCCGCTGGTGCGCAATCTGGCTACCGTGGTGTGCGTAGCCGTGTCGCTGTTCTGCTCGGTGTTGTTCAGCCACTGGCATTGGGAAGCCGCCCTGGTAGCCGCAGGCCTGCTGGGCATGAGCGCCGGGTTCATCTGCCAGAAATTTGCCGGAGCCCGCGCATGACCTGGATCCTGATATTCGCCATGGGCGCCATCGTGTTCCTCAACCGCTATGCGTTCCTTGAGCCGCGCCTGCCCCTGCGCCTGAGCTCCAATGCGCGGCAGTTTCTCGGCTTTGCCGTGCCGGGCATGCTCACCGCCATCTGCGGCCCGATCATCTTCATGCCTGACCACCAGCTAAACCTGAGCCTGCTCAACCCTTACCTGCTGGGTTCACTGGTGGCCATCGCCCTGGTGCTGTTGACCCGCAGCGTGTTGCTGAGCATGCTGGTAAGCATGTTGATCTTCTTCCTTCTGCGCAGTTGGCTGGCATGACCACGCCCCTGCGCGAGCAGACACACCTCTGGCAGGCGCCCGCCCTGGGCGACGTCGAGATGCTGCACGCGCGCTACTTCCAGCAGCGCTTCGCCCCGCATGTGCATGAAGGCTATGTGTTCACTGTGATCGAATCCGGCGCCCAGCGCTTCTGGCACCGCGGCAGCGAGCACCTGGCACCGGTCGGCAGCATGGTGCTGATCAACCCCGACGAGCTGCACACCGGCGCCACCGCCCATGAGGCGGGCTGGCGTTATCGCGGCTTCTATCCCGAGCACGAGCGGGTCACCGGCGTGCTCGAAGAACTTGAGCTGGGCCGCCACGGCATGCCCAGCTTCAAGGACAGCGTGATCCACGACCCGGCCCTGGCCATCGCCTTCAGCCAGCTGCATCAGCTGTCCGAAACCGGCGCCAGCGCATTGCAGCAACAAACCGCCTGGCGCCAGGCGGTGCTGGCCTTGGTGCAACGGCACGGGCAATGCGCCGAACCCTCAGCCCCCGGCCACGAACCAATGGCCGTAGCCCGCGCCCGCGAACTGCTGGAAAGCCAACTGGCCGACCCACCCTCGCTCGAAGCGCTGGCGGCGGCCGTCAACCTGTCACCATTCCACTTCGCCCGGGTGTTCCGTCAGGCCACCGGCCTGCCGCCGCATGCCTGGTTGAAGCAGCGGCGCCTGGCCCGCGCCCGTGAAATGCTGAAGAGCGGCCTGGTGGCTTCGGAGGTAGCATTCGACCTTGGTTTTGCTGATCAGAGCCATTTGAGCCGGCAGTTCAAGCAAGCCTACGGGGTGACGCCGGGGGCGTACCGGCAGGCATGCGCTCAATCCATATTACCCGCCTGAAGCCCCCACCTTGAGCGTAGGCAGCTGCCGTAACGCACCTTGCAAAGGCAGCAGGAGCCCCGCCAACCCTCTGCTACACTGTCAAGGCTGAATGGAGGATCCTGCCATGTCCGAAAGAGAGCTCACCACCCTCCTGTCGCTGATGAACCAGCGCCAGGCCTGCCTGAACAGTGCCTGCAAGGAGATTGCCGACTGGATCGACCGGCAGGGCGATGTGCCCGCCGCCGGCAAGATCCGCGCTAGCCTGAAGGCACTGGAGGCCGATGAGGCCCAGGTTCGCAAGACCCTGACGTCGCTTACCCTCGACAGGCCGCTACCGCGCTTTCGCAGCTGAAAGGCGCGCCTGAAAAAGAAAGGGCCGCTAAATGCGGCCCTTTGGTCTGTCAGTGTTTCATGTGCATGTGGTCATGCCCACCGCCGGCCCCAGCGGTGAGCGGACGCACTTCTGCCTGCACGTCCAGGGTTTCCTTGGCCCCTTTGGCATCTTCGATGGTAAGGGTCAGTGGCACCTTTTCGCCTTCCTTAACCTGATCCTTCAAGCCCATCAGCATCACGTGCAGGCCATTCGGGTCCAGGGTCACGGCCTTGCCGGCCGGCAGTTCGACGGCCTTGACCTCACGCATGCCCATCACGTCGCCGTTCATGGTCATTTCGTGCACCTGCACGGTTTTGGCCACGGGCGAAGCCACGCTCACCAACTTGCTGTCGCTGCTGGCGGTCAGGGTCATGAAGGCACCGGTGGACTGCTGGTGCGGCACGCTGGCACGGACCCAGGCATCGCTCACGGTAGTCTGGGCCAGGGCCGGCAGGGCCAGGCCCATCAGTGCCAGGGCAGCCAGGCCGCGTTTGATCGGTTGCATCGACATTCAGCAGATCTCCATCAGGGTGACCAGGTCTTCGGCGCATTCCTTGGCGTTCAAGGAATGGCCCAGGCTCAGGCGCAGGGTGCCACGCGTATCGTAGACGTAGCTGGTGGACGAGTGAGAAATGGTATAGGTGTCACCGGCCGGAACCTTCTCGTAGAACACCTTGAATTCCTTGGCCACTTCCGCGATTTCCTCGGGGGTGCCAGTGAGTGCGGTGAACGACGGGTCGAAGGCCTTGACGTAGGCATCGAGCACTTCGGGGGTGTCGCGCTCCGGGTCCAGGGTGATGAACACCACCTGGAACAGGTCGCGGTCACGCCCGCGCAGCAGCTTGCGGATTTGTGCCGCGCGCGCCAGGGTGGTCGGGCAAACCGCCGGGCACTGGGTGAACCCGAAGAAGATCATCGGCATGCTGCCGTAGAAGCTCGACAGGGTGCGCACATTGCCTTGCGGGTCTTTGAGGCGGAACTTGCGCCCAAGGATCTCGTTGCTCATGTTCTTGCCGTACTTGAACTCGAGCCCGCGGGCCGGGCTACAGCCTGCCAGCAGGCCAAGCCCGAGAACGCCCATCCCGGCGACAACCGCGCGCCGGGTAAATAGATCATTCATGAAACCATCCTTTACAGGGAAGGTGCCGGCCCTCGGGACGGGCCGGCTGAAAAACCGGGGCATTCTTGCATGACACCCAAAGCGGTTCTACCCGACGAACGCGGGTATGGCCTGCAGCCCTTTGAATACGGGCTGCGGCCTGTTGTCGCAGGGGTTGAAACCGTAACACTTTGTTGCTAAGAGAGCCGCGCTTACGCTAACCCTCCAGGAGCGCGCCCGCCTTAGTAATAGGCGTTTTCTTTCTGGGTGTGGTCAGTCACGTCGCGCACGCCCTTCGAGCCCGGAATACGCTCGAGCAGGGTGCGCTCGATGCCTTCCTTCAGGGTAACGTCGGCCTGGCCGCAGCCTTGGCAACCACCACCGAACTGCAGCACCGCGATGCCGTCGTCGACCACGTCCACCAGGCTGACCTGGCCGCCGTGGCTGGCCAGCCCGGGGTTGATCTCGGTCTGCAGGTAATAGTTGATGCGCTCGTTGATCGGGCTGTCTTCGTTGACCATCGGCACCTTGGCGTTCGGTGCCTTGATGGTCAGCTGGCCACCCATGCGGTCGGTGGCGTAGTCGACCAGTGCGTCCTCCAGGAACGGCACGCTGACGGCGTCCAGGTAAGCGGTGAAGCTCTTCAGACCCACGGCGGTGTCGTCAGGCTTCTCTTCGCCCGGCTTGCAGTAGGCAATGCACGTCTCTGCGTACTGGGTGCCCGGCTGGGTGATGAAAATACGAATGCCGATGCCAGGCGTGTTCTGCTTGGAAAGCAGATCGGCCAGGTAGTCATGGGCGGCGTCGGTAATGGTTATAGCGCTCATGTAGGTTCCTCACAGACTTGCCGCCAAGTGTACGCCAACCCGCTCTTCGAACAAAGTCCTAGCATTTGACTCGGGAAAGCGCATAGTCCCCGGCAGGCCCCCGTGGCGCCGCCAGCCAGGCCTGCATGCGCCGGTACAGGCCGCGCTCCAGCCACTGGTAGCTGAACCACGACATTAGTCCAATGGACGGCACGCACAGGGCAAACACCAGGTACGGGTTCAAGTGCAGGCGCTGGCTGGCGAACCAGCCGGCGTACAGCACCAGCACGTGGACCAGGTACACCGAATACGAACAGTCACCCAAGGCCTTGAGCAGCCGGTTACCCTGGAAGACCGGTTCCAGTGCGATAAACGCCAGCACGATCATCGCGCTCGGCACGCCCCAGTGCAGCAAGCGCTGGGACGCATCCAGGTGGTAGATGGCCAGGCCTGCCACCCCCAGCACTACCAGCGGCAGCCATCGCCCCTGACGGACCAGGCCACGGCGGTACAGCACCCCCAGGCCGATGCCGAGCAGGAACTCGTAGATGATGTCGTTGTTGTAGAAGCGGCTGAGCACACCCAGCCGGCCCAGCACCTCGCTGACCAGCAACAGTGCGGCGGTAACCAACAGCAACTGATGCCGTTGACGTACCAGAAAGGCCAGGCCGAACAGCAGATAGAAGAACATCTCGAAGTTCAGCGTCCAGCCCACATTCAGGGTCGGGTACAGGCCATAGCCGCCGGGGTTTTCCGCCGGGATGAACAGCATCGACAGCAACAGATGATGCCAGGCGAATTCCTGATGGGGCATCCATTGGCTGAAGGCCAGCAGTAGCGTGGCCATCAGCGCCGTGTAGAACCAGTAGGCAGGGACGATACGCAGCACCCGGTTGAGCAGGAACTGGCGCGGCTCGATGGTTTTGTCGCGGGTCGACAGGTAGATGACCAGCCCGCTGATGACGAAGAAGATGTCGACCCCCACGGCGCCACGGTCAGTGAGCAGTTGGCCGATGGGGCCGGTGGCGTGAAAGTCGAAGAAGATCTGCATGAAATGGTGGCACACCACCACCCAGGCGGCGAACGCCCGCAGTGCCTGAAGCGAATACAGCATGAAATACCCTGCGCTTGCTGGTGCATTGAGGCCTTGGGAGCGCTTTGCGCTCCATCGCCGGCAAGCCAGCTCCCACAGGGACCGCGCTGGCCTGAGAGTTACACAGCCCCTGTGGGAGCTGGCTTGCCGGCGATTGGGCTGCAAAGCAGCCCCTGGACCACCCACCTTTTCCGACCGCAAGGTACCCGGAAAGGTCAGCCCACCCGATCAGAGGTTTTCATAGCGGTTCATGTCCAGCACCCCCGCCTCGACCGGCGTGGTCTCCTTGATGAAGCTGTTCAGGTCATGGAAGTAGCGCCAGAACTCAGGGTGACTGCGGCGCACGCCCCAACGCATGACGATGCGCTCGAACCTGGCGGCATCGTCTTTCGCATACTCCATGTCCTCGACAAACTCCGCCACATCCTTGGTCGGAACATTGAAGATGAAGTTGGGGTAGCTGCTGAGCACGCCCGGGTACAGGGTCAGGGTATCCAGCCCGGGCTGGTAGCGGTACGCCTCACCCAGCAGGAACGCCACGTTGCTGTGCGCGCGGTTGCGCAGCAGGCTGTACACCTGGCGCTGGCCGTCCTGCCCCTCGATGCGCAGCATGGTCGCTTCGGGCAACTGGTTGATCACCTTCAGCCCGGCTGCCGGGCGCGACACCAGGCGGCTGAGCGACTGCTCGGCATTGCGGAACTCTTCGCTCATCTGCGGCCGTGAGCAGTAAGCGCTCTGGCAGCGGTTGATCGGGTCCGGCGCGGCATTCAGGCTACCCGTGCGTTGCAACAGCTTCAGGCCAAAGTCGCGCTTGGGGTTGCGCGCGTCGAGCGTGATGCCAGTCGGGGTATCGGTGTCGATGTCTTCATAATCCATCCACATCTTCACCTTGCCGCTGTTCTGGTACCAGTCGCCGAGTATCGCCTTGCGCTGGTCGGCCGGCATCAGGCGCAGGAAGTTGACCTCGGCGCCGTTGCGGATCAGGTCGAAGTACAGGCGCGTCTGCAACTGGTGCGAAACGTTACCGTACACATCGAAGTTGACCGCCAGCTGGTAGTAGGTGCGCTCGAACAACGGGTAGTCGAACAGCCATACGGTCAACGGCACGTCACCGATCAGGCCCTTGGTCACCGAGGCACTGTCGAAGTGGCGGAAGATGCTCAGCAGCGCGTTGTCATTACCGGCCCACAGTGTCGCCCAGCCCGGTGCCGGCATTTCGGCATAGGCTTCGCGGCGCAGTTTCTCGTAATCGTTGCGCTTGTCGCGGTAGGCGTGCCACAGGCTCAGCACACTGCCAACGTCATCGATCTGGCCCGGCATGGCCAGCAGCGGTGTGGCCTCGCCACGGTACTTGGCATCGGTGATGTAGCGGTCGAAGGCCGGCTCCTGGAACAGCGCCCAGAAGTTGTCGCGGATCACGTCGGTGGCGATCTGCCCACGGCACACCGGGCCACGGATGAAGGTGCGCACGAAGTATTCGGCGTTATCCAGCATGAACTGGTAACGCGCCACTGCCGGGATCGCCTCGAAGGTTTCGAACGGGTTGGCCCGGTGGCGCGGGCCGTAGCCTGGCAGTGCGGCGGCATGCCAGTCGCCGGCGTAGAACAGTTGCTTCACCCGCTTGAGCTTTTGCGGCCCCATCGGGTAGGTGATGTGGGTCTTGTGCACGATCACGCCCTGCACCGGGATCAGGCGGTAATAGAAGTCGGTGCCGGGTGGGTCATTGGGGCGGCGCGTGGCAATGATGTCGGCCGGCTGGCCGCTGGGCGTACGTGAACGCACCCACTGGAAGAAATGGCCCTGCTCGCCGCCGACGAAGTAGATGTGCGCCAGGAACAGGTGCTCGTACAGCCAGCGGCCGACCAACGCTTCGGTGGAGCCCGGGCGGTTGAGCAACTCTTCCCAGTCGGCGATCTGCCTGGCTTCGGTTTCACTCGGTTTTATCGGCTGGTACTCCACCGGCGCACCGGCCGCCAGCCAGCGGCGCATGGTGTCGTATTCCTTGTCTGTCAGCCCGGTCACCGCCAGCGGCATGCCTTCCTTGGGATGGGCACCGGCATAGGCGTCGAACTCATGGGGCAACGGGCACATGTTGTTGCGGTTCAGGCCCAGGACGATCTCTTCGGGCAGCTTGGCGTTGGGCGTGAGCGGGGTCTTGTGCCCCAGCTCCAGCATGCGCGCCATCAGCGCCGCCTGGCTGCCCTGGTTGTCGAGCACCGAATAGAAGCCTTTCTTGCGCCATTGCTCTTCACTGTGGGCGTCGTAGAACAGCCGCGTGGTGGGCACTGCCTTGCTACGATCGCCCTGATACACCGGGACCTTGCTGGCCCCACGTACCGCGCCTTCCGGGCTTTCCAGCTTGAGCTGGCAGGCGGCGTCGTTGCAGGCGTGGCAGGCCACGCATTTCTCGGTGAAGATCGGTTGAATGTCCCGGGTGTAGGAAATAGCCGGGCTCGACTGGGGGGCTTGCCCGAACACCACGCCGCTGATGAGCAGAGCGAAGGCGCCGGCAAGGATACGATGCACCATGTGCGAAAAGTCCTGGTTCTTGAAAGCCATCACGATTGTTGCCTGGTCGTCCTTGGGTGCTGGTAATCGTGCCACCAACATGAGCAGTTTTCATGCAAATGGGCGATGCGCCTAAGAACCGCGCAACTTTGATATGATTCCGCACCTTCTGATATTCGCCCGACCAGGTAGTTCCTATGTCCGACCGCAGCGCTCGTCTCCAAGCACTCCAGAACGCACTCAAAGAGCGCATCCTGATCCTCGACGGCGGCATGGGTACTATGATCCAAAGCTACCGCCTCGAGGAACACGACTATCGTGGCACGCGCTTCGCCGATTGGCCAAGCGATGTAAAGGGTAACAACGACCTGTTGCTGCTCAGCCGCCCAGACGTGATCGCTGCCATCGAGAAGGCCTACCTCGATGCCGGGGCGGATATCCTCGAAACCAACACCTTCAATGCCACGCAGATTTCCCAGGCCGACTACGGCATGGAGTCGCTGGTCTACGAACTGAACGTGGAAGGCGCGCGCATTGCCCGCCAGGTGGCCGATGCCAAGACCCTGGAAACGCCCGACAAGCCGCGCTTCGTCGCAGGCGTGCTCGGCCCTACCAGCCGTACCTGCTCGATTTCCCCGGACGTCAACGACCCCGGCTACCGCAACGTCACGTTCGATGAGCTGGTAGAAAACTACATCGAGGCCACCCGCGGCCTGATCGAGGGCGGCGCTGACCTGATCCTGATCGAAACCATCTTCGACACCCTCAACGCCAAGGCGGCAATCTTTGCCGTGCAGCAGGTGTTCGAAGACGACGCCGTCGAACTGCCGATCATGATCTCCGGCACCATCACCGACGCCTCCGGCCGTACCTTGTCGGGCCAGACCACCGAAGCGTTCTGGAACTCGGTGCGCCACGCCAAGCCGATTTCCGTGGGCCTGAACTGCGCCCTTGGCGCCAAGGACCTGCGCCCGTACCTGGAAGAGCTGTCGACCAAAGCCGACACCCACGTTTCCGCCCACCCCAACGCTGGCCTGCCAAACGCTTTTGGTGAGTACGACGAAACCCCGGCCGAAATGGCGGCAGTGGTCGAGGAATTCGCTGCCAGCGGCTTCCTCAACATCATTGGCGGTTGCTGCGGTACTACCCCGGGCCACATCCAGGCCATTGCCGAAGCCGTGGCCAAATACAAGCCACGCGCTATCCCCGAGGTCGCCAAGGCTTGTCGCCTGTCGGGCCTGGAGCCGTTCACCATCGATCGCCAGTCGTTGTTCGTCAACGTCGGCGAGCGTACCAACATCACCGGTTCCGCCAAGTTCGCCCGGTTGATCCGTGAAGAGAACTACACCGAAGCCCTGGAAGTCGCCCTGCAGCAGGTCGAGGCCGGCGCCCAGGTGATCGACATCAACATGGACGAAGGGATGCTCGATTCCCAGGCGGCCATGGTCCGTTTCCTCAACATGATCGCTGGCGAGCCGGACATTTCCCGCGTGCCGATCATGATCGACTCCTCCAAGTGGGAAGTGATCGAAGCCGGCCTCAAGTGCATTCAGGGCAAGGGCATCGTCAACTCCATTTCCATGAAGGAAGGCGTCGAGCAGTTCAAGCACCACGCCCGCCTGTGCAAGCGCTACGGCGCCGCCGTGGTGGTGATGGCCTTCGACGAGGTTGGCCAGGCCGACACCGCCGCGCGCAAGAAGGAAATCTGCAAGCGCAGCTACGACATTCTGGTCAATGAAGTGGGCTTCCCGCCGGAAGACATCATCTTCGACCCGAACATCTTCGCCGTTGCCACCGGTATCGAAGAGCACAACAACTACGCCGTCGACTTCATCGAAGCCTGTGCCTATATCCGTGACCACCTGCCCCACGCGCTGAGTTCGGGCGGTGTGTCCAACGTGTCGTTCTCGTTCCGCGGCAACAACCCGGTGCGCGAGGCGATCCACTCGGTGTTCCTCTACCATGCGATCCAGAATGGCCTGACCATGGGTATCGTCAACGCCGGCCAGCTGGAGATCTACGACGAGATCCCGGCCGAGCTGCGTGAAAAGGTCGAGGACGTGGTGCTCAACCGCACGCCGGAAGGTACCGACGCCTTGCTGGCCATTGCCGATGACTACAAAGGCGGCGGCGCCACCAAGGAAGTCGAAAACGAGGCCTGGCGTTCGCTGCCGGTCGGCAAGCGCCTGGAACACGCCCTGGTCAAAGGCATCACCGCCCACATCGTCGAGGACACCGAGGAGTGCCGCCAGCAGTGCGCGCGCCCTATCGAGGTCATCGAAGGCCCGCTGATGAGCGGTATGAACGTGGTGGGCGACCTGTTCGGTGCAGGCAAGATGTTCCTGCCCCAAGTGGTCAAGTCAGCCCGTGTGATGAAGCAGGCCGTGGCACACCTGATCCCGTTCATCGAAGCCGAAAAAGGCGACAAGCCAGAAGCCAAGGGCAAGATCCTGATGGCCACGGTAAAAGGTGACGTGCACGACATCGGCAAGAACATCGTCGGCGTGGTGCTGGGCTGTAACGGCTACGACATCGTCGACCTCGGCGTGATGGTGCCGGCCGAAAAGATCCTGCAAACCGCCCGCGACGAGAAGTGCGACATCATCGGTTTGTCCGGCCTGATCACCCCGTCGCTGGACGAAATGGTCCACGTTGCCCGTGAAATGCAGCGCCAGGGCTTCGAACTGCCACTGATGATCGGCGGTGCAACGACCTCCAAGGCACACACCGCAGTCAAGATCGAACCGAAGTACAGCAACGACGCCGTGATCTACGTCACCGACGCCTCGCGGGCAGTTGGCGTGGCCACCCAGTTGCTGTCCAAGGAGCTCAAGCCAGGCTTTGTCGAGAAGACCCGCCTGGAATACGTGGATGTACGCGAGCGCACCGCCAACCGCAGCGCCCGCACCGAGCGCCTGAGCTACACCCAGGCCATTGCTGCCAAGCCGCAGTACGACTGGGCCGGCTACCAGCCAGTGGTGCCCTCCTTCACCGGCGTCAAAGTGCTGGAAGACATCGACCTGCGCACCCTGGCCGAATACATCGACTGGACCCCGTTCTTCATCTCCTGGGACCTGGCCGGCAAGTTCCCGCGCATCCTCACCGACGAAGTAGTCGGCGAAGCAGCCACCGCGCTGTACAAGGATGCCCGCGAGATGCTCGACAAGCTGATCGACGAGAAGCTGATCAGCGCCCGTGCGGTGTTTGGCTTCTGGCCGGCCAACCAGGTAGCCGATGACGACATCGAGGTGTACGGCGAGGACGGCCAGGCGCTGGCTACCCTGCACCACCTGCGCCAGCAGACCATCAAGCCGGACGGCAAGCCCAACTGGTCGCTGGCCGACTTTGTCGCGCCAAAGGCCAGCGGCGTCACCGACTATGTGGGCGGATTCATCACCACGGCCGGCATTGGTGCCGAGGAAGTGGCCAAGGCTTACCAGGACAAAGGCGACGACTACGAGCCGATCATGGTCAAGGCCCTGGCCGATCGCCTGGCCGAAGCTTGCGCCGAGTGGCTGCACGAGCAGGTGCGTAAAGAGCACTGGGGCTATGCCCGCGACGAGCACCTGGACAACGAAGCGCTGATCAAGGAGCAGTACAGCGGTATCCGCCCGGCCCCGGGCTACCCGGCCTGCCCCGACCACACCGAGAAAGAAACCCTGTTCCGTCTGCTAGACGGCACCGCCATCGGCGAAACCGGGCCAAGCGGCGTGTTCCTGACCGAACACTTTGCAATGTTCCCGGCGGCGGCGGTCAGCGGCTGGTACTTTGCCCACCCGCAGGCGCAGTACTTTGCCGTGGGCAAGGTCGACAAGGACCAGATCGAGCGTTACAGCGCGCGTAAAGGCCAGGATGTCAGCGTGAGCGAGCGCTGGCTGGCGCCTAACCTCGGGTACGACAACTAAGACCGTTGGGGCCGCTTTGCGGCCCATCGCGGCACAAGGCCGCTGCTACAGGGGGCCGCATTCCCTTGTAGGAGCGGCCTTGTGCCGCGATGGGCTGCGCAGCAGCCCCAATGGCCACCTACACTGTCCCTGATTGCCTCTGATTCCCTCAGGAGCCACCATGGACGATTCCAGCCAGGGCAAACCCCCGACCTTCTGGCAGATGCTGCACAGCATCCTCGCTGCCGCCTTCGGCGTGCAAAGCGGCAAGAACCGCGCCCGCGACTTCACCCACGGCAAAGCCAGCCATTTCATTGCGCTGGGGACGCTCTTCACCCTGATATTCATCATGGTGCTGATCGGCCTGGTGCAACTGGCCCTGCACCTTACCCGCTAGGCCAGTACAGGCAGAACAAAAACGCCTGCGGGATTCCCTCCCACAGGCGCTCTGGCTGCATCACGGTCTTGAAGACAAGTCTACTGGTGGCTGACCCAATACACGGCAGTGACCACCACCAGGACGATCAGGCAGAGGATCGCCCAGGCATCGACACTGCTGTCAGCTTTGCGGACCTTGGTTGAGTTTCCCATTGCATTGCCTCTTGTAGTGGTTATGGGAATGCACTTCACAACCAGCAGTTAAGACGAGCAATGCCCTTCCCTCAAGCAGGGTCTTTCAATAGTCGACCGGTGACGTCAGAAACGGGTACTGGTAGCTGGCCGGCCGCCCTTCGGCGCTGTAACGCAGAAAATCGATACCATAGTCGGCCCGCTCCAGCAGTTTCAGCCACCGCTTGGCCTTGGCCTGGTCAATTGCCTGCAATACCGGGGCATTGTGCACGCGCTGGCCATCGCGGTTCAGCGCCACCCCGTGGGCATCATCGTGCAACATCACCATCGCCCAACCGCCAAGGGTGAAATGCCCCCCCATCAGCACGCTCAGGCGCCCATCGATGCGTGCACGCAGGGCCTCGGGCGAACTGTTGACGGCGCCGAACAGCACGTCACGCCCCGGTGTGTGCCCGCCCTCCTCAAACGCCTGCATGGCACCAAAGGCCATCTCGTCATTGGCGGACCACACCAGGCGCGTGGCCGGGTAACGCTCCAGCAACTGCTGCGCCTGCTCGTAGGCGCGCTGGCGGCTCCAGCCGCCGTACACCACCTGGCGCAGACGAACTTGAGGAAGTCGGCCAAGGCGCGGCGCATGCCCTCTTCGCGCAACTGCGAGGCCGGTGTGGTCTTGAGCCCGGCAAAGGCCACCAGGTCCACCGGCCCTGCGTCGCGAGGCAGTTGCGCAACCATCAGGTGCAGCATCTGGAAACCCGCCTGCTCGTCGTTGCTCATCAAGGTGCCCAGAGGCTCGGCATACTTGTCGGGCTGGGCCTCGATACTGCGGACCTGGCTGGCGGTCAGGCCATTGTTGACCAGCAAAAGCTTGACCCCGGTGCCGCGCGACAGGCGCAGGATTTCCGGGGCCACGTACTGCTCGTTGACCAGTACCAGGTAATCCGGCCGCTGCGCCCCGCTCAGGATCGCCCGGGCCTGGGTCAGCGCCAGGTCGGCGCGGCGCTCGCTGTACTCCACGCGCAAGGACATGCCCAGTTCGTCCGCAGCGGCCTGCATGAAGCGGGTGTAGCTGGTCCAGAACGTCTCGGTGGACAACCCCGGGTTGAGGAACACCACCGAGGCCGGCTGCGCATTTGCCGCCAGTGGCAGGGCAAGACACAAGCTTTGGCACAGGGCCTTGAGCATGGGGTCACATCTCTGCGAAGCAAACCCCAGATTATAAACGCCTGGCCACCACCAGCGCACAAATGGCAGTCAGTCTCACATAGTTCATTTGGTTCTTTTCATATGCAAAAACATCACTTTAGCGCATAACCGCAACCTGATATCGTTCCCCGGCTCCGTACCGGAGTGCGCGGCCGTGCGCGCGAATAGCTGCATGCCTGAGACAGGACTTTTATGTACGTATACGACGAGTACGATCAGCGGATCATCGAGGACCGCGTCAAGCAGTTCCGTGATCAGACCCGCCGCTACCTGGCCGGTGAAGCAGAGCGAAGAAGAATTCCGCCCTCTGCGCCTGCAGAACGGCCTATACATCCAACGTTTTGCGCCGATGTTGCGTGTCGCCGTGCCGTACGGCCAGCTGAGCGCCCGCCAGGTCCGCACCCTGGCGAAGATCGCTCGCGACTACGACAAGGGCTACGCGCACATTTCCACCCGCCAGAACGTGCAGTACAACTGGCCGGCACTGGAAGACATTCCGGATATTCTTGCCGAACTGGCCACCGTGCAGATGCACGCGATCCAGACCAGCGGCAACTGCCTGCGCAACACCACCACCGACCAGTTCGCCGGTGTGGCCGCAGACGAAATCATCGACCCGCGCCCATGGTGCGAAATCGTCCGCCAGTGGACCACCTTCCACCCGGAATTCGCCTACCTGCCGCGCAAGTTCAAAATTGCCATCAACGGTTCGCAGGAAGACCGCGCCGCCATCGAAGTGCACGACATCGGCCTGGAGCCGGTGCGCAACGCTGCTGGCGAGCTGGGCTTCCGCGTACTGGTCGGCGGCGGCCTGGGCCGTACCCCGGTGGTGGGCTCGTTCATCAATGAATTCCTGCCGTGGCAAGACCTGATCAGCTACCTGGACGCCATCCTGCGCGTGTACAACCGTTACGGTCGCCGTGACAACAAGTACAAGGCGCGGATCAAGATCCTGGTCAAGGCATTGACGCCTGAAGTGTTCGCCGAGAAGGTCGAGGCCGAAATGGCCCACCTGCGCGGCGGCAGCACCACGCTGACCGAAGACGAAGTGCAGCGCGTATCGCGCCACTTTGTCGACCCGGAGTACCTGGCCCTCGACAACGTCGACTACGCCGCCCAGGACGCCGAGTACCCTGGCTTTGCCCGCTGGCGTTCGCGCAATACCCGCGCCCACAAACGCCCTGGCTACGTGGCCGTGACATTGTCGCTCAAGCCTACCGGCGTTGCCCCGGGCGACCTGACCGACAAGCAGCTGGACGCCGTGGCCGACCTGGCCGAGCGCTACAGCTTCGGCTTCCTGCGCACCTCGCACGAGCAGAACATCATCCTCGCCGATGTCGAGCAGCGCCAGCTGCACGCGCTGTGGCTGGAGCTGCGCGAAGGCGGCTTCGCCACCCCGAACATCGGCCTGCTGACCGACATCATCTGCTGCCCGGGCGGTGACTACTGCTCGTTGGCCAACGCCAAGTCGATCCCGATCGCCGAATCCATCCAGCGCCGTTTCGACGACCTGGACTACCTGTTCGACATCGGCGAAATCGACCTGAACATCTCTGGCTGCATGAACGCCTGCGGCCACCACCACGTGGGCCACATCGGCATTCTTGGCGTGGACAAGAAGGGTGAAGAGTTCTACCAGGTATCGCTGGGCGGCAATGCCGCGCGCGGCGCGAGCCTGGGCAAGATCCTCGGCCCTTCCTTTGCCCAGGATGCCATGGCCGATGTGATCGAGAAGCTGATCGCCGTGTACGTCGAGCAACGTACCGAGGAAGAGCGTTTCATCGACACCTACCAGCGTATCGGCATCGACCCCTTCAAGGAACGCGTCTATGCAGCGAATCATTAAGAACAACCAGATCGTCGACGAAACCTGGCACCTGCTGCCCAAGGAAACCTCGTTCGACGAGCTGACCAACTGCGACGACTACATCGTGCCGCTGCAGCTGTGGCGTGACCATGCCCACGTGCTCAAGGCCCGAGACGGCGGCCTGGGCGTGTGGCTGGACAGCGACGAAGAAGCGGAAGAAATCGGCGAAGACGTGCAGTACTTCCAGGTCATCGCACTGAACTTCCCGGCCTTCACCGACGGGCGCAGCTACTCCAATGCGCGCCTGCTGCGTGATCGCTACAAGTTCAAGGGCGAGCTGCGCGCCATCGGCGATGTACTGCGCGACCAGCTGTTCTTCATGGCCCGTTGCGGCTTCGATGCGTTCGCCATCCGTGCCGACAAGGACCCGGAAGACGCGCTGCAAAGCCTGAAGGACTTCTCGGTAACCTACCAGGCCGCCACCGACGAACCGCTGCCGCTGTTCCGCCGCCGCTGATCGTTTCACGCCTCCAGACAGCCCGCCTTTCGGCGGGCTGTTTCGTTTACACGCCCTGGCGCTGCAACGCTTCCTGGCTCAACGCCAGCAGCAGCTGACGCTCTGCCACCTGGCGCTCAGTGACGATTTGCTCGGTTTGCTGCAAATGCTCTGCATCGCTCAACGTTTTCGACTGCTCGTACACAGCATCCAGGCGTTGCTGGAACGGCTCATCCATGCGGGTAAAGCGCTCTGCCTGCTGCTCGCGCAAATAAGCCTGCCAGAACGAACGGTCTGCCAAGGCCTGGGCCAGGGCTTGCGGTGTTTCTTCCCCAAGCACCTCGCGCCGTGCCGCATCCAGATGTTCGCGCCCCACCCCACTGAAGCCCTCGAATGACAGGTATGCAGGCTGTGCTGGTAAATCAAGGCTGTCGGCCAGCTTGACGCGATACGTCAGGTAAACCTCGACCGGGTCATCCGAGAGATGTTCGGCAATATGCCGGGCCGCAATCACGTTGACTTTGTCCAGACGAAACAGCGAGCGCCCCAGGCGGACCAGTGCCTGCTCGGTTTGAAAACTGCCGCCAGCCGTGCTGGCCCTGGCGACCATGGCGCCCACTTCCAGCTCACTCAGCGTCAGCAACAGTTCGTCGCTGCAACTGCGTGGGCGGCTGGCCTGCTCGAACAAGCGGGTACGCACCTCGGCGTGCTGCTCACACGCCTCAAGGATGTGCCATACACGCGCCCGAAGGTCACGGGGCTGAGAGTGGTATTCACGTGTGTCGCGCAGGTCGGCGATAAAGCGGAACAGGTCACTTGCGCCGGCTTCCTGGTACAGGCGGTTCCAGTTGGCCAACCGCAGCTCGCGCTGGGTTGAGGTAAAACCCACCAACCAGGGGGTGGCAGCACTCGGGCTTGGCGTGGTGTGAACCAGGCGCCGATGCTCCGGCGTTCCGGCCGCTGCCCTGGCCAATTGCAGGCGCTGGAGGGTCTCGTCCGACAGTGGGTTGTCGTGCAGTTCCAAACCCTGCAGCAAACGCAACGGCACCACGGACAGCGCTTCAGGTAGCGTGCGAATCTGGTTGTCACGCAAATCAAGCAATTCCAGGTTACCGTGCCTGGCCAGGTCGGCGGGCAAGGCACCCAAGCCGGTATTACGCAAGGACAGCCGGCGCAACAGCGGAAAAGCAGCCAACGGCGGCAGCAGCCCCACGGGGTTGCCGTTGAGCTCCAGGCGGCGCAGCCCTATAAGCTGGCTGAGCCGCAGGTTATCTGCACTGGAAAGCACTATCTGGTTGCCGCCGAGCCGCAGGCTCCTCAACTCGGTCAGTTGCTCGATACCGGCGGGAAGGCGCGTCAGCTGGTTGTCTCGCAGGTCCAGGTTGCGCACCTTGTTGAAGCGCCCGAGGAAGCCCGCGTCAAGGGTTGTCAGTTGCATGTCGCGCAGGGTCAGGTGGGTAATGTGGTCGAACGGCACATTGTCAGGTAATGAAGGCAGATCACCGACCCGCTCCCCCACAATGGTCAGGTGGAAGTCGCCCGCCACCTCCCCTGGGCTCATGCGCCGCCAACCGCTGACGATCTGCCGGGCAACCCTGATGCGACGCAACCTGCGCACAACGCCCAGCCCTGGCGCGCTCCGCCAGGTTTGCAGGGCTTGCTTCAGGCTTGCCTTTGCCCGCAGCAGCTGGCTGACATGATCCCAGGGATCGTTACCCCGTTGCGCCAGGCCTCGCAGGTAAAGCTCCAGCTGCTCTGCGCTCATCAGTGGGAATACGTGATTCAAACTGCGCCGCAGTGCCTGGCGGGTGCCTGACAGGCGACCACTGAGCGGGTAACCCAAGCGGCCATCGAACAGTCGCACGGGGGGGCGAAACCCCTGCCCCACCGGGGCCAACCCAATCAGCCGAGCCACCACCTCGCAGTCGGCAAGGGCATCGACCGTCCCCACCGCAAGCTTTTCGGTATCAGCATTGACCGCAGCTGGCTGGTGCAACCCCGCACAGGCGCGATCGATCCGGCTGTCGCGTACGGCCCAGCGTGCACGCTCCGCCAGGCTGAGCGGCACCCGGCCCGCGTCGCTCAGGCTCTCCAGTTCGATGCTGTTGGCCTGCTCGACGATTTCCCGTGCGCAACGGTGGGAAAGGCTGGGGAAGTCCCGCATCAGCAGCTGGTCCGCCGCTTGCGGGTTAACCTGCCGCTCATTGAATACTTCCTCGAATGCCTCACCCCGCAAAGCCGGGAACTCATTGTGCAGTTGCCAGCGCTCGATGGCATCGAGCAGGCGTGCCGGCGGTGGTGCATTCTCCAGAAGCAACCGGCGCAGCTGGTCAGCGTCGTAGCCTGTGACCTGCAAGGCGAAGGCGGCCACCTCGTCGGAAACCGCCGCCGTGCGGCTGGCAAGGCGGCGCACCATACAGGCGGTGTCCTGCCAGCGCTGCGGTTGCTCGAACTCATGCATCCACCCCCCGGCACCATTGTGTTCAAGTACCGGCGAGTAGGCGCCCGGCCTTGATGGATGCGCAATGTGCCATGCACTGTCGTCGCCACCGCCTACCTGATAAACCGCATCATGCAGGCGCCTGAGCGAACGGCCACCCTCAAGCATGGTTTGCCCGGCCTCCAGCTCTACGCCATCAAACCGATAACCCTGCAAGTCCCCCGCACACAGGCGCAACCGGCCATCCGCCAGGCTCACCGGCACCAGGTCATCCACATGAGCCACCCGCCTGGCCAGCTTGCCAAGCGCCGCTGCACCCGCCGCCGTTACCGCCGTCACCGCTACGGTCTCGGCCACATTGAACAAGTGGCCCAATGCGGCGTTGCGGTCGCCAAGTTGCCAGTCCTGGTAGCCTTCGTACACCTCACTGGCCAGTTGCTCTACCGTCAGCGCCAGCATGGCCTGGCCCAACACAGGTACAAACAGCGCAGCCAGGCCAGCCACACTCAAACCCAGGTCCAGATAACCCTGCAAACGAGCGCGGCGGTCAGCGATGTCTACATCTTCGGTAGGTACCGCCAGTACCCGCGCGTCATCCAGCATCTTGTCGAGCTGGGCCGCACGCAGAGCGGCGAACACCTCTCCCTCGACTGCAAAACAGCGGCCATCCAGTTCAAGCGGCAAAACGCTTTTGCCCTGGTTCAGCAACGCATTCAAGGCCGTGTTGAAAGCGATACGGTCCCGCTCCGCGATGAAGCGCTGGAAGTACTGCCGATAGGCTTCGTTGCGCAAGCGCAAGCCAAGCGTCATGTACAGTAGTTCCCAGGAGGCATGCCAACTTACCGGGGCGTACAGGTCGTCAGGGAACCACGCGATAACGCCAAGCAAGCGGGCGCGCTGGCGCACTTCAATGGCAAGTGCGCCAGAAATCTTCTTGCCCAGCAGCCTCAGGGTATGGCATTTCAGCACTGTGTTGTCGGCTGGCGCCACCGCTGCCGTGTTCACCACACGGGTGATGCGCTGGTACGCCTGCTCGTCGATTTCATCCTTGACTCTGGCAACCACTGCGGCGGCCTCCAGGTTGGCGCTCCACGCCTCCTCCAGGATGGCTTCGACCACCAGGCTGGCCATCCCCTCGCCTTTCAGCTGCGATTCGAGGTGGCGCTGATAATGCCGCCCGATATCCAGCCCCTACACAGGTCGACAAACAGCTCTGCGCTCAGAGGCAGCAGTTGCCCGCTGGCCTTGCGCAAATGTGACCCTGTGACGAACCAGCCGGGCTGCGTTTCGTTTTCGTGAAAGTTGTGCAATGCCGCCGAAAGCAGCGTCTGGGTGGTTTCAATTCGCGTCGAAGTGGCTGGCAATGTGGGCGATACCGGCGGATTCGGCCGCAGGGTCACCAGCTTGACCGTGTCCAGGTGCACGTCCGCCTGCGTGATCGAGTGCGTGGCAAGCGCACTTTTAAGCAACGATTCGGCGAAGGCGTCCAGGGGAATGATGGCATCCAGCCTGGCATTGAGGTCGTCTTGCGCCTTCTGCTGACGCAACAGCGCCGCACGCAGCAATGCCAGGTGTTCGGCAGGCGCGCGCTTGAGCCAGCCTGGCAGCAGGCTGGCAATCAGCGCATCGATAGAGTCGGCAGGTATAACTGAAGTGGTCATGGGCAGCCTGTACGCTAGATAAAGCCGATAGCTGACCAAGGCGCCCACCCCCTCGGGCGTTATTTATGTAATGAAGGCAGCACTTGAACGGTGATTCGTGCCTGCACGTCAAATGACCTTGACGCCGCAGTGGCTTATTAAATGCCTTCACAAGCTGCACACTGGCCCTCACATGATCGTCACCCCTACTTTTCAGGAGTATCCCCCATGAGCGTTCCTTCTTTCGGCCTCGGCACCTTCCGCCTGACCGGCCAGGCCGTGATCGACTCGGTCAAGTCCGCCCTGGCGTTGGGCTATCGGGTCATCGATACCGCCCAGATCTACAAGAACGAGGCCGAAGTGGGCCAAGCCATCGCCGAAAGCGGTGTACCGCGCAGCGAGCTGTTCATCACCACCAAGGTCTGGGTCGACAACTATGCCGCCGACAAACTGGTTAGCAGCCTGCGCGAAAGCCTGGAGAAACTGCGTACCGACCACGTCGACCTGCTGCTGATCCACTGGCCGGCGCCGGGCAATGGCGTAGAGCTGCGCGAATACATGGCTGCGCTGGCCGAAGCGAAAAAGCTGGGGCTGACCCGCCAGATCGGTGTGTCCAACTTCAATATCGAACTGACTCGCCAGGCCATCGATGTGGTCGGCAAGGGTGAAATCGCCACCAACCAGATCGAACTCAGCCCGTACCTGCAAAACAGCAAGCTGGCTGCGTTCCTGAAGGAACAAGGCATTACCGTCACCTCCTACATGACCCTGGCCTACGGCAAGGTGCTGAAAGACCCGGTACTGGCCGAGATCGCCGCCAAGCACAAGGCCACGGTCGCCCAGGTTGCCCTGGCCTGGGCTTTGCAGCTGGGCTACGCGGTAATCCCGTCGTCGACCAAGCGTGAAAACCTGGCCAGCAACCTGCTTGCCCGTGACCTGAAGCTGGACGCCGACGACATGGCCCGCATCGCCACGCTTGAGCGTAACGGCCGCGAAGTCAGCCCTGATGGCTTGGCGCCGGCCTGGGACTAAGCGTTCATTGTGAGCCAAAGCCGCCTAACGCCGGCATGCCAGCGTTAGGCGTTCGACCGCAGCGTCAAAACCTGAGCCGCACATTGACCATGCCAGCTGCCGCCCCGTACTCGCCCTATCAGAAATAGACTACATACCAACGCGAAAACATTTCAGAGCCTCTGTGACAGACTTCGTGCATACCCTGACAGGAGCGCCCAATGTACTTCCGAGATGTGTTTTCCAGGTGCCAGCGTTATGATGCCTCCACAGCATGCAACCTGATTGTGGTTGCGCGGAGGCCGTTGCCCATGACTGAAAAAGTTGAAAATGTCAGTGAAGCCGAACTTGATGCGCTGGAAGAGCAGGTGCCTCAGCAAGCAGTGAAGGCCACTCACCACGCGTACCTCCAAGCCCTGAAAATCAGCCCATGTGGCGTAGTGTGTGTTGAGGACGGCAAGTTGGTCCGTACCCTGGCCAATGGGACCAAAGCTACGGTGGGGTTGGCCAAGCCCCGGCGCAAGGTCAACCTCGGCCACCCGGTTGCAGTACGTAAGGCAAACCAGGCTCCAACCGATGAGGGCGCGTAGGCTGAGGGTGTTCGCTGGTCCGAATGGGTCAGGCAAGAGCACCATCAAGGCTGCTTTGCCTACATCCCTTACCCAGATATTCGTGAATGCCGACGAGTTGGAGCAAGAAGCAAAAGAAACTGGCTTCATCGATCTATCCCGCTTCGGCATTCAGATCACCCAGTCAGCGTTGATCAGCTTCCATACCGCCCACTACCTGATAAAACAGAAACAACTTGTCGAAGAGGCCATGCAGCTGAAAATGCAGGGTGAAAGAGTCGACTATCGAAATGTTTCTGTAGATTCATACTTTGCCTCGGTAATTTCGGACTATGTGCGCCGACATCTCCTGCACAACGGTGTGGGCTTCAGTTTCGAAACCGTGATGTCGCATAGAAGCAAAGTAGATTTCATGCGACATGCGCAGGCCTGTGGCTATCGAACGTACCTGTACTACGTATCAACCGAAAACCCGGAAATCAACATTGATCGCGTGCATATACGCGTTCAGGCAGGTGGGCACCCCGTCAGGCCAGACCTGGTGCGCAGCCGCTATGCCAAGGCATTGGGCATACTTCCGGACGCTATCGCTGCCAGTAATCGTGCCTATGTTTTCGATAACTCGGGTGAGCGCGCGGTATGGCTAGCGGAAATCACAGACGGCATTAAGCTTGAGTATCGAGCAGACGATGTTCCTGAATGGTTCTTTGAGTCGTATGTCGATCAGGCACAAGTTTGATCGTTTACGTATCCAACGGGTCAGCTTGAACCGTATTGTTCCACCCACCGAAATTATGAAGTGCCAGGCACATCCATTACCAATCCGGTCACCGACAGCTAACCTGCTACAAGCCAACCGACCCGAGGATTACCGCGATGTCCCGCCCACCCCTACCGCCCTTCACCCGCGAAAGCGCCATCGAAAAGGTTCGCCTGGCCGAGGATGGCTGGAACGGCCGCGACCCAGCCAAGGTTGCACTCGCCTATACTCCGGATACGGTCTGGCGCAACCGCGTCGAGTTCCCGCGTGGGCGTGCCGAGGTCGAGGCGTTCCTGACCCGCAAATGGAACCATGAACTGGAGTACCGCCTGATCAAGGAGCTGTGGGCCTTCACCGACAACCGCATTGCCGTGCGCTATGCCTACGAATACCACGACGACAGCGGCCAGTGGTTTCGTGCCTATGGCAACGAGAACTGGGAGTTTGCCGAAGACGGACTGATGCAGAACCGCCATTCGAGCATCAACGAGCAGCCCATCAGCGAAGCCGAACGCAAATTCCGCTGGCCGCTGGGGCGGCGCCCGGATGACCACCCCGGGCTGAGTGAGCTGGGCCTTTGATCAACCCAACGGCAACACGACCCTGGCTTGCAAACCGCCACCGGGGCGGTTGCCCAGGGTCAGGCTGCCGCCCTGCTCCAGCACGATAGCCCGTGCTGCGGGCAGGCCCAGCCCCACACCGCCCGTGTCGCGGTTGCGTGAACCTTCGATACGGTAAAAAGGTGCAAAGACCTGCTCCTGCAATTGCGCCGCGATGCCCGGCCCGCGATCCTGCACGGTTATCTCGATCTGCCTGGCGGATACCGCCAACACCACCGCTGGCTCGCGGCCGTACGTGGCGGCATTGTCGATCAAGTTGACCAGCACCCGCTTGATACCCACCGGCCGCCCCGTGTACACGCAACGGCGCGGCCCGCTGAGGCCGACCTCGACACCCGCATCCTTGAAATCGTCTACCACGGTGAGTAGCAACTCGCCCAGGTCGAACACGGTCGTCTGCTCCAGGCGCGCATCATCACGGAAAAACGCCAGCGCAGCGTCGACCATCGCCTGCATTTCGTCGACGTCCTTGAACAACTTGGCCTGTAGCTGGGCATCGTCGATGAACTCGGCGCGCAAGCGCATACGCGTCAGCGGTGCGCGCAAGTCGTGGGATATTGCCGCCAGCATCTGGGTGCGGTCGTTCAGATAATGCTTGAGCTGGGCCTGGGTGGCATTGAACGCAAGAATGGCCTGGCGCAGGTCGTGCGGCCCAACCACCGGAATCGGCGGGGCATTGAAGTCCCTGCCAAAATGCCGCACCCCTTCGGCAAAGCGCTCCAGCGGCTTGGCCAGATGACGCGTGGCCAACAGTGCGACGGCCAGGCTGGAAACCAGCATCAACACCAGGATGATCAGGTTGCGTGGCAGCTCGTCCAGGCCCCAGCTACGGTCTGTGGCACGAAACAACACCCACGACTTGTCGGTCAGCTCGATCATCAAGGCATAGCCACGTTCAGAGGTGTACTCCGGCATATCGGAAGGTTCGAAAGCCTCGACCCTGGCATCCGGGCGCTTGAGCAGTGCGCGCAGGATAGGCGTGCCCTGGCGGAACTCGGCATCGACCAGTACCGGCACACCCGCCTCGTCATGGCGTTGCAACCATCGCACCGAATATGAGCCGTCACCTGCCGCGCTGGCGATGTTGGCACGCTGCGCCGTGGGCGCGGCATCGAGGATGCGGGTCACCGCGGCCACTTTTTCGATCACCCCGCTCTCCAGCAGCGGCGGTTGCGCCCACACGCTCAGCAGCAGGCTGAACAGCCCTTTGAGCAGCAGCAGGAAAAGCATCGCTGTCAGGGTGGTCAATGCAATCCACCGGGCAATGGTGATTCTGGGCTGTGGCAGGGCCCGACGGGCCCGGTCAAACAGGCTCATCGCTTCGTGACCGTAGGGGTGAACAGGTAGCCGGCGTTGCGCAGTGTACGGATCAACGGTTCATTGCCGTTGTCGGTTTCAAGCTTGCGACGCAGCCGGCTGACCTGCACGTCGATGCTGCGATCATACGCGTCGTAGGCATCACCACGGGCCATGTCCAGCAATTGTTGGCGGCTGAGCACACGGCGCGGGTGTTCGGCAAACACCAGCAACAGTTCGAACTCGCCATTGGACAAAGGAATCATGACGTTGGCCGGCGAGCGCAGTTCGCGCCGTACCACGTCCAACTGCCAGCCGGCAAACTCAAGCTTGCCACTGGCGTGGCCCGCCGAACCCGCTGCTGCTTCGCCGGCCCGACGCAATACCGCCCTCACACGTGCCAGCAGTTCGCGGGCAGCAAACGGCTTGGTCATGTAGTCGTCGGCCCCCAGCTCCAGGCCCACCACCCGGTCGCTCAGCTCGCCCATTGCAGTGAGCATGATCACCGCCACCTTGTGTTCGGCCAACAGCCGTTGGCACAACACCAGGCCGCTGTCGCCAGGCAACATCACATCGAGGATGACCAGGTCTGGCACCCGCCGATCAAGTGCCTGCCAGAGCGCCTGGCCATCCCGGGCCACGTCCACGTCGTAACCATGCTGGCGAAGAAACTTCTGCAGCAGGTCAAGCACCTCGACATCATCGTCGACTATCAGCAAATGGCTCACGAAAAAGCACCACAAACAAGGTAAACAAGCCGTACTTTACGGCCATGCCCCCGCAGTCGTCATATATTTCAACCCGGAAACAAAGTGTCAGTGCCGAGACGATCCGGACATTACCGGGCAAAGAACATTGCGCAGCATCGCCGCCAGTTCTTGCCAGGAATGTGCCTATGCCCCGTTCATCATCCACCTCCCGTACGGCCCGCTCTGCGGCGTTGGTATTGTCGCTGCTAGCGGCCGGAGGCTGTAGCCAGCGTGCCCACGCGACCAGTGCCTGCGGCAATCTGGCCTATCAGGTCAGCGACCCGCTGGAGCCGGCCAACCGCGCCGTATTCGCCTTCAACCGCACAGTCGACGACTACCTGCTGGCCCCTGCCGCCCGGGGCTATGGCACGCTGCCCGGCTTTGCCCGGCAAGGCGTGCACAACTTTGCCAACAACTTCGGTGAGCCCAAGGTATTCGTCAATGACCTGCTACAGGGTAATGGCGAACGGGCAATGACCAGCCTTGCACGCTTCATCTTCAACACCACCCTGGGTGTGGCGGGCGTGGTCGATGTGGCGGGCAGAATGGGGTTGAGCCAACACAGGTCTGACTTTGGCCAAACCTTCGGTGTATGGAACATCGCGGACGGCCCCATCGTCGAACTGCCGCTGCTGGGTACGCACAACCTGCGCGACGCAACGGGCAGGCTGTTGGGCATGACGGTAGACCCGTTCGGCGACAACAGCGATACCGTCGACACCCTGGGTACCGTCGCCACTGCCGGGCAGGTGGTGGACAGCCGCGCCGCCGCGCTACCGTTGACCGACTTGCTGCAAACCTGGCCCGATTACTACCTGGCGCTGCGTGACTACACCGTGCAGCAACGCCGCAACCTGGTGGCAGAAGGCAAAGCCGGCAAACCCGGCGCATGGCGAGCCAATTGCCCTGAGGTGACCGGCCATGAATGACGCGCAAGCAGCCATGCTGCTATTTCGGCGCCTGGAAGGTGCTGCCCGACAACCGCTGTTGCTGCACGAACTGGAGGCGCGGGTGTCTGCCGATGGACGCAGCCTGGTGCTTAGCCGCTATCGCGAGCGCTATACCGCAGAGGGCAAACCCTACCGGCACGAAGCCCACCGCAGCGTGCCAATTGCAGCATTGCTGCGCTGGATGGCCAGGCACGAACGGTAAAAGGGCGTTGCGGGCACGAATGCCCGAAACGCGACAGTGGTTGCCTGTTCGGCGTGAGACAGGCAACCCGGGCACTGGCTAACCTGCTGCGGCAATGCCTTGCTCCCTGCCACAGAAGAACCTTACCCATGACAACCTCCACTGCCTCCGTGGCCGCCGCCACGCCCGCTGACCAACCTCAGGGCTTTGTAGTCCGTGTGGTCGGTGCTGCTGCATTTGCCCACCTGCTCAACGACCTGATCCAGGCCGTGCTGCCGTCGATCTACCCAATGCTCAAAAGCGATTTCGCGTTGAGCTTTGCCCAGATCGGCTGGATCGCCCTCGTCTACCAGGTGACAGCCTCTCTGCTGCAACCCTGGGTCGGGATGTACACCGACAAGCACCCGCAACCGTACCTGTTGCCGGCAGGCATGCTGGTGACATTGGTGGGCATCGCCCTGCTCGCCTACGCCGGCAGCTATGAAATGCTGCTGGTGGCCGCTGCTGTGGTCGGCGTCGGTTCGGCAACCTTCCATCCCGAAGCTTCGCGGGTGGCCCGCATGGCCTCCGGCGGGCGCTTCGGCACGGCGCAGTCAACCTTCCAGGTCGGCGGCAATACCGGCTCCGCCCTCGGCCCGTTGCTGACCGCGGCCATCGTCATCCCACACGGCCAGCCTGCCATTGCCTGGTTCATGCTGGCGGCCGCGCTGGCCGTGCTGGTGCTGCTGCGGGTGACCGGCTGGAGCATGCGCCACGGCCAGGCCCGGCTCAAGCGTTTCGCCGGCCAGCAGGCCCCCGGGCTTTCGCGGGGGGCCATGTGGCGAGCGGTGGTGGTAATCGCCGTGCTGATGTTCGCCAAGTTTGTCTACATCGCTTCGTTCACCAACTTCTTCACCTTCTACCTGATCGAGCATTTCGGCTTGAGCGTGCAGCACAGCCAGCTGTACCTGTTCGTGTTCCTCGCAGCCGTGGCGCTGGGCACCTTTGCCGGTGGCCCCGTGGGCGACCGCATCGGGCGCAAGGCGGTAATCTGGGTTTCATTTCTTGGCGTGGCGCCCTTCGCCCTTGCCCTGCCCCATGCCAACCTGGCCTGGACAGCGGTACTGGCGGTGGCCATCGGCCTGGTGATGTCCTCAGCTTTTGCAGCCCTGGTGGTCTATGCCCAGGAGGCCGTGCCGGGCCGGGTCGGCATGGTCTCGGGGGTGATGTTCGGGCTCATGTTCGGCATCAGCGGCATCGGCGCCGCTGGCCTGGGCGAGCCTGGCCGACCGGCATGGCATCGAGTGGGTGTACCAGGCCATCGCTTTCCTGCCGCTGCTCGGGCTGGCTACCGCGCTGCTGCCGGCAACCCGCTCACAGGCCCGGCCCAGCCGTTGCTGCTAAAGTGGCGCTGCCAGGCTGCATCTACACGAGGTCACGATGGTAAAGCCGCAGCGTGAATTGCTGGTGGAGGTCGATGAGTGGACCTGGGAAGTGGGTAGCCGTGCCACCGACTACCCCAGCGACTGGTTCATCGAGCCCCATACCCATGCCAAACATCAACTGATCTACGCCATCAAAGGCCTGATGATCGTCGAGTCCGGCAACGAATGCTGGACAGTACCGCCCAGCCGCGGTGTATGGATGCCTTGCGGCCAGGTGCATGCCATACGCTGTGTCGGCGATGTGAAGATGCGCAGTGTATTCGTACGCTCCGACGCGGCAGCGGGCCTGCCCCTGCAAAGCAAGGCCATCAGCATCTCGCCGCTGCTCAGCGAACTGATCAAGGCGTCGGTGGCCTTTAGGGCACCGTTTGCCGAGGATTCGCGCGAAGCCCGAGTGATGCGCCTGATCCTCGATGAGATCTGCGTGCTGCCGACCTTGCCGCTGAAGCTGTCGCAGCCCAGCGACAAGCGCCTGCGGGTGATCTGTACAGCCCTGCATGAGCGGCCCGACCATGACGCCACCCTGGCCGACTGGGGCCAGCAACTGGGGGTAGACGAAAAAACCATCCAGCGGTTGTTCCGCAAGGAAACCGGCATGACCTTCGGCCAGTGGCGCCAGCAGGCGCGGCTGATGCAGGCGCTGGAGCGGATTGCCCTGGGCGAACGGATCATCGATGTGGCAGGGGCACTGGGGTACGACAGCCCCAGTGCCTTTGCCAGCATGTTCAAGCGCCAGTTCGGTACCACGCCCAGTCAGTTCTTCAAATAACTGAAGGCTACGGGTTGTCCACACGGGCCCCCTCAGTCAGCAGCCTTGGGCTCGAATACCGTCACCGCACGCGCATCCACCGGCTTGGGCAGCAGCCCTTCGCGGTAGAAGGCATCGGCAATACGCTGTTGCTCACCCAGGTTGTCCAGTTGTACCGGCTGCACGTCATAGCTGCGTCGGCCATTGGCCTGCTGCACCGTGGCGCTGTCCAGATTCCCCCAGAGAGGCCCCAACACCCGGGCCGCCGCTGCAGGGTTGGCCTTGGTCCAGGCACCGATCTCGCGCAGCGCCTGATACACCTGCTGAAGCACTTCAGGGTGCGCCTTGGCGTAATCGCTGCCGGCCAGGTAGTAGCGCTGGTAGCTCGCCAGCCCGTTGCCATCTGCCAGAATGCGGGCGTTCTGCTGGCGCTGGGCGCTGGCCACGTAAGGGTCCCAGGTGACCCAGGCATCAACCTTGCCATTCTCGAACGCCGCCCGCCCGTCAGCAGGGATCAGGTAGGCCGGGGTAATGTCCTTGAAGCTGAGGCCGGCCTTGGCCAGGGCCTGTATCAACAGGTAATGGCTGCCCGCCGCCTTGGTCACCGCCACCCGCTTGCCCTTGAGATCGGCCAGGGTATTGAGCGGCGAACCGGCCGGTACCAGGATGGCCTGGGCCGAGGGGGATGGCGCCTCACGAGCAAAATAGGTGAGCTTGGCGCCCGCCGCCTGGGTAAACACCGGCACGGTGTCGGCCACGTCCGCCGACAGGTCGACATTGCCCAGGTTCAGCGCTTCCAGCAGCGGCAAGCCGCTGGGGAACTCGTGCCAGCTCACGCGGATGCCTTCGGCCTGAAGGCGTTGCTCCAGCGTGCCGCGGGCCTTGAGCAGGGTCAGCAAGGTCGAGGATTTCTGGTAGCCGATGCGCAGGGTCTGTTCGGCGCTGGCAAGCGACGGCAGCAAGCCACCGAGCAACAGGCCCAGGGCCAGGTGGCGCAGGCGTTTGCGGTGCAGCATGGGAAGTCTCCGGGTCAATGTTGGGCCAGTGAGCCAGTGGCGGGCACGGTAAAACCACTGGCAAAGGTCGGGGCCACGTCGAGGCGTTGGTTCATCAGGCCGTGGGCATGGTAGAAGTCGGCGGTTTCCTGCTGTTCGGCGATGGTGTTCGCGTCGATGGCCTGCCAAACCAACTGCCGGCGTTCGAACTGGAGGCGGGCGGCATCCTGCGGGAAGCCGATGATCGCAGCCAGGGTTTGCGAATAGCTGTCCAGGTGCTGGTAAGCCCAGACCTGGGCTCCGGCCAGGCGAGCGAGGTAGTCTTGCAATGCGGCCTTGCGCACCGGGTCATCCAGCGCCTTGTCGGTGGCGGCCAGGAAACTGTTGCCACTGGACAACCCGCGACCATTGACCAGCACCCTGCCCTGGCCGCTGAGCTCGGCCAGTGCGGTGTAGGGCTCCCAGGTCGACCAGGCATCCACCGAGCCGTTGGCCAGGGCAATCTTGGCGTCGACCGGGCCGAGGAAACGAAACTCCACGTCCTTTTCGCCCAGGCCTGCCTGGTCAAGCGCCTTCAGCGCCAGGTGGTGGCCAATCGAGCCACGCCCGGTTGCGATGCGCTTGCCCTTGAGTTCGGCAACACTGTGCAGCGAAGCGTCTGGACGCACCAGCAGCGCCGTGCCATACGGGTCGGACTTGTCCACGGCAATGGCCTTGACCGGTGCCCCGGAAGCCAGCACGAACAACAACGGCGCATCACCGATGATGCCAGCATCAATCGCTCCGGCATTGAGCGCCTCGGCCAAGGGCGCGGCAGCGGGGAATTCGGCCCAGTGAATGTCATAAGGCAGGTCGCGCAGGGCATCAGCGGCCTCCAGTTGGGCGCGCATGTTGCCCTTCTGGTCACCGATACGCAGGGTCAGGCGATCACTGGCAAAGGCCTGTGTGGCCAGCAATGTGGCAGCGGCGAACAGCAGCAGGCGAGATCGAATGGGCATCCGCAGTTCCTTGCAGGTTGGAGGAACTGCGAATGTAGCGGCTCGCATCAAATAAATAAAATCGATAAAAAGCATAAGCTAATATGCAATTTTACGACAACCCAATCACTTTCTCGTGAAGTGTCAGCCCGGATGCCGATCGTAGGCCTGACGGGTCAATTCGAGGTACAACGCCCGTTCAGCTGCCGAACGTTCGGCCTGTAGCGTGTCGACAGACTCGCGAAACGCCTGGTCCGGCATTTGCTCGCGCTCATCGAAAACAGCCTCGAGCCGCTCATGGAACGGCTCACTCATGGCCTCGAATCTGTCGCGATGCAGGCGCTGCAGGTATTGCTGCCAGAAGTCGCGCTCAGCCATGGAGCGGCTTAACGCTTCACGGCTCTCGGCAAGCCGCACCTCAAGCTTGGCGAGTTCCAGGTCATCTTTGCTCACGCCACTGATGTAGCCGAAGTTCATTGCCGAGGGTTGCCCGGGCAAATCGAGGGCATCCGCCAGGCCAACCCGGTAGGCCAGATGCACTTCTACCTCATCGACTGGCATATAGGGGTCGTTTATGCGCATCTGCTGGATATGCCGGCTGGCAATGCGGTCAACCTGGTCCAGGCGGAACAACTCCCGCCCCAGTTGCAGCAGCGGCCGCATGGCGTACGCCCCTTCCAACCCCGCAGCCCGTTGCGCAGCCAAGGTACGCACCTCCAGGGTACTGAGGATCAACAACATCTGGTCGGCACAGCTGCGCGGCCCGGCAGCCTGCTGAAACACCGCCTCACGCACCTCACCATTGAGCTCGCAGGCCTCGATGATGCCCCACACCCGGCGGCTCATTTCACGTGGCTGGCGCTGAAAATCCGCGGACCGTGAAAAATCGGCAAAAAAGCGGAACAGGTCTTGTGCGCCTTCTTCCGCAGCCAGGTTGCTCCACTGTGCCAACCGGCGGCCCTGGTCACTGGGCGCCACGCCGTCCAGGTAGCGCAAGCGCTCATCTTCCAGCAATTCCTCATGGTCACGAACGGGCAACGCGGCTGCCGCCTGGTTGTCCAGCAGCTCACGTATTTGCCAGACGGCCTGAGGCGAAAGGGGATTACCATGCAGGTAGACCCGGCCAGGGTCGCGCCTGATCAGTTGCAGCACCGCTTCGGGCAGCTCGCTGATGCCGTTTTCGCGCAGGTCGATCATGGCCAGTGTGGGTGATTCGAGCAGTGCCACAGGCAACGCCCGCAGCCCTGTCATGCGCATATTCAGCATTCGCAAACGGTACAGCGCACGCACATCCGGGGCCCGCCCCAGCAGGTTGCTGTGCAGGTCAAGGGACACCAGCCGATGCAGTGCAGCCAGACGCTGGCTACCCTCGCTGGTCAGGGCAATGTGGTTTTCGGCAAGGTTCAGCTCGCCAAGCTCCACCAGTTGCTCGATACCAGCAGGCACCTGTGTCAGCAGGTTGCCTCGCAGGTCCAGGCTGTGCAACCGGCTGAAGCGCTGCAGAAAGCCGGGTTCGATTTCCAGCAGGCTCATGTTGCGTAAGGTGAGGCGTGCGACATGGCTGAAATCCACGGCTTCAGGCAGCCTTGGCAGTGCCCCCACCCGCCAGCCATGGATGAACAGCTGATAGTTGCCATGGGTATCCCGATGCTGGCGCTGCCAGGCGCGGCGAATCACCCTCGCCACCCAGGCGCGACGCAGGGTTTGTGCCGGCCCCGCTGACGCTCGCCGCCAATCCCTGAGCGTGTTGTCCAGAAGGCGCGACTGCTCATGCAACTGGAAATAACGTTGCCACGGCGTGTTGCCCTGACGACTGGCTGAGGTGATGAATTCCTCCACTTGGGCGTCGGTGTAACCGGGAAACAAACGCCTGATCGCCTGGCGCAGCGCTTCGGTGCTGCTTTCTCCACGCCCGCTGAGCGGGTAACCCAGCCGACCATCCCCCAGACGCACCGGCGGGCGAACCCTGCCGGCCGCAGGCGCCATGCCCAGCATGGTCGCCAGTTCTTCACGCTGCACAAAGGCACGCTGTGCCAGCCCCTGTGCCAGTTGAGCGGCCGACTGCCCAGCGTCACCCAGTGCCCGGCGCTGTGTATCGCTCAATTGCCACAGCAGCGCCTGCATCAGGCTGTCATCCTGGCTCGCGCCGGGTATCGCCCCCCCGCATCGTCGAGTGCTTGATAACCGTGGGGCCCCTTGGCGATTACGTTCACCCTGGTGGCGGCCTGCGCGCCCATACTGGCCAATGGCAATGCGCCTGGCTGGGCCTCGCGCAACTCTATTCGCAGCGTGTCGGGCCAGTTCAGCCACTGCCCCAGCAACCCGAACGCCAGGCGCTCGGTGTCTGCATTCACGGCCTCAGCCTGGATAACACCCGCACAGGCCCGATCCAGGCGGCTGTCCCTCAGCATCCAGCGGGCTTGCTCGGCCAAGGCCAGCGGCACCCGCTGCTGGTCGACCATCTGCTCAACCCGCAACTCGTCAGCCTGCTGCACAATTTCATTTGCGCCACGCGCGGTAAGCCCCGGGTAGTCACGCTGCAACACCTGCTCGGCCGGTGACGCCACCCGCTGCTGCTCGATGAAATGCTGCTCAAACGCTGCCCCTTGCAGCCTGGGGAATTGCTCATGAAGCTGTCGACGCTGCAAGGCATCAAGCACACGCGCCGGCACTGCGCCTTCCTCCAGGTGCAACCGCCGCAGCCGGTCTTCATCGAAGCCCGTAGCCTGTAGCACATCGCCGGCCGCTTGCTCATCCACCTCAGCCAGGCCACTGCCCAGGCGCCGCAACAACTCGACGCCCTGCCATGCGTGGGGCACTTCCAGTTCATGCCGCCAGGCGCCAGCCCCCAAGTGCCTTAACGTTGGTGCGTAGGCCCCATCACGCTGCGGATGCTGGATGTGCAGTTCGCCTTCAACAGGGTCGCCGGCCACAAAGTAGGCAGCCTGGTGCGTACGCAGGCGAAGCTGGTCATCGACTCTGGCGTGCTGGCCCGTGGCAGTAGGGTCGCCATCAAGCGCATAGGCCTGCAACTGCGGGTCGAGCAATTTGTACTGGCCCTCTGCGGTTTGCACAGGTGCCAGCGCGTCGACGTATGAAGCGCGTCGCAGCAGGCGCTCCGACGCAGCCCCCGCACCGGCAGCTACCGCTGCCTGCGCCACGTTCACAGCCACACTGAAGGCATGTTCCAACGCGCCTTGCCGATCGCCCAGTTGCCAGTCTACGTAGCCCTCATAGACATCATCCACAACCTGTAACGCGGCAATACCCAGCAACGGCAGGCCCAAGGCCGGCACATAGAAACTCACCAGGCCCAGCAGGTCGAGACCGGTACTTGCATAGAAGTGCAGCCTTCTATCCCGCTCGGCGCTGTCCTGAACGGCGGTAGGCACTGCCAGCACTTGGGCATCGTCGAACAGGGTGTCGAGCTGGGCCTTGCGCAAGTACTGGAACACCGGTTCGTGGATAGCTTCGTGACGCCCGTCGAGCACCACGGGGGTGTGCTTCTCGCCCTGTGCCAAAGCTCGGGTCAGTGCCGGTGAGTAGCGCTCGCGGTCACGTTCGCTGATGAATCGCTGAAAGTACTCGCGGTAGCCGGGCAATCGAAACCGCCTGCCCAGCGCTTGAAACAGGCCATCCCAGGACGCACGCCAGGTCATTGCGCCGTGTGGGTCGTCAGGCAACCAGCACAACACACCTTCGAGTTGCCCCTTGCCTTGGCCGTCGCGATGCACCTCGAAGGCCAAGGGCCCGCGCAAGCGCTTGCCCAGCACGCGTAACGCGGTTGGCCGCATGCGTATTACCCCTTCCGGGTGAGAGCTGATGGCCGCCAGGCCTTGCACCAACGCGGTCTCACCGATATCCCCCTTGAGGGCGGCAAGACGCAGGGCCGCTTCAAACGCATGGCGCTGGCCTTGCTCCAGCAAAGTCGCCACCTGCTTCCCGGCCTCCCCCGGTGCGGTGAACTGCGCCTTGAGGTAGGCCTGGTACTGCCCGCCCAGGTCCAGCGTACGGCAGAGCCCGGCAAATGCCCTGGCTGTCATGGGCAAGGTGTTGCCTTGGTCATCGAGCAGCCTTGATTGGCCTGATAGCCCCACCGACCGGCTTTCGCCATCGCTGAAATTGTGTAGCGCGGCGGCCAGCAAGCTGTGCTGCAAGGTATGCTCACGCACGCCCGGCGGCGCTTTCGGGTCGGCAGTGGGGTAACGTTCAATGACGTGCATTTTCAGTACCGCCTTGCGCACATCCAGGGCCTGCACACGCTGCCCGGCAAGGGCGCTCTGTAGCAAGGGGGCAGCAAAATCATCCAGCGGCACAAGGCCGCCAAACAGTGCCTGCAAACGCTCCTGAACGGCCTGTTGCTCGCGCAAGCAGGCATGCAGTTCAACCAGCCGGGTGACAGAGGCGTGCGCCAGCCATTCAGGCAACTGGCTGGCAATCAAGGTGTCGATGGAACCTGCGGGCGTTGGCATCCTGGGCCTCTCCTTTGTGGAAAGGCACCATTCACAACTCATCTGGCAACCTTGCGGCGGTAGTTAAATCTGCACACCAAACGCAGTACGGGCAAAGTCGAGAAACCTGCGCAGGTTGGGGGTGAGCCGACGGCCATGCGCGTTAAAGCGCAGCAACCCGCCAAGCCGTGTACAGTACCCTGACAACAATGCCCGCAAAGGAGCTCGGCCCATGACCGTGACGCTGTCCCCCCTGCAGATCGACTGCGCTTTCGATTCCGGCAACATTCAGGTGCTGGACGCCAGCAACCCGGCCCAGGTGCACCTGGCCATCCGCCCAGACACCCACAGCGGCCACTACCAGTGGTTCCACTTCAAGGTCAGCGGGCTGACACCGGGCCAGGTCCATCGCTTCAGCCTCGACAACGCCTCTGGCTCCTCGTACAAGAACGCCTGGAGTGGTTACAACGCTGTGGCTTCCTACGACCAGCAAACCTGGTTCCGTGTGCCCAGCCAGTTCGACGGCACGGCGCTTTCGTTCGAAGTGAAAGCAGAGCAGGAGCAGATCTGGTTCGCCTACTTCGAGCCCTACCCACGCGCGCGCCACAACCAACTGATCGAACGCGCGCAGCAGTTGCCGGGGGTCGAGCTGCTGGCCAGCGGCCGCAGCGTGCAGGGCCGCGACATCCCCCTCTTGCGTGCAGGCGATGGCGTCGCAGGCAAGCGCAAACTGTGGCTGATTGCCCAGCAACACCCGGGCGAACACATGGCCGAATGGTTCATGGAAGGCGTGATCGACCGTTTGCAGGCCAACGACACGGTGATCCAGGCCTTGCTGGCCAAGGCCGACCTGTACCTGATCCCCAACATGAACCCCGACGGCGCCTTCCTCGGCCACCTGCGCACCAACTTCAAGGGCAAGGACCTCAACCGCGCCTGGCAGGACGCCAGCGTCGAGTTGACCCCGGAGGTGTTCTTCGCCCAGGCGCAGATGAAGCAATACGGTGTAGATGCGTTCATTGACGTGCATGGTGACGAAGAAATCCCTCACGTGTTTACCGCCGCGTGCGAGGGCAACCCGGGTTACGACACACGCCTGGCAAAACTCGAAGAGCAGTTTCGCAGCACCTTGTGCAGCGTGACGAAGGACTTCCAGACCGTGCATGGCTACACCCGCGATGAGCCGGGGCAGGCCAATACCACGCTGGCCTGCAATGCCGTGGGCATCGCCCATGACTGCCTGTCGCTGACGCTGGAGATGCCGTTCAAGGACCATGACGACGCGCCCAACAAGGTTACCGGGTGGTCGGGGGCACGGTCGAAGGCGCTGGCCGGGGCGGTGCTGGAGACCCTGGAAAAAATGGCTGACGACCTGCGCTGAGCACGGCCGCACACGGTCCCTGTAGGAGCGGCCTTGTGCCGCGATGGGCTGCGCAGCAGCCCCGGCAATCTGTGTTTTTTCTGCAATTTTGGGGCTGCTGCGCAGCCCATCGCGGCACAAGGCCGCTCCTACAGGGGACCGCGTCTGCGGCAGGCGCGAGGCTCAGTCAGAACTGCACATCCAGTATCACACTGTCGGAATAGGTGGCTGCCGGCAGCGTAGCCTGGTCGGTATAGACCTTGGCGTTACGTCGGCATCCGTGCTGGAGCACAGCCGCACACGGTCCCTGTAGGAGCGGCCTTGTGCCGCGATGGGCTGCGCAGCAGCCCCGGCAATCTGTGCTTTTTCTGCAATTTTGGGGCTGCTGCGCAGCCCATCGCGGCACAAGGCCGCTCCTACAGGGGACTGCATCTGCGGCAGGCGCGAGGCTCAGTCAGAACTGCACATCCAGTATCACACTGTCGGAATAGGTGGCTGCCGGCGGTGTAGCCTGGTCGGTATAGACCTTGGCGTTACGTCGGCATCCGTGCTGGAGCACGGCCTCACACGGTCCCTGTAGGAGCGGCAGGCGCGAGGCTCGGTCAGAACTGCACATCCAGTATCACACTGTCGGAATAGGTGGCTGCCGGCGGCGTAGCCTGGTCGGTATAGACCTTGGCGTTACGTCGGCATCCGTGCTGGAGCACAGCCGCACACGGTCCCTGTAGGAGCGGCCTTGTGCCGCGATGGGCTGCGCAGCAGCCCCGGCAATCTGTGCTTTTTCTGCAATTTTGGGGCTGCTGCGCAGCCCATCGCGGCACAAGGCCGCTCCTACAGGGGACCGCGTCTGCGGCAGGCGCGAGGCTCAGTCAGAACTGCACATCCAGTATCACACTGTCGGAATAGGTGGCTGCCGGCGGTGTAGCCTGGTCGGTATAAACCTTGGCGTTGTAGTTGAACACCTGGCTACCCGTGCCGGTGCCGGCACCGGGGTTTACGTCGGCATCCGTGCTGGAACGCCTGGCCGCCCCCGATGAATCCCAGCGCACCGTCCCTGCACTCTTGAAAATGTCATAGGCCAGGTAGTTGTTGGCCGACGACTTCATCCGTCGCCGCCCGCCAGACACGTTCTGCCCGTCATCCAGCCCCACCGTGTAGTTGCTGCCCTTGGTGCACGACACATTGATGCCTTGGCTCACCGTGCCAAACCCCGCCACCACAGGCGCACTGGCGAAGCTGATATTGGGTGTGGTGATCTGGCAATCGTTGGTCACCGTCAGGCTCACGTTCAAAACCTGGCTACCCGAACCGATGTCACGCCCAAGGCATAATCCTAACGCACCAATGCCCGAACAATAATTCCAGCTCCAGGCCACGGTCAGGTTCTCTTGATAAAGCCCGGCCGCGACATTGCTGCCTATCTGGGTACGCATGTAGATCGGCACCGCCTTGGGCGTGGTACCGCCCAGTAGCCCCAGCAGATCGAGGATACCGTTGCGGGCAAAGTCGTAGGCCACCCCCCGGGTGATCGGGTAGTTGGTGCTGTTGTCGGCATACAGCGTGTAAGGGATGACATCGCCTGTCGGGCCCACCAGCCCACCCGAGGCAGGCGTGATCGTGGCGTAGAAATGATCACCGCTGCTGAGCAAGGTAAGTAGCGAGCCGGTGCACTGCAACCCGGAGTTAAGGCTGGAAGCAGTCTGTACCGTGGTGCGAACCTGTGTTGAATTAACGCTGCCAAATGCAGCCGGCAATGTAGCCACCGATGAGCAAAGTGCCCAGGCCATGCCTGTCGGCAATAGCAGCACACCCACCCACAAGCCGCGCAGCCAGGCTTTCATCGGCACACCAATGGGCCAATCAAGGGGATCGAGCCTTGGGCCTCAGGCAGGTCAAATGCCACCTCGCAATGCCCACCCCCTTCAACGTCCACCTGCAAGCGGTTATGAGGCGACAGATTCTCCAGGTAGACCAGCCCGTCCCACCCCACCACCGCCTGGCTGCCACTTTCAACGTGGAGAACACGGCTACCCAGTTTGAGCGCCTGCTGGCTGCCATCCACCAGTTCGACGCTGGCCGCCATCACACGCCTGAGCGGGAACTCCAGCAAATAGCCGCTGCCTCTACGCACCGCCACTCGCTGCTCAACGTCTGGCGCAAGGACATCCGGTGGCAGGTCCATGGGGTCGATTTCATATTTGCCACGGTAGTAACCGCTGCTGTACGGCACCAGCAAGTGCCCCTTGGCATCCGTGCGGCCGACTTCCTGGTTTTCGTAACGCACCGGCACATCGGCGTAGCCTGCGGTACTGACCACCACGAAGGCATCATCGATGCGGTTGGCAGCGAATACGCCGGCATCCATCCACACCAGCGAGCCACTGGCGTCGGCCCAGCGGGTCATCTCGCCGCTGCTGCCATACACACCGGCCTGCAACTGCACCGACTGCAAGCGCCAGGTGACGTCGGCCTGGCGGTAGGCATCACGGTCGCTGCCTGCGGCATAGCCCAGGTTGTAGCCAACACCGCTACCTACCGGCACCGCGTGGCTGTAGTTGACCCGTTGCAGGCTCTCGCCTTCCTTGCTGCGCTCCATGCCTAGCGCCAGCGTGCCGTGCAGGTCGAACGGGATCACCAGCTGCGCCTGCACCGCCCATTGGCTGTCACCGACCTCACGGTTGGCCGACAGGTACACGCTGCTGCTGCCCCACAGCGGCCGGCTGTAGCTCAGGTTGATCAGCCGGGTACGCGTGCCATCACCGGCTCTCACGTCGAAATAACCGGCGCCAATGCTGCCGTATTCGTTCAGGTTGAGGCTGAGCGTGACTTGTTCGCTGCTTTTGCTCAGTTGCATGTCCGGGGAATCGACCCGGGTCAGGTCGGCGTAGTCGCCGTGGCGTTGCAGGCGCTGGTAACTGAAGCCAATGCGCTGGCTGTTGTACTGGTAGCCCAGGGCAACCTGGTGGCCCTTGTCACCCTCGAACCGGCTTTGCGCCAGGGCGGCGTTGAGCACGCCAAAGTTGCCCAGGCGCATGTTGCCGCCCAACCCGCCCAGCATCAGCGACTCGGCAGTTTCGGCGTGGGTTTCCAGGGTGAAGAAGTCGCTGAGGCCATAGCGCAGGCTGCCTGTGGCAACCCCCGGCCCATAGCTGAAATCGCGCACGGCGTAATCACGGCGCAGGCTGCCGGCGGCTACCGAGTAGTCCGACAGGCCCTTCTGCAACAGGCTGCTGGTGACATAGAACGGCAAGGTGGTCGACACCTGCCGGCCAAGGGCGTCAGTGGTGACCACCACCGCCTCACCGGCACCGTTGATGAACGGCACGTTGGTCAGGGTGTACGGGCCAGGCTGCAACTCGGTGGTGCTGGACTTGAAACCGTTTATGAACAGGTCGAGCGACGTCGGCACCGCCGCTTCGCCGGCGAACGCCGGCAACGGGTAGGTGACCAGATCGGGGCGCGCAGCAAAGTCGCGCGACAGCTGCAAGCCGCCCACCCGCACCGAACTGCTCCAGGGCAAGGCGCCGGTCACGAAGTCACCGGCTTCGTAGGTCAGCAGGCGCTGTTCGTCGGTAAAGCGCCAGGTGGTGTCGTAACGCATGAAGCCCTGGCGAGTATCGTCCGCCTGTGCGCCATTGAATGCCTGGCGCCATTGCCCGGTACTGGAGAAGGTCCCCCAACTGTCGAACAGGCGCAGCTCGTTCCAGGCGGCCAGGTAGGTGCCGCCCTCATCGGTGTCGTTAAGGTACAGGTCGTAGTTGAACAAGGCGCCGAAACTGCTGCGCGCATCGCTGGCCGGGTACAGGTTGCGATCGCCCACTTGCTGGTCTGGCAACCAGGCAGGCGGTACTTGCAGCAGCAGGCGCTGGTTCTGGCTGTCGTAGTCGGTGTGCAGCCCCGCAATGCTTTCCAGGGCAACTTCGCCTTGGGGGTTGCCCGGCAACGTGATACCCGCTGCGCGCAAAACGTCGCTCCCCAGGTACAACTGCCCGGCCCGCTGCTGCACCGGTACCAGCTCAGCCCTGGGCATCTGGTTCACCACCAGGTCGAGGTACAGGGTGGCGTCGGCGATGGCGGACATCTCCGTGGGCGGCGGGGGCAGGTCGTCGGCCAGCGCCAGCCCGGGACTGACCATGGCCAGCCCCAGGCACCAGCGGCGCGTCGTCGCCGAGAGCCATTTCACACACGGTTTCCAACCATTGCCGGGTCCTCCCTGGCCCCTGCACTGCATTCAGTCGTTGGTTCATTGGCCTTGGCGGATAGCGTCCGCCGTGCTCTGGCCATTGACCCTGCCCTTCAGTACGCTGCTGCTGGTGGACGCCACCGGAGCCGGCCAGCGCATGCTGGCGCCCGGCAACACATAGCCCAGCAGGCCTTCGGCCAGTGGCTTGCTCTGGCTGCCTTGTTGCACCACCACATCGGTCAGCCGCGCATGCACAGGCCCTGTGTTGCGCAGTTCTACATAGGGTTTGCCCTGCACCGTCACCGGCCGCCAACTGAGCTGCGGCTTGCCCACGCCTTCGGCATTGCGTTTGCCTTCCGGGTCGGCCTTGCCCCACAGCCCTTCGCCATAGACGAACAACGGCACCGAATAACGCATCTGCAAACGGATGGCCGCAGTCGTGCCGGGTTCGGCCTTTTCGACCGGGATGGCGGGCGGGATCTCGTCGATGATGATGCGGTAAGCCTGTTCCTGGCCGGCGGGTGAAGGGCCGGTGCGGGTCAGGCGGATCAGCTGCTTCTGCCCGGGGGCAATGTTGGCAACCGGCGGGCTGCCGATGATCTCGCGCTGCGCCTGGAACTGTTCCTGGTAATCACCCTGGCGCCAGGCGAATACCCGTACCTGCAAGTTGGCCGGCGCAGTGCCACGGTTTTCCAGCCACAGTGCACCGGCCTTCTGGTCGGCCTCCAGCACCGGGTCGATCGGCCAGATCAGCACCGAGGTGGCCGCCCCGGCCGGCAGGCTTGCCAGCCACAACAATCCGATCAATCCACGCGCCCACTTCGCGCCTGCCCGCATGCAGCTCTCCTTAGACACTTGTCGTTGGTGCGCTGGCCTTCACCAGGTCACCGTCACTTGCACCACATCGGTGTAGGTTCCTGCCGGCAGCACGCCGGTCAGCTGGACCCGCCCGTAAACCGGCAGCTTGATTGCCGTCGGGTCGGAATAGCTCACGGCCACGCTCTGGCCGATTCCCAGGGCCTGGCTGTAGGCCGCGTCCCGGTACAACTGGTAGGCCAGCACTTGCGTACCGTTCATACGTTTCAGGTTGCGTGTGCCACTGGCACTGTTTTGCCCGCCGTCCAGGCTCATGCTCATGGCCACGCCTGGCGTGCACTGGAATGTCACGGTGGCGCCACCCAGCGAGGTGCTGAGCAACCCTTTGGACAGCGCCGACTGCGAGCCATAATCGAGCGTGCCGTAACTGGTGACACCGCCCACCACCAGGCAACCGGCAACAATCTGCGCCGTCACCGTAAAGGTACTGCTGGTTACCGCCCCCAGCGGGGCAGCCAACAGCATGCCGACCCCGGTCAGGCCACCTGCCAGCCAGCCGCGCATGGCTCAGAACGACAGTTCGACCGAGATCGTGTCGCTGTAGACCCCGGCAGGCAGGCCTGCCTTGCCCACGGCCTTGCCGTACAGGTTGACGGTTTGTGCCGCGCCAGTACTGGTTGGCAGGGTGATGGTGCCGTCGATGGCCAGCAACGTCGTACGCCCGGAGTCGGTATAGAGGTCATAGGGCACAAAGTTGCCAGCACCATCGGCAAGCGCACGCGTGCCACCGCTCGACTGGCCGTCATGCAGGCCTGCGCGCACCTTGATTGCAGGCACCGTACCCGCCGAGCAGAGGATGCTCATGGCACCACCGCCACCGCCCAGCACCTGGGCATTGGCGGTGACGAACAAGGCATCCTGGGTACCGAAGTTCAAGGCACCGAAGTTGAGCCCCGACGTGCCCGAACTACCATTTACCTGGCACGCCGCAATCAGCGTCAGGGTCGAGCTTATGCTGCCGGTCACCGTGGCGGCCTGGGCCTGGAAAGCCAAGGCCAGGCCCAGGCCTGCGAGCATGCAGCATGAAAGGTTCGTTCGCATCGGAGTCTCCTTGCGTGGTTACCAGTCCAGGGTCACTCTGAGGGTGTCGCGGTAAAGCCCGGCCGGCAGTGAGCGCGGTTGCGCCACCACCACACCGTAAATGGGGATCGGTACTTGCTGGCTGCTGTTGATGGTGAAGGCACGCGCCTGGCCGATGACGTAGCGGCTGTTGCCGCCCGGGTCGACTGCCAGTTGATAAGGGATCAGTTCTCGGCCATTGCTCAGCCGGCGCACGCCGTCGTCGCCATTCAAACCGCCATTGATCCGCACGTTGAAGGCCCGTACTTCGGGCGTGCAGCTGATCTGCAGGCTGCCCTCGCCGCCCGCTTCGTCAACCCGGCTGCGCAGCGGCTGGTCCCAGTTAGGGCCGCGCTCGCCAAAGTCCAGTACACCCGGGTTGCCCAACACGGCTGGTTGCGTGTCGTTGCTGCTGATCTGGCAGGCCGCGCTGATCACCAGCCGTGCCTGGATGAAGCCGGTGGTGCTGCCATGCGCCTCGCCACCGGGAACCAGCAGCGGGCCCAAGGTAAGCAACAGGATCGAAGTGCGGTTCATGGCGAGGCGTCCTTGTGCATGATGGCATCCCTACCAGGTGACCGTGACTTTGAGCAGGTCGGCGTACACCCCTGCATTCGGTACCCAGGCCAGTTTGTCGATGCGTGCGTACAACGGTAACTCGACCGAGCCGCTGCTCGGCACCCGCGCCGACTGGGCAACCCCCACCGCCAAAGGCTCACGCCAGGCAGCGTCGCGGTACAAGCGATAAGGAATGGGCCGGGCCGAGCGATCGTCGCTGGCCAGGTAACGCAGTTCGCCGACGCCGCCATGCTGGCCGCCATCGACTCGCACCTGATAGGGGGTGTCCGGGTTGCACTCAAGGCGCGGCGGGCGCTGGCTCAGCAGTACGCCGCTCAGGGGCGCGCCGGGGCCGTCCAGGCGTGCCGTCGTGCCCAGGTCAATCCGTCCCAGGGCCTGGGCTCCCGCGTCGCGTGTCTGGTTGACCAACATGCAGCCACGCTGCACCAGCACACGCACTTCCACGAGAAAATCCGCTGCCACGGTACTGCCGCTGAACAACAGGCCCAACAACGCGGCCATTAAGCGCTCCGTCACCTTGTTATCCTTGTCGAAACGTCCTCAACAGAGCGTAGCAGCGAGGCAGCGCAACGGAGGTGGCATCAAGCCGTTTTTTTGTATTAGCGATAAAGCGATAGCGGCCCTTTAAAAAAAGCCGAAACGGTACAGAACCCCAGGCCATCCTCGTGCCTCCAATGGCCGAGAGCCGGTAAATGTGCCTGGTTTCTGTTAGGGTGAACCACACTTATCCTGCGCCCGGCACCTAGGCCATACATGGACGGATATGACTGGAGCGTTTTCATTGATGACTGCAGACAACACGCTGGCAGAAGCCATGGAGCGCTGTGCCCAAGAGCCGATCCACGTGCCGGGCAGCATCCAGCCCCATGGCTTTTTGCTGGTGCTGGACGCCACCGACCTGCGTGTGCTGCAGGCGAGTGAAAACGTCGAGCACTGGCTGGGCTTGCCGGCGCGTGAACTGATGGATTGCCCTTTCGCCAACCTGGTCAGCGACGGCTTTGACCTGCACGCGCAGCTAGCACGGCTGCCTGAAGATGAAATCTTCCCCTTTCATATCGGTGACGTGCGCTTGCGCCAAGGTGCGCCGTACAGCACCCCGCTGCACTTGCTGGTGCACGGCCACGATGAAGTACTGATTGCCGAATTCGAACCCCCTCGCCTGCCGCCGGAACTGGCCGGGCATGGCGACTACTACCCGCTGGTGCGCAGCTTTGTCGGCAGCCTGCAATTGGCCAGCAGCCTGGAAGACCTGCTGCAGCAAACGGTGTTACAGCTCAAACGCATTACCGGCTTTGGCCGGGTCAAGGCGTACCGTTTCGATGCCGAAGGCAACGGTCAGGTGCTGGCCGAGGCCGCCGACCCGGGCTACCCCGCTTACCTGGGCCTGTGCTTCCCGGCAGCGGACATCCCGCGCCAAGCGCGCGAGCTGTACCGGGTCAACCGCATCCGCGTGATCGAAAATGCCAACTACCAGCCCTCGCCCCTGCTGCCAGCCATCAACCCGCACACCGGCAAGGCACTGGACATGAGTTTCGCCACGCTGCGCAGCGTATCGCCGGTACACCTGCAGTACATGCGCAACATGGGTACGCTGGCTTCGATGTCGCTGTCGATCGTGGTGGACGGCGAGCTGTGGGGGCTGGTGTCCTGTCACCACCAACAGCCGCACACGGTGGACCTGCGTACCCGCACGGCCTGCGAATTGCTGGCCAGTGTGCTGTCGTTGCAAATCGAGTCCCGCGAGTCCCATGCCAGTACCCGCAAGCTGCTGGCGTTGCGCCAACACATTGTGCGCATGATCTCGTCCATGGCCGACCACGACAGTGTCAGTGACGGCTTGCGCGACCTGCCCCAGGTGTTGCTGGCCTTTGCCGGTGCCCAGGGCGCTGCGGTAATCTCGGCCGAACGCTGTGACCTGATCGGCCAGACCCCGCCCGAAGCCCAGGTAACCGCGCTGGTGCACTGGCTTGGCCAGCGCAGCGAAGACAGCGTATTCCACAGTGACAACGTGCGACGCGACATCACAGACCTGCCTGAACTGGCCAGTCACGCCGGTGGCGTGCTGGCGGTGGCCATCTCGCAAATCCACTCGCACTACTTGTTGTGGTTCCGGCCCGAGCAGGTGCGCACGGTCAACTGGGCCGGCAAACCAACCAAGCAGGTCGGGCCGCAGGGCAGCCTCGACCCGCGGCACAGCTTCGAACGCTGGCAGGAAGAACTGCGCGGCTATAGCGAGCCCTGGGACCCGCTGGTAATCGAGGGTGTGCTGGAGCTGCGCGCCGCGGTGTTGGGCATTGTCCTGCGCAAGGCCGAAGAGCTGGCGCAGCTGGCTGGCGAGCTGCGCCGTTCTAACAAGGAACTCGAAGCATTTTTCTACAGTGTTTCCCACGACCTGCGTGCGCCCCTGCGGCACATTGCCGGCTATACCGAACTGCTTGGCGAAATCGAAGGCCAAGGCCTTAGTGAGCGCGGCAAGCGCTACCTGCAGCATATCGGGGAAGCGGCGCACTTCGCCGGCAGCCTGGTCGACAACCTGCTCAACTTCTCGCAGATGGGCCGTTCGGCCTTGCGCCTGTCCGACGTCGACCTCAACACGCTGGTCGATGCCATTCGCAGCGAACTGGCGCCCGATTACGAAGGCCGCGCAATCGTTTGGGACATCGCCCCGCTGCCCAAGGTGATCGGCGACCCGGCGTTCATCAACATGGCGTTGCACAACCTGATTGCCAATGCCATCAAGTACACACGCGGCCGTACCCCTGCACACATCGGCATCAGTGCCGTGCAGCATCCTGACGAAACCGAGATCTGCATCCGCGACAATGGCGTTGGCTTCGACATGGCCTACGCCAACAAGCTGTTCGGCGTATTCCAGCGCCTGCACCGCATGGAAGACTTCGAGGGCACAGGGATTGGCCTGGCGAGTGTGCGCCGCATCATCGAGCGCCATGACGGCCGGGTCTGGGCCGAGGGCCAGATCGACCAGGGCGCCAGCTTCCACTTCACCCTCCCCCGAAACACTGCTAGCTGAGGCACCGCTACCATCATGCTCAAACCCATCCTGCTGGTCGAAGACAACCCCCGGGACCTGGAACTGACCCTGCTGGCCCTGGAGCGCAGCCAGTTGGCCAACGAAGTCATCGTGCTGCGCGACGGCGCCGACGCACTCGACTACCTGCTGCGCCGCAATACCTATGCCGACCGCGACGACGGCAACCCCGCCGTGTTGCTGCTGGACCTGAAACTGCCCAAGGTCGACGGCCTGGAGGTGCTCAAGGTAGTACGCGCCACCGCCGAACTGCGCAGCATCCCCACGGTGATGCTGACGTCTTCGCGGGAGGAACCCGACCTGTTGCGCGCTTACGAACTCGGGGTCAACGCCTACGTGGTCAAGCCGGTGGAGTTCAAGGAATTCGTCGCCGCCATCTCTGACCTCGGGGTATTCTGGGCAGTGCTTAACGAACCGCCACCCGGCTCACTGCGGCTGAATCGTCGCGGTAGCAACTGAGGCCGCCGCAACGATGCAGCAAACGCCGTTGAAACTACTGATGGTCGAAGACAGCCGATGGATGCCGAGCTGACCCTGATGCGCCTGGAGCGCAGCGGGCTGCATGTGCAGTCACAGCTGGTGTTCGACCATATGGGTGTCGAACATGCCTTGCGCGAGGCCCACTACGACCTGATCCTGTGCGACTGTGTGCTGCCAGGGTCGTCTGGCACCGAGGTGCTGGCCATCGCCCAACGCCTGGCACCCGACACGCCGTTCATCTTCTTGTCTGGTATCTACGGCGAAGAGCACGCGGTAGAAATGATCCGCCTGGGCGCCACCGACTATGTGCTGAAGAAAAACCTGCCACTGCTGCCCAAAGCCGTGCGCCGGGCCCTGACCGAAGTGCAGGAACGCCAACGCCGGCGCCGCGCCGAAGAGGCACTGATCGACGTCGAGGCACGGGCACGGATTGCCATCGACGCCGCCGGCATGGGCACCTGGGACCTGCGCCCGCAAGAGGGCCTGTTGCTGTGGGATGACCGCTGCAAGACCCTGTTCGGCCTGCCTACCAGCACCGAAATGAGCCTTGACGTGTTTTACGCCGGCATCTACCCCGACGACCTGCCACTGGTGCGTGAGGCGGTGGAGCACGCCATGCGCCCGGAAAGCGGTGGGCACTACCGGGTCGAGTTCCGCATCGCCTTGCCCAATGGCCTGGAGCCGCGCTGGTTGCTGAGCAGCGGCCAAAGCCAGTTTGTCGATGACCAGTGCGTGCGCTTTTCGGGCGTGCTGCAGGACATCCACACGCAACGCCTGGCCACCCAGGCGCTGCGTCAGCTCAACGAGATGCTGGGTGAACGGGTTGAGCGCCGCACCCGCGAGCGCGACCGTGCCTGGGAGCTGTCGCAGGACCTGCTGGCCGTGCTGAACAAAGACCTGACCCCCGTCGCACTCAACCCCGCCTGGGAAGCCAGCCTGGGCTTCTCCCGCGAGCGCCTGAGCCAATCGTCGTTGCTGCACCTGCTGCCCGAGCCCGACCAGGAATTGCTGCTGACCGAACTGGCCGCCCTCGCCCATGGCCGTACCAGCGCCCGTTTCGTAGGCCGCATCCTGCATGCCGGCGGCCAACAGCGCTGGTTGTCGTGGGTGGTGGTGCCGGAAGACACCCTGCTGTACGTGGTGGCACGCGACATCACCAGCGAGCGTGAAGCCGCACTGGGCCTGGCAGAAGCCAATACCCGCCTGCGCGAACAGATCAACGAACGCGAGCGCATCGAAGCCGCGCTGCAGCAGATGCAGCGGCTTGAAGCTGTCGGTCAGTTGACCGCTGGCGTGGCCCACGACTTCAACAACCTCCTGACGGTGATCCTCACCGGCGCCAGCTTCCTTGAACGCGACCTGGCCAAGGCCGATCTGGACAAGGCCCGCACGCGCCTTACGCACATCCGCGAAGCGGGCGAGCGTGGCGCCAAGCTGACATCGCAGTTGCTGGCCTTTTCACGTCGCCAGCGCCTGGAGCCGGTAGCGCTTAACCTCAACCAGACCCTGGCGGGCCTGGAAGAACTGTTGCGCCGCACCCTGGGTGGCAACGTCTCGGTGCGCCTGGACCTGGACCCGGCCTTGTGGCAGGCACTCACCGACCCCACCCAGACCGAGATGATCATCCTCAACCTGGCGATCAATGCCCGCGATGCCATGCCCGATGGCGGCCAGCTGACCCTGACCACCCGCAATACCCGCATCGATAACCGCGCACAACGCCCGGAAGACCCGGAACCGGGCGAGTACGTGATGCTGAGCATCCGCGATACCGGCTGCGGCATGAGCGAAGACGTGCTGGCCAAGGTGTTCGAGCCGTTCTTTACCACCAAGGACATCGGCAAGGGCTCGGGACTGGGCCTGGCCCAGGTGTTTGGCTTCGCCAAGCAATCCGGCGGTGGTGTGCGCATCGACACAACCCCGGGCCATGGCACGCAGGTGGCGGTGTACCTGCCTGCAGTAAAGGACCAGGCCGTGAGCGAGCCGGTGATCCCGACGCTCAGCCAGTCGGTCAGCGAAAGCGGCCGCAACCGCACCGTGTTGCTGGTGGATGATGACCATCTGGTGCGTGACATGCTTGGCGATGTGCTGCGCCAGTATGGCTACCAGGTGCGCCAGGCGCACAGCGGCGAGCAGGCATTGGCGTTACTGGACGACGAGATCGACCTGCTGCTTACCGATTTCGCCATGCCCGAGTTCAACGGCGCGCAACTGGCGCTGGCGGCACGTGAACGGTATACGCACCTGCCGGTGGTGTTCCTGACTGGCTATGCAGAATTGCAGGGGCTGGAGTTGCCGGGCAGCGTGGTGATCCAGAAGCCGGTGCAGGCCGACGAGCTGGCCAGGGTGCTGAACGAGATGCTGGGCATTGCCGGGTAATTCAGGAAAGCACAAACCCTTGTAGGAGCGGCCTTGTGTCGCGATCGGGCTGCGAAGCGGCCCCGGCAATCTGTGCTGTCTCTGCAATCTTGGGGCTGCTGCGCAGCCCGATCGCGACACAAGGCCGCTCCTACAAGAGATCGCGTGAGGAATAGAAATCACGGAAACGACAAAACTCAGGGCTATTAAGCACTGGGTTGAATACGTTTGAAACTGGAAAATGGCAGGGGCGGCTGGATTCGAACCAACGCATGGCAGGATCAAAACCTGCTGCCTTACCGCTTGGCGACGCCCCTGTATCGGATGCAGCATTCGCTGCTCTGACAATTCCAACTGAGTGACAACTGGGTTGTTGTCTTGGAATGCGCGGCACTTTAACAACAAACTTTCGGTCTGTGAACCCCCTGATGAAAAAAAATTGCTAAAAAACAGCGAGTTAGTCATTTCGGCAGTGTGTACAGCAACCATCCGTCGCTTTCCCCCCGCTTCGCTTCAACACAATCGCATTCCTCCCTTCCAATCTATTGAGCCATTTGCATTGACCAAGGAGGACCTCATGCCTGTCTCCCACGACCTCTACCAGGACCTGCATTACCCGCGTGAAATCGTCCAGCAGCGCCGCCAGCAGGACAAGGCACTGGACCGGCTGCTGGACGAGTACATGGACATCGACAACCAGGTGCTGGCCGCCGAGTCGATATCGGCGGGCAATTTTGTCGATGACGACCTGCGCCACCTGAAGGAGCGCCGGCTGGCGGTGAAATACATGATCGAACGCCAGCTGGAGCACAAGGCCTAGACAAAACGGGTGTGTAGCCAGACCTATCGCATGAAGTGATCATTGCCGGTCACTTTCTGTATTGGTCAAAATGGCCGCCCTCGGGCAAGCTGCACGCTGCCCCGCCATCGCCCAAGGAGCGTTGCTTTTGTCTGCCTGGATCCCTGCCCCACTGCGCCAGCTTGGCCAGCGCCTGCGCGGCGCCGCCGCCAACCAGAGCGAACTGCTCGCTTGGTTCGAGGACAAAGCCCGAAGCCGGGGTTACCAGCTGAGTGACGGCCAGCGACGGGTGATCCACTGCATGGCCGAACAACTGGCACAGCTCGAACAGGGGCAGCCGCAAAGCCTGTACCTGTACGGTTCGGTGGGCCGCGGCAAGAGCTGGCTGCTGGACGGCTTCTTCCAGGCGGTGCCGGTCGAGGCCAAGCGCCGGCTGCACTTTCATGACTTCTTTGCCCGCCTGCACCAGGGCATGCACCACCACCGGGCGCTGGACGATGCGCTGGGCGCAACCCTCGACGAGCTGGTGGGGGGTTGCCAGGTATTGTGCTTCGACGAATTCCACGTGCATGACATCGGGGATGCCATGCTGCTCACCCGCCTGTTCAACGCGCTGTTCGCACGCGGCGTGTTCCTGCTGGTGACCTCCAACTATGCGCCCGAAGGGCTGTTGCCCAACCCGCTGTACCACGAGCGCTTCCTGCCCGTGATCCGCCTGATCAACGGGCGCATGCAGGTGCTGGAAGTGGGGGGCGACACCGACTTTCGCAGCTTGCCGACCAACCGCGAGCACCAGCGGTTTACCCAAGGCCACTATGTATGGCCGGGGACGGCAGCGCAGCGCCAGGCGCTGAGCGTGCCGGACGAGCGGCCAGTGATGCTTGAAGTGAACAAACGCCCGCTGCGTGCGCTGGCCATCGATGGCCGGCGGGTGGTGCTTGGCTTTGACGACTTGTGCGAAAAGGCCACGGCGGTGATCGACTACCTGGTACTGGCGCAGCAGTACGATGAGTGGATCATCGATGGGCTGGATGACCTGGCGGAGTGTTCGCTGGCGGCGCAGCAGCGCTTCGTCAACCTGGTGGATGTGTTGTATGACCAGGACCGACAGGTGACGGTGATTGGCAAACGGCCGCTGGAACAGAGCCTGGGCGGCCCGCTTGCCGACCTGATGCGCACCCGCAGCCGGCTGGGGCAACTGCACCAGGTAGCACCCTAGAACTGCATTGCCCGCACCGGCCTTATCGCCGGCAAGCCAGCTCCCACAGGTAGCACGCAGGTTTCAGGGCCTGTGATGAACCTGTGGGAGCTGGCTTGCCGGCGATGAGGCCCTGAAGGTCAAAACATCAACCGGCCCTGGGCAAATCCGCCAGCACCGCCTCAATCTCCCCCAGCACCGCCGGGTCATCGAGGGTCGAAGGCGGTACATAGTCCTGACCGTCGGCAATCTTGCGCAGCACCGCACGCAGGATTTTCCCCGAGCGGGTCTTGGGCAGCCGCTTCACCAGCCGAACCCGGTTGAAGCAGGCCAGCGGGCCAATCGCCTCGCGCACGCTGCCTACCAGGTCTACCAGCAACTGCGCCTCGGCAATGCCCTCGCCGTCCTTGAGTACAACCAGCGCCAACGGCACTTGCCCCTTGATCTCATCGTGCACGCCAATCACCGCACACTCGGCCACCGCTGGGTGGCAGGCCACCAGGTCCTCCATTTCGCCGGTGGACAGCCGGTGGCCAGACACGTTGATCACGTCATCCGTGCGCCCCATGATGTAGACAAAACCGTCATCGTCCAGAAAGCCGCCGTCGCCCGTGTGGTAATACCCCGGGTAGGTACGCAGGTATGCCTGCAAGTAACGCTCGTGATCGCCCCACAGGGTCTGGCTGCACCCGGGCGGCAATGGCAAGGCAATCACGATCGAGCCCTGGTGGTTGGGGCCCAGCAAGTGGCCCTCATCATCCACCACGCGCACGTGGTAGCCCGGCACCGCCCGGTTGCTTGAGCCCGGCTTTGCCGCGCTGCCTTCCAGCCCCACACAGGGCGCAGTGACTGGCCAGCCGGTCTCGGTTTGCCACCAGTGGTCGTGCACCGGCTTGCCACTGACCCGCTCCAGCCATTGATGGGTGCTGGAATCGAGCTTCTCCCCGGCCAGGAACAGCTGGCGCAACGAACTGAGGTCGTGCTTGCGGACCCACTCGCCCTCCGGGTCTTCCTTGCGGATGGCACGCATGGCGGTGGGCGCACAGAACAGCGCATTGACCTTGTATTGCTCCACCACCCGCCAATAGGCCGAGGCGTCCGGGGTGCGGATCGGCTTGCCTTCGTAGAACACCGTGGTGCAGCCGCTCATCAACGGCCCATAGACAATCAGCGAATGGCCAACCACCCACCCCACATCGGAAATGCCCCACCACACGTCACCGGCCTGCATGCCGTAGATATGGCGCATGGCATAGCACAGCGCCACGGCATTGCCGCCGTTTTCCCGGACGATGCCCTTGGGTTTGCCGGTGGTGCCAGAGGTGTACATGATGTACAGCGGGTCGCCGGCATCCAGCTCGACCGGTGCCACCGGCTGCGCGCCGGCCAAGGCTGCCTGCCAGTCCAGGTCGCGGCCTGGCTGCAGCTGCGCCTGCGTCTGCGGCCGTTGCAGCACCAGCACATTGCGCGGCTGGTGCCGGGCCAGCTGCAGGGCGCGGTCCACCAGCGGCTTGTAGGCAATCACCTTGTCAAACTCCAGCCCGCAGGATGCCGTCAGCAGCAACGTGGGCCGGGCGTCATCGATGCGCAAGGCCAGCTCGTTGGCGGCAAAGCCGCCGAACACCACCGAATGCACCGCACCAATCCGCGCGCAGGCCAGCATGGCCATGGCCGCTTGCGGCACCATGGGCATGTAGATGATCACCCCATCGCCCTTTTGCACCCCTAGCTGGCGCAGCAAACCGGCCAGGCGCGCCACTTCTTCGCGCAACTGGTTGTAGGTGTAGGCCTGCTGCACACCGGTGACTGGCGAGTCGTAGATCAACGCCACCTGCTCGCCACGGCCTTGCTCGATCTGGTGATCGAGGGCCAGGTAGCAACTGTTAAGGCGACCGTCGGCGAACCAGCGGTGGGTACCGTCGGCGTTGTCTTGCAGGGTAAGGGCAGGCTTGCGGTGCCAGGCCAGGTGCGCAGCCTGTTCCGCCCAGAAAGCGGCAGGGTCGGAAATGGAATGGGCGTAGCTGTGCTGGTAGCTCATATCGAAAGGAACCCGGTACTTGTTGTTATTGAAGGGCGAAACCTGAGTATGGACCGCTACACCCGCGCCGCCATGGGACTAAAGTCACAACCGACCTGCAAATTTGCAGACAGCGCAAAAACGCCCCATAACGGTGCAAAGCCTCTAGAATAGGCCACCCTTCAGCCACCGAGCAGCCCATGGATATCGAACAGGCCCGAACCTTTCTGGAAATCGTGCGTTGCGGCAGCCTGGTCGCCGCCGCCGAACGCCTGTTCGTGTCACAGACGGCAATTACCGCCCGGGTGCAGCGCCTGGAGCAGCAACTGGGCTGCCAGCTGTTTGTGCGCAGCCGCAACGGCGCCAGCCTGACCAGCGATGGCGAGGCATTCGTCAGTTATGCCAACCAGCTGGTACAAACCTGGGAAGCGGCGCGGCGCGACCTGCCGCTACCCCAGGGCTGCCAGCAAGTGCTGCATGTGGGGGGAGAAGTGAGCCTGGGCAACCCGATGATGCTCGATTGGGTCAGTGCCCTGCACCGCGAGCTGCCCAGCCATGCCATCCGCAGCGAAGTGAGCGACGGCGAGTCATTGCTGCGCAAGGTCGAGATGGGTTTGCTGGACGCTGCGCTGGTGTACCAGCCGACCTACGGGCCGGGCCTGCAGGTGGAACAGTTGATGGAAGAAAAGCTGATTCGCGTGCGCCGGGTCGACCAGCCAGAACCCTACATCTACATCGATTGGGGCGAAGCCTTCCGCCGCCAGCACGATGCCGCCCTGCCCGACTGCGCCCGCCCGGCGCTCAGTTTCAACCTGGGCCCACTGGCCTTGCAGTTCATCCTCGACCAGGGCGGTAGCGGCTACTTCCGCACGCGGGTGGTGCAGGCTTACCTGGACAGCGGCGTGTTCGAGCGGGTGCCGCAGGCGCCGGAGTTTACCTACCCCACCTTCCTGGTGTACCCACGCAAACGCGACAGCGAAGCCCTGCAACAGGCCTTCGCCATCCTGCGCCGGCTGGTAGCCGCCGGTGCCAGCGACTGGTCACAACGCTGGGACCCGGTTATCTGAAACCTCGGCTTTGCTGAGCAACTGGCGCTTGAGGCCGGCGATCAGGTCGGTCTGGGTAATCACCCCCACCAGCTGGTCGCCATCGAGCACCGGCAGGCAATGCAGGCCCTGCTCGCACAAAAGCGGCAACAGGCGCTCCAGCGGATGCTGGCTGCCGACACTGACCACACGCCGGCTCATCACCTGCTCCATGCGCACCGCCTTGCGGCCGAACAGCCCGCGCCAGCTGAAGCGGCCACGCTGCATGGCCGGGCCGACCAGGTCGCTAAGGCTGACGATGCCCACCAGCTTGCCCTGCTGCAACACCGGCAGGGTTTTCAGGTGGTGGCTGGCCAGCATTTTCCAGGCCTGCTCGAGGGTGGTTTCGGGCGTGGCGAACTGCACGTCCCGCGACATCACCGAAGCCGCAGTAATACCGCCAAGGCTGCGCTGGAGGGCGTGCTGCTCGGTGGCCAGGATGATGCGCTCCAGCTCGTCACGGGTGACGTCGACGAACTCACCCAACTCTTCCAGGGCCTGGTCCAGGTCCTCGCCACGGATGCCGACCCGCTCACTGGGCAGTGGGTCATGGGTGTGGTGCAAGTCTTTGCGCGGCGCTACACCTTTCGGGTAGCGCACCCCGGTCAGGCGGTTGTAGAGCACCGCCACGCTCACCAGGATCAGTGCGTTGAGCAGGATGGGTTCCAGCAGGTGATCACCCATGGCGGTGAGGCCTGAGTCGGCCAGTACTGCACTGACTGCCACCCCGCCACCCGGCGGGTGCAGGCAGCGCAGCAGGCACATCACCAGGATCGAGACGCCCAGGGCCGCAGCGGCCACCCACAGTTCCGGGCCAAAGCCTTGGCGCATGGCCAGGCCGACCGCGCCAGCCAGCGCGTAGCTACCCAGCACCGGCCAAGGTTGGGCCAACGGGCCGGAATGCACGGCAAATACCAGCACTGCCGAAGCCGCCAGCGGGCCCAGCAGGTGCAAGGCGATGCCGGGCCCATAGGCCATGCTGGTCAGCCAGCCGGCGAGGAACAGACCGAGCAACGCACCGATACCGGCACGCAACCATTCTTTTGGAGGGATATTCAGGGGCGCCGGCAACAAGCGCTGCAGGCGGCTTTCGGAACGCGAGGCAGACATTGGGTAATCGGGGTCTTTGGTTTTCTGATTAAAAAGAAAGCCCAGCCGAGCTGGCCTGGGCCTCGTATTGCGCGTGCAATACCACAAGGGGCTCCGTCCGTGGAGAGATGGAAACCGCAGGGTTTCGTGGGGAGGATTTTGCCGGGCGGGGGGAATTTGGGCTAATTCAAAAAACTGCGCCTGTACTGCAATATTTTTGCAGTACTGATAGGGCCTCGGGGGCGCTGCGCGCCCTTTCGCGACACAAGGCCGCTCCCACAGGGGATTGCGTACACCTGTGGGAGCGGCCTTGTGTCGCGATGGGCCGCAGAGCGGCCCCGACATCACAGAGCCTTGCGCGGCAGGTCGATGCTTACCCGTAGCCCGCCCTGCGGGCTCTCCAGCAAGGTCAGTTGCCCATCCCATGCGTCGACGATATCGCGCACGATGCCCAACCCCAGGCCATGCCCGTCCACCTGCTCGTCCAGCCGCGAGCCGCGCTCCAGCACCTGCTGCCGTTGGCTCTCGGGGATACCAGGGCCATCGTCATCGACCCACACCTGATAGCCCTCGGCACTCGGCGCAATACCCAGCCGCACCTCGCTGTCAGCCCACTTGCAGGCGTTGTCCAGCAGGTTGCCCAGCAGCTCCAGGAAGTCCTCACGGTCCCATGGCAATAACAGCCCGGGCGGCACATCACTTGCCAACAGCAGGCCCTCGCCATGGATCATGCCCAATGTTCCGAGCAACCCCGGCAACTCGGCGTCACAGTCAAACTGCGCGCCCGGCAGCGCATCCCCTGCCAGCCGCGCACGGTTCAGCTCGCGCGCCAACCGTTGCTGAATCTGCTCCAACTGCTCGCGCATCTGCGCACGGACTTCAGGCAAATCCTTCAGACGTTCGCTGGAGGCCAGGCTCAGCAGTACCGCCAATGGCGTCTTCAGCGCGTGCCCCAAGTTGCCCAAGGCATTGCGCGAACGGCGCAGGCTGTCTTCGGTGTGGCTCAGCAAGTGGTTGATCTGCCCCACCAATGGCGCCAGCTCGCTGGGCACCTCGGCATCCAGCTGCGAACGCTGGCCCTGCTGCAACTGGGCGATCTGCTGGCGTGCCCGCTCCAGTGGCCGTAACGAGCGCTTCACGGTAATGCGCTGTAGCACCAGCACCAGGATCAGCGCCACCAACCCCATGCCCAGGCCAATCTGCTGCATGCGCCTGAAGCCCTCGCGCACTGGCGAATAGTCCTGCGCCACGCTGATGGAGATGTCCTGGCCCAGGCGCCGATAGTCGGCACGCAAGGCCAGCAGCTGCTGCCCTTCCGGGCCTAGCTCGTGGCTGTCGGACAGTCCGGGCGTGGCGGGCTTGGGCATATCCAGGTCCCACAGCGAACGTGAGCGCCATGTGCCCTGGTCGAAATCGATGCGAAAGTAGTAACCGGAAAACGGCCGCTGATAGGCCGCCGAGATGCGCCGCTCATCCAGCTGCAAGCCGGATGGCCCGCGCACCAGGGCCACCAGCAGGTTCTCGCTTTCCTTGCGCAGGCCGTTTTCCAGGTAGCGTTGCAGGCCAGCCTCGAACAGCCATAACGTCAGTTGCGCCAGCACTACGCCGACCACCACCAGCACCGCCACCAGCCCCAGACTCAGGCGTGCCTGAATCGACTTCACGCGGCGCTCCCCGCGTAAATGTAGCCTTGCCCGCGCCGGGTCTCGATGACACTGCGGCCCAGCTTGCGCCGCAGGTGGTTGACGTGTACTTCCAGCACGTTGGAATCGCGCTCGGTTTCACCGTCGTAAAGATGCTCGGCCAGGTGGCTCTTGGAGAGGATCTGCTGCGGATGCAGCATGAAGTAGCGCAGCAGGCGGAACTCGGCGGCGGTCAGCTGGATATTCACGCCATCACGGCTCACGCACTGGCGGCTTTCATCCAGGTGCAAACCGGCGGCTTCCAGTGTCGGCTGGTTGGCCAGGCCGCGCGCACGGCGCAGCAGCGACTGGATACGCAGTTGCAACTCTTCCGGGTGGAACGGTTTGCTCAGGTAATCATCAGCCCCAGCCTTGAGCCCTTCGATACGCTCGGCCCACGAACCGCGGGCGGTAAGGATCAGCACCGGCGTGGCCAGGCCGCCAGCGCGCCACTGGGCCAGCACCTCCAGGCCCGGCAAGCCCGGCAGCCCGAGGTCAAGAATGATCAGGTCGTAGGGTTCGCTCTGGCCCTGGTAAACCGCGTCACGGCCATCAGCCAGCCAGTCCACGGCATAGCCCTGGCGCTGCAGGCCAGCGGTCAGCTCGTCGGCCAGCGGTACATTGTCCTCGACAAGCAACAGGCGCATTCAGTCGTCTTCCTCGTCTTTGAGCAGGGCACCGGTGCTGGCATCGAGCTTGATCTCGCGCACCACACCTTCAGCCGTCAGCAGTTCGACTTCATATTCGTAGCGATCGTCGTCTTCTTCCAGCTCGGCTTCCAAAAGACGCGCCCCGGGGTAACGCCCCAGGGCGGTTTCCAGCAACTGTTCGAGCGGCAGGATGACGCCCTTCTGCCGCAGCTTCAGGGCTTCGTCCTGGTCAAGGTCGCGGGCAGCGGCCAGCGAGCATACGGCCAGCAGCGCCAGCGCGAGGTAGCGCGCCGGCCGCGGTAAATGAATCATCAGTTGTCCCGCTCGTCCTTCAGCACTTCACCGGTCTTGGCGTCCAGCGCCACGTCCCACTCGACGTTCTGGGTGTCGCGCAGTTCGACCTTGTAGATGTAGCGACCATATTCGTCTTCAAGTTCCGAGTCGGTGACGGTGGAACCAGGGTGCTTGGCCACGGCGGTGGCTTTGAGCTCATCCAGCGATTTGATGGTCTTGGCGTTGACCAGCTTGACCACTTCGTCAGGCTGTACATCCTTGGCGAAAGCAGCATTGGCGCCCAGGGCGAGGGCGGCGGCGGTGAACAGGGCAGTCAAAGTTTTCATCGTTCTTCTCTCCTGAGAACTGTGCAAGTTGTCTACGGGATCAAGACTAACCACCGGTCCTTAATTGAACCTGAAAACAGCTGGCGCCATGATAGCGCAGTTACACCTCCAGCCAGACTCGGCCTCCTGTAGGAGCAGCCTTGTGCTGCAAAAGGGCCCGAACAGGCACAACAGTTGTGTAGTCTGTACCGGCCCTTTCGCAGCACAAGGCTGCTCCTACCAGCCCAAGAGATCCGCCATGAGCGCCATCCACATCAAGTACCCCGCCCTCACCTTCAAGGCCGGCCAACGCGCCCTGCGGCACATCCGCGCGTGCGGCCTGCAAGCGGCCGATGTCGGGGTGCTCCCGGGTGCGGCCGGTGGGCCAAAGCCGCTGGGTATCCAGGGCCTGGACCTGGCACTGTTCGGCGAGTGGCTGCCTTCGGCACCGCGCCAGCGCGCCCTGATTGGCGCTTCAATTGGTGCCTGGCGCTTCGCCAGCGCCTGCCTCGACGACCCGGTCGCCGGTATCCGTCGCCTGGGCGAGTTGTACACCGAACTGGATTTCGCCAAGGGCGTCACCCCGGCCGAAATCAGCCAAAGCTGCCAACGCATGCTCGATGACCTGCTGCAGGGCCGCGACGGCCAGCTGCTGGCCAACCCGCACTATCGCCTGAATATCCTGGTAGTGAAAAGCCATGGCCAGCTTGCCCACGACCACCGCGGCCGCCTGGGCCTGGGCCTGGGCTCGGTGGTCGCCAGCAACCTGCTTGGCCGTGCGCGCCTGGCGCGCCACTTCGAGCGCATCATCCTGCACGACGGGCGCGCCGTGCCACCGCTCGACGCGCTGACCGACTTCCCCTCACGCTACCTGCCACTGGACTTGGCCAACCTGCGCCATGCCCTGCTCGCCTCGGGTTCGATCCCCATGGTCATGCAGGGTGTGAAAGACATCCCTGGTGCTGGCGCCGGCACCTACCGTGACGGCGGCCTGCTCGACTACCACCTCGACCTGCCCTACCGCGGCGATGATCTGGTGCTGTACCCGCACTTCACCGACAAGGTGGTACCCGGCTGGTTCGACAAAGCCTTGCCTTGGCGCAAGGGCGACGCCACCCGCCTGCAGAACGTGCTGCTGATGACCCCTTCGCCGCAGTACCTGGCCGCCCTGCCCTACGGCAAGTTGCCCGACCGCAACGACTTCAAGCGGTTCATGGGCGATGCACCAGGCCGCAAGCGCTATTGGTACAAGGCCATCGCCGAAAGCCAGCGCCTGGGCGACGAATTGCTGGAACTGATCGCCACCGGGCGGCTGCACGAACGCCTGCAAGCCTTGTAACGGCCATGCTGGTAGAATGCGGGCATTATTGATTCACACAGAGTTACGACAGCGTGGAAATTTTTAAAGAGTTCACATTCGAATCGGCCCACCGCCTGCCCCACGTCCCTGAAGGGCACAAATGCGGCCGCCTGCATGGCCATTCGTTCAAGGTCGGCCTGCACCTGACCGGCCCGCTCGACCCGCACACCGGCTGGATCCGCGACTTCGCCGAGGTCAAGGCGATCTTCAAGCCGATCTACGAGCAACTGGACCACAACTACCTGAACGACATCCCGGGCCTGGAAAACCCCACCAGCGAAGTGATCGCCAAGTGGATCTGGGACCAGGTCAAGCCGCTGATGCCGGAACTGTCGAAGGTGCGCATCCACGAAACCTGCACCAGCGGTTGTGAATACACCGGCGACTGATTCAAGTTGTTTGCTGGCCTCTTCGCGGGTAAACCCGCGAAGAGGCCGATAGCGTCACCCACCAAGCTTCAGCCTTGCCCCGACGCCAAGGCATCGCGCAGGAAGCTGGGGGCGATGTAGCGCTGGTAATGCGCCTCTGAAAGCAGAAAGAATTCGCGATCGATGGCATCGCGCAATTGCGGCAGTTCCCAGTCGCGGAACTCCGGCAGCAGCACCATGCCGTAGGCCTCCAGGTCACGGATCATCCGCGCCCCACGGGCAATCAGCTGGTAAGCCCAGCAATATTCCGACTGTTGCTCGACAAAGCGGATGGAGCGCTGCTCCAGTTGCTGGCGCAGCAGGCTTTTGTCGAACACTTCCAGCTTGGCCATCATCACCTGCACCAGCAACTGCTCAAGGCGCAGCCACACCGCGCGTTTTTGCGCGTCGTCGTAGCCGTTCCAGTTGATCACTTCGTGGTGAAAACGCTTGCAGCCACGGCACACCGTGTCTCCGTACACCGTGGAGCACAGGCCGACGCAAGGGGTCTTGATGGACTTGTTGGACATGAAAAACAACAGTTTGGCGGAGGGACACGCGCCCATGTTAGCCCTTTGTCTAACCAGGGTCACTCGTTAAAGTCATCTTCTGCGCCTTACTTTCAGGCTTTTTTTGCCGTAGAATCATCCGGCCTTTTCAAAGGCAACAATGTCCGTTGGAAGCTGTTTTCAAAGCGTCACGAGCACAGTTAATCCGGTAGAACGGCGTTGGCCCGGGCCATGCATCCCTCGCATGCCCGCGCCAGCCCTCATCAGCTCCCCGTTCTGCAGGCGTAAAACTTTGAAAGCAGCTTCTGTAAGGATTCTTTGCGACTCTGGCTGGGCGGCCCACAAAGCCGTGGCAGCGCATGGGTGCATTGAATGCTGGATAAGCGTCCCGGACCCCCTTTAGGGACCACTGATGAGGGAAATAACTGTGCTTGAAGCCTACCGCAAACACATCGAAGAGCGTGCCGCCCTGGGTATCGTGCCCCAGCCGCTGAACGCCGAACAAACTGCAGGCCTGGTCGAGCTGCTGAAAAACCCGCCGGCCGGCGAAGAAGCCTTCCTCGTAGACCTGATCACCAACCGCGTACCGCCAGGGGTCGACGAAGCTGCCTACGTCAAGGCCGCTTTCCTCTCCGCTGTCGCCAAGGGCGAAGCCAAGTCGCCACTGATCGACCGCAAGCACGCCACCGAACTGCTGGGCACCATGCAGGGCGGCTACAACATCGAAACGCTGGTCGCACTGCTGGATGACGCCGAACTGGGCGCCGTCGCGGCCGAACAGCTCAAGCACACCCTGCTGATGTTCGATGCCTTCCACGACGTGGCCGAAAAAGCCAAGGCCGGCAACGCTCACGCCAAGGCCGTGCTGGACTCCTGGGCTGCCGGCGAGTGGTTCACCACCCGCCCGGCCATCGCCGAGAAGTACACCCTGACCGTGTTCAAGGTGCCAGGCGAAACCAACACCGACGACCTGTCGCCTGCCCCGGACGCCTGGTCGCGCCCTGACATCCCGCTGCACGCCCTGGCGATGCTGAAAATGGCCCGTGACGGCATCGAGCCTTCGCAGCCAGGTTCGGTTGGCCCGCTGGCGCAGATCGAAGCCGTCAAGGCCAAGGGCTTCCCGGTTGCCTATGTAGGTGACGTGGTCGGTACCGGCTCCTCGCGTAAATCCGCTACCAACTCGGTACTGTGGTTCTTCGGCGACGACATTCCGTACGTGCCGAACAAGCGCGCCGGTGGCTTCTGCTTCGGCACCAAGATCGCCCCGATCTTCTACAACACCATGGAAGACGCCGGCGCCCTGCCGATCGAGTTCGACTGCACCAACCTGGGCATGGGCGACGTCATCGACGTTTACCCTTACAAAGGTGAAGTACGCCGTCACGGCAGCGACGAACTGGTCACCAACTTCGAGCTGAAAACCGAAGTACTGCTGGATGAAGTCCGCGCTGGCGGCCGTATCCCGCTGATCGTCGGCCGTGGCCTGACCGAAAAAGCCCGCGCCGAGCTGGGCCTGGGTGCTTCCGACCTGTTCAAGAAACCAGAGCAGCCTGCCGATTCCGGCAAGGGCTTCACCCTGGCGCAAAAAATGGTCGGCCGCGCCTGTGGCCTGCCAGAAGGCCAGGGCGTACGCCCAGGTGCCTACTGCGAGCCGAAGATGACCACCGTCGGCTCCCAGGACACCACTGGCCCGATGACCCGTGACGAGCTGAAAGACCTGGCGTGCCTGGGCTTCTCCGCCGACCTGGTCATGCAGTCGTTCTGCCACACCGCGGCCTATCCTAAGCCGATCGACGTTACCACCCACCACACCCTGCCAGACTTCATCCGCACCCGTGGCGGCGTGTCGCTGCGCCCAGGCGACGGCATCATCCACAGCTGGCTTAACCGCATGCTGATGCCTGACACCGTCGGTACCGGTGGTGACTCGCACACCCGCTTCCCGATCGGCATCTCGTTCCCGGCCGGCTCCGGCCTGGTGGCCTTCGCTGCCGCCACCGGCGTCATGCCGCTGGACATGCCAGAATCGATCCTGGTGCGCTTCAAGGGCAAACTGCAACCCGGCATCACCCTGCGTGACCTGGTTCATGCCATCCCTTACTACGCCATCCAGCAGGGCCTGCTGACCGTCGAGAAGAAAGGCAAGAAAAACGCCTTCTCCGGCCGCATCCTGGAAATCGAAGGCCTGGACGAACTGACCGTCGAACAAGCCTTCGAGCTGTCCGACGCCTCGGCCGAGCGTTCCGCTGCCGGTTGCACCATCAAGCTGCCAGAGAAGGCCATTGCCGAGTACCTGACGTCCAACATCACCCTGCTGCGCTGGATGATCGGCGAAGGCTACGGTGACCCACGTACCCTGGAACGTCGCGCCCAAGCCATGGAAGCCTGGCTGGCCAAGCCGGAGCTGCTGTCGGCTGACGCCGATGCCGAATACGCCGAAATCATCGAGATCGACCTGGCCGACGTCAAAGAGCCTGTGCTCTGCGCGCCGAACGACCCGGACGATGCCCGCCTGCTGTCCTCGGTACAGGGCGAGAAGATCGACGAAGTGTTCATCGGTTCGTGCATGACCAACATCGGTCACTTCCGCGCTGCCGGCAAGCTGCTGGACAAGGTCAAGGGCGGTATCCCGACCCGTCTGTGGCTGGCTCCGCCAACCAAGATGGATGCTCACCAGCTGACCGAAGAAGGCTACTACGGCATCTACGGCAAGGCCGGTGCGCGCATGGAAATGCCAGGCTGCTCGCTGTGCATGGGTAACCAGGCACGTGTGCAGACCGGTTCGACCGTGGTTTCCACCTCGACCCGTAACTTCCCGAACCGTCTGGGCGACGCTACCAACGTGTACCTGGCATCGGCCGAACTGGCTGCTGTCGCTTCGATCATCGGCAAGCTGCCGACCGTCGAAGAGTACATGCAGTACGCGAAAGACATCGACAGCATGGCTGCCGACGTTTACCGCTACCTGAGCTTCGACCAGATCGCCGAGTTCCGCGAAGCGGCAGCCAACGCCAAGATCCCGGTGGTTCAGGCGTAAGCTGAGTTACACGCTGTAAAAGAAAGCCCCGGCAGCGATGCCGGGGCTTTTCTGTTTCAGCCTGTACCGGCCCTATCGCCGGCAAGCCAGCTCCCACAAGTACCCCACCGTTCTCAAGACCTGTGGAGTACTTGTGGGAGCCTGGCTTGCCGGTGATAGGGCCAGTACAGGCAACCTCAGATCACGAACAAATCCACAAACCGGTGCACCGCCATACCTTCCAGCTTCTGCTGATCCTTGCACACTTCTACAATCTCGCCACACCGCTGCCGGGCAAAACGCGTTGCCAGGTTGGCGCTGAACTTGGCCTCCAGCAACGGTATACCCTCCCCACGCCGCCGACGGTGCCCGATCGGGTACTCCACCACGACCTGCGCCGTACTGCTGCCATCCTTGAAGAACACTTGCAGTGCATTGGCGATTGAACGCTTGTCCGGCTCCAGGTACTCACGGCTGAAGCGCGGGTCTTCCACCACCTCCATCTTCTCGCGCAGGCGGTCGATGCTCGGGTGGTTGGCGTGGAAGGCGTCCTCATAATGCTCGGCCACCAAATGGCCGAAGATCAGCGGTACCGCCACCATGTATTGCAGGCAGTGGTCACGGTCAGCAGCGTTGGCCAGTGGGCCGCTTTTGGAAATGATGCGGATTGCCGATTCCTGGGTGGTAATGACGATGCGGTCGATTTCATGCAGACGGTTACGCACCAGCGGATGCAGCGTCACTGCCGCCTCGCAGGCGGTCTGGGCATGGAATTCGGCGGGGAAACTGACCTTGAACAGCACGTTTTCCATCACGTAGCTGCCCAAGGCCTGCGCCACGCGCAGCTCCTGTTGCCCGGCAGGCTTGAGTGCCAGGTCCTTGTTGGTATGGCTGAACAACACGTCGTAGAAGCCCCACTGCGGCGCCGTAAGCACACCCGGCACCCCCATCTCGCCACGCAGGGCAATATCAGCCAGGCGCACGCCACGGCTGGAAGCATCGCCAGCAGCCCAGGACTTGCGAGAACCGGCGTTGGGGGCGTGGCGGTAAGTGCGCAGGGCCTGGCCGTCGACAAACGCATGGGACAAGGCCGAGAGCATCTGCTCGCGATTGGCCCCCATCAGCCTGGCACACACCGCGGTCGAGGCTACCTTCACCAGAATCACGTGATCGAGGCCGACGCGGTTGAATGAGTTTTCCAGTGCCAGCACACCCTGGATCTCATGAGCCATGACCATGGCTTCAAGCACATCACGCATCAGCAGCGGCGCCTCACCCGCGGCGACATGCTTCTGTGACAAGTGATCGGCAACGGCCAGGATGCCGCCAAGGTTGTCCGAGGGGTGAGCCCACTCAGCGGCCAGCCAGGTGTCGTTGTAGTCCAGCCAGCGCACCGTACAGCCGATGTCCCAGGCAGCTTTGACCGGGTCGAGCCGGTAGGCGGTGCCGGGGACGCGGGCACCATTGGGGACCAGCGTGCCTTCCACCTGAGGGCCAAGCAGTTTGGTGCATTCGGGGAAGCGCAAGGCCAGCAGGCCGCAGCCGAGGGTGTCCATCAGGCAGTTGCGTGCGGTATCCAGGGCCTCGTGGGACTCGACCCGGTAGCCGAGAGCGTAGTCGGCCAGGGTTTGCAGCACCCGGTCGTAGTCCGGGCGGTCATTGAGGTCTACGTTGGCGCTCATATCCAGCTCCCTTCAGAATGGCCGGGGCGGCCTTGCAGCCCTTTCGCGGCACAAGGCCGCTCCTACAGGGAAGACGCAATCCTTGTAGGAGCGGCCTTGTGCCGCGAAAGGGCCGCAAGGCGGCCCCAACGGACTAAAGCCGAGCGCCAGTGGTGCGTTAGAAGCTATCGCCAGGCACGCGAACCCAGCCCTCCATCAGCACGCGAGCGCTACGGCTCATGATTGCCTTGGTCACTGTCCACTCACCATTCACCTGGCGCGCCTCAGCCCCGACCCGCAGGGTGCCCGACGGGTGCCCGAAGCGCACGGCACTGCGCTCGCCCCCGCCAGCAGCAAGGTTGACCAACGTGCCCGGAATGGCCGCCGCAGTGCCAATCGCCACCGCAGCCGTCCCCATCATCGCATGGTGCAGCTTACCCATGGACAAGGCCCGTACCAGCAGGTCGATATCACCTGCCTGCACCACCTTGCCACTGGACGCAGTGTAGGTGCTCGGTGGCGCGACGAACGCCACTTTTGGTGTGTGCTGACGCCCGGCAGCCTGGTCGACGTGTTCAATCAGGCCCATGCGCACGGCGCCATACGCGCGAATGGTCTCGAAACGCAGCAGCGCCTGCGGGTCGCCGTTGATGGCCTCCTGCAGTTCGGCACCGGTGTAACCGATATCCGCCGCGTTTACGAAGATGGTAGGGATGCCAGCGTTGATCAGGGTCGCCTTGAAGGTGCCGACACCCGGCACTTCCAGGTCATCGACCAGCTTGCCGGTAGGGAACATGGCACCGCCGCCGCCGTCTTCATCGGCTGCCGGGTCAAGGAACTCCAGCTGCACTTCGGCGGCCGGGAAGGTTACCCCGTCCAGTTCGAAATCGCCGGTTTCCTGCACTTCGCCTTCGGTGATCGGTACGTGGGCGATGATGGTCTTGCCGATGTTGGCCTGCCAGATGCGCACCGTGGCGACGCCGTTGCGCGGAATGCGCGTCGGGTCGACCAGGCCGCTGCTGATGGCGAACGAACCCACCGCAGCAGACAGGTTGCCGCAGTTGCCGCTCCAGTCGACGAAGGCCTTGTCGATGCTGACCTGGCCGAACAGATAATCGACATCGTGCTCAGGCTTGATACTTGGCGACAGGATCACGGTCTTGCTGGTGCTGGATGTTGCACCGCCCATGCCGTCGATCTGCTTGCCGTAGGGGTCGGGGCTGCCGATTACCCGCAGCAGCAACGCATCACGGGCAGGGCCGGGGATCTGCGCCTGCTCGGGGAGGTCTTGCAGGCGGAAGAACACGCCTTTGCTGGTTCCGCCACGGATGTAGGTGGCGGGGATTTTGATCTGGGGTACATGTGCCATTGTCTTGGGCATCCTGATAGTCCGGTGAAATACCCTGGGGCTGCTTTGCAGCCCTTTCGCGACACAAGGCCGCTCCCACAGGTACTGCGCCGCCCGTTGTGGGAGCGGCCTTGTGTCGCGAAAGGGCCGCAAAGCGGCCCCCGTTTCATGCTCAAGCGGTCGCTTCGAGGAAGTCCTGGGCAAAGCGCTGCAACACCCCGCCCGCCTCGTAGATGGACACTTCCTCGGCGGTATCCAGGCGGCAGGTCACCGGCACTTCCAGGCACTCGCCATTGCTGCGGGTAACCACCAGGGTCAACGTCGCCCTTGGCGTACGCGCGCCCAGCACGTCGTAGGTCTCGCTGCCATCCAGGCCCAAGGTCTTGCGGTCGGTGCCGGGCTTGAACTCCAGCGGCAGCACGCCCATGCCCACCAGGTTGGTGCGGTGAATGCGCTCGAAGCCTTCGGCGACGATCGCCTCGACACCTGCCAGGCGCACGCCCTTGGCCGCCCAGTCACGGGACGAACCCTGGCCGTAGTCGGCGCCGGCAACGATGATCAGCGGCTGCTTGCGCTGCATGTAGGTCTCGATCGCCTCCCACATGCGGGTGACCTTGCCTTCCGGCTCGATACGCGCCAGCGACCCCTGCTTCACGCTGCCGTCTTCCTTGCGCACCATTTCGTTGAACAGCTTAGGGTTGGCGAATGTGGCACGCTGGGCGGTCAGGTGGTCGCCACGGTGGGTGGCGTAAGAGTTGAAGTCCTCTTCCGGCAAGCCCATTTTCGCCAGGTACTCACCGGCTGCGCTGTCGAGCATGATGGCGTTGGACGGCGACAGGTGGTCGGTGGTGATGTTGTCCGGCAGCACCGCCAGCGGGCGCATGCCGCGCAGGGTACGCTCACCGGCCAGCGCACCTTCCCAATACGGCGGGCGGCGGATGTAGGTGCTCATCGGGCGCCAGTCGTACAGCGGCGCCACCTTCGGCCCGCGGTCTTCCTCGATGGCGAACATCGGGATGTACACCTTGCGGAACTGCTCGGGCTTGACCGCAGCACGCACCACGGCGTCGATCTCTTCATCGCTCGGCCAGATGTCCTTCAGGCGGATTTCCTTGCCATCGACCACGCCCAGCACATCCTTCTCGATATCGAAGCGGATGGTACCGGCAATGGCATAGGCCACCACCAGCGGCGGCGAAGCCAGGAAGGCCTGCTTGGCATACGGGTGGATACGCCCGTCGAAGTTGCGGTTGCCCGACAGTACAGCGGTGGCGTACAGGTCACGGTCGATGATTTCTTGCTGGATCACCGGATCCAGGGCGCCGGACATCCCGTTGCAGGTCGTGCAGGCGAAGGCGACGATACCGAAGCCGAGTTGCTCCAGCTCTTTTTCCAGGCCGGCTTCTTCCAGATACAACTGCACGGCTTTGGAGCCTGGCGCCAGCGACGACTTGACCCACGGCTTGCGGGCCAGGCCCAGCCTGTTGGCATTGCGCGCAATGAGGCCTGCGGCAATCACGTTGCGCGGGTTGCTGGTGTTGGTGCAGCTGGTGATGGCGGCGATGATCACCGCGCCGTCAGGCATTTGCCCCGGCACTTCTTCCCAACTGCCGGCGATGCCTTTGGCCGCCAGGTCGCTGGTGGCGACACGGGCGTGGGGGTTGGACGGGCCGGCCATGTTGCGCACCACGCTCGACAGGTCGAAGCTCAAGGTACGCTCGTAGACGGCGGCGCCCAGGCTGTCGGCCCACAAGCCGGTAGCCTTGGCGTAGGTTTCCACCAGCTTGACCTGCTGCTCTTCACGGCCGGTCAGGCGCAGGTAGTCGATGGTCTGCTGGTCGATGGCGAACATCGCTGCGGTGGCGCCGTACTCCGGCGCCATGTTGGAAATGGTGGCGCGGTCACCCAGCGTCAGGGCGCGGGCACCTTCACCATGAAACTCCAGATAGGCGCCCACTACCTTCTGCTTGCGCAGGAATTCGGTCAGGGCCAGCACCAGGTCGGTGGCAGTGATGTTCGGTGCCAGTTTACCGGTCAGCTCGACGCCGACGATCTCCGGCAGGCGCATCCACGAGGCGCGGCCGAGCATCACGTTCTCGGCTTCCAGGCCACCCACGCCAATGGCGATCACACCCAGGGCGTCAACATGCGGGGTGTGGCTGTCGGTGCCGACGCAGGTGTCCGGGTAAGCCACGCCGTGGTCGCTATGGATGACAGGCGACATCTTCTCCAGGTTGATCTGGTGCATGATGCCGTTGCCCGGCTGGATCACGTCGACGTTCTTGAACGCCTTCTTGGTCCAGTTGATGAAGTGGAAGCGGTCTTCGTTGCGACGGTCTTCGATGGCGCGGTTCTTTTCAAAGGCCTGCGGGTCGAAGCCACCGCACTCCACTGCCAGCGAGTGGTCCACGATCAGTTGCACCGGCACCACCGGGTTGACGGCTGCCGGGTCGCCGCCTTTGTCGGCGATGGCATCACGCAGGCCGGCGAGGTCGACCAGCGCGGTCTGGCCAAGGATGTCGTGGCACACCACGCGGGCCGGGAACCACGGGAAGTCAAGGTCGCGCTGGCGCTCGATCAGTTGGCCCAGCGAGGCGTCGAGGGTGGCCGGGTCGCAGCGGCGCACCAGGTTTTCGGCGAGCACGCGGGACGTGTAAGGCAGGCCGTCGTAGGCGCCGGGCTTGATCGCCTCGACCGCCGCACGGGCATCGAAGTAGTCCAGGTTGGTACCTGGCAGGTGCTTGCGGAATGCAGTGTTCATATCGTTATCAGGCTCGGTCACGGTATTCGGTTTGCAGGTCTGCCCAAGGGGGTGCTTTGCACCCCTTTCGCGGCACAAGGCCGCTCCTACAGGTGTTGCGCCGTCCTGTAGGAGCGGCCTTGTGCCGCGAAGGGCTGCAAAGCAGCCCCTGCGGCTTCAGTTCAGCGCTGTTCGATCGGCACGAACTGGCGCTGCTCGACACCGACATACTCGGCGCTCGGGCGGATGATGCGGTTGTTGGCGCGCTGCTCGAAGACGTGCGCCGCCCAGCCGGTCAGGCGCGAGCAGACGAAGATCGGGGTGAACAGCTTGGTCGGTATGCCCATGAAGTGGTACGCCGAGGCATGGTAGAAGTCGGCGTTGGGGAACAGCCGCTTCTGCTCCCACATGGTCTTGTCGATGGCTTCGGACACCGGGTACAGCACCTTGTCGCCCACTTCGTCGGCCAGCTGCTTCGACCAGCCCTTGATCACCTCGTTGCGCGGGTCGGACTCTTTGTAGATGGCATGGCCAAAGCCCATGATCTTGTCCTTGCGCTCAAGCATGCGCAGCAGCTCGGCGGTGGCGTCCTGCGGGCTCTGGAAGCGCTCGATCAGTTCCATCGCTGCTTCGTTGGCACCGCCGTGCAGCGGACCGCGCAGCGAGCCGATGGCAGCGGTGACGCAGGAGTACAGGTCGGACAGGGTCGAGGCACAGACACGGGCAGTGAAGGTCGAGGCGTTGAACTCGTGCTCGGCGTACAGGATCAGCGACACGTTCATGACCTTGACGTGCAGCTCGCTAGGCTTCTTGCCGTGCAGCAGGTGCAGGAAGTGGCCACCGAGTGTGTCCTCGTCGCTGGTGCAATCGATGCGCACGCCATGGTGGGTGAAGCGGTACCAGTAGCACATCACTGCCGGGAACAGCGCCAGCAGGCGGTCGGTCTTGTCGCGCTGGGCCTCGAAGGTGAGTTCTGGCTCCAGGGTGCCCAGTACCGAGCAGCCGGTGCGCATCACGTCCATCGGGTGGGCGTCACGCGGGATACGTTCCAGCACTTCCTTCAACGCTTGCGGCAGATCACGCAGGCCCTTGAGCTTGCGCTTGTAGTCAGCCAGTTCGGCCTGGGTTGGCTCGCCGTACAGCAGCAGGTAAGCGACTTCTTCAAATTCGGCACCTGCTGCCAGGTCACGCACGTCGTACCCCCGGTAGGTCAGCCCGGCACCAGCCTGGCCCACGGTCGACAGAGCGGTCTGGCCGGCCACCTGACCACGCAGGCCTGCGCCACTGAGTACTTTTGCTTCGGCCATGGTGTTTCTCCTTTCTTGAACTTGTTATGGAAATCTGGCTAATCGAGTTTGCCTGTACCGGCCTCTTCGCGGGGCAAGCCCGCTCCTACAGGTACGGCGCATGTTTCACAAACTGTGCTGGACCTGTGGGAGCGGGCTTGCCCCGCGAAGAGGCCAGCACAGGCATTCACTTACCCTTTCTTCTGGGCAAACAGCGCATCGAGGCTTTGCTCGAACGCGTGGTAACCAATGGCATCGTAGAGCTCCATGCGGGTCTGCATGGTGTCGATCACGTTTTTCTGCGTGCCGTCGCGGCGCAGCGCCGTGTACACGTTCTCAGCCGCCTTGTTCATGGCACGGAACGCCGACAGCGGGTACAGCACCAGCGACACGTCGACCGAGGCCAGCTCTTCGGTGGTGTACAACGGCGTGGCGCCAAATTCGGTGATGTTGGCCAGAATCGGTGCCTTCACCCGATCAGCGAACGTCTTGTACATCTGCAGCTCGGTAATGGCTTCCGGGAAGATCATGTCGGCGCCGGCCTCGATGCACGCCTCGGCGCGATCAAGGGCAGCGTTAAGGCCTTCGACAGCCAAGGCATCGGTACGCGCCATGATCACGAAGCTGTCATCGCTACGGGCATCGACGGCGGCCTTGATGCGGTCGACCATTTCCTGCTGGCTGACGATTTCCTTGTTCGGGCGGTGGCCACAGCGTTTGGCGCCAACCTGGTCCTCGATGTGGATGGCGGCAGCGCCGAACTTGCTCATCGAGCGCACGGTGCGGGCGACGTTGAAGGCCGACGCACCGAAGCCGGTGTCAACATCCACCAGCAATGGCACGTCACACACGTCGGTGATACGGCGCACATCGGTGAGCACGTCGTCCAGGCCGGTGATGCCCAGGTCCGGCAGGCCCAGCGAGCCTGCGGCCACGCCGCCACCGGACAGGTAAATGGCCTTGAAGCCGGCGCGCTTGGCCAGCAGCGCGTGGTTGGCGTTGATGGCGCCAACCACCTGCAGTGGATGTTCGGCGGCAACGGCATCGCGGAAACGCTGACCGGGGGTGCTCTTCAGAGTCATTTCTCACCTCGTGGGCTGTTGTTGTGGGCGTCCAGATAGTGACGCTCGATATTGCGCTTGGACGCGCCGATGTGGCGACGCATCAGGAGTTCGGCCAGTTCGCCGTCACGGTCGGCGATGGCGTCGAGAATGCGGTGGTGTTCGGCAAAGGCCTGGCGCGGCCGATTGGGCGTGGCAGAGAACTGGATGCGGTACATGCGCACCAGTTGGTACAGTTCGCCGCACAGCATCTTGACCAGGGTCTGGTTGCCGCTGCCCTGGATGATCCGGTAATGGAAGTCGTAGTCGCCTTCCTGCTGGTAGTAACCCAAGCCGGCCTGGAACGCGGCATCGCGCTCATGGGTATCGAGCACCCGGCGCAGTTCGTCGATGTCGCCCTGGCTCATGCGTTCGGCTGCCAGGCGGCAGGCCATGCCTTCCAGCGACTCGCGAATTTCGTACAGCTCGATCAACTCGGCGTGGTTCAGCGACACCACGCGTGCCCCCACATGCGGTACGCGCACCAGCAGGCGCTGGCCTTCCAGGCGGTGGATGGCCTCGCGCAGCGGCCCGCGGCTGATGCCGTAAGTACGCGCCAGCTCCGGCTCGGAAATTTTGCTGCCGGGGGCGATTTCGCCCTTGACGATGGCCGCCTGAATGCGCCGGAAGACGTTTTCAGACAAGGTTTCCGTTTCGTCTGTCAGCACCGGGCTGGGGGTGGAAAGGTCCTGCATATTGTCGACACCTTGAAAATCTCTTCACCAGAAATTAGCGAATTCAAGCCTGCCAGTCAAAGACAAAATGAATATTGTCGACAATTGTCTAATAACGAACTAACCCCGGCCCGGTGCTGTCAGATCGCGCACCGCTGGCGTCAAGGCGTCGGCGTGATAGAATGCCGCGCCTCCGATGGGGTATGGATAGCCTGTCTGTCATACATTCATGCTTGTTGACAGATAAAAGAGGAAGCTTGCGCAGTAGTTGCCAGTCGCCTTGACCAGAACCTTGCCTAGAACCTTGCACTGCACCGCGCCAGGATTATGAGACTTACACCCGTTTTATTGCTGCTATGCCTCACCCTGCTGCCAGCCCTTGGCCAAGCTGCGGGCAAGACCGTCTATGGTCTCAACGAATATGCACGGCTGGGCGACCTGGACCTGGAAGTGGCCGCCAAGCTCGACACCGGTGCCAAGACCGCCTCGCTCAGCGCCCGCGATATCAAGCGGTTCAAGCGCAACGGCGAAAGCTGGGTGCGCTTCTACCTGGCCATCGATGCTGCGCATTCGCACCCGATCGAGCGCCCACTGGCACGCGTGAGCAAGATCAAGCGCCGGGCCGGCGACTATGATGCCGAATCGGGCAAGGCCTACACGGCACGCCCGGTCATCGAACTTGAAATCTGCATGGGCCAGGCCATGCGCACCATCGAAGTCAACCTCACCGACCGCAGCGCCTTCCAGTTCCCGCTGCTGATCGGCTCCGAGGCGCTCAAGCACTTCGACGCGCTGGTCGACCCAAGCCTTAAATACGCGGCCGGCAAACCTGCCTGTGCCACCGACGCTCCCAAAGCAGAGTAATCCCGATGCGCTCTCTTACCCTCCATCTGAAAGTCCTGATCACCGTACTGGTGCTACTGGGCGTGGCGGTCACGGCTTATCAGATCTTCTTCCTCGGCATCCCGGTGACCGAGGACGAAACCGACGACCTGTGGAACATCGACGCCAAGGTCGAGTTTGTGGCCAGCACCAAAGACCCGGTCAAGGTGCAGATGTTCGTGCCACCACTGAACCGCGACTACGTCAGCCTCAACGAGAGCTTCATCTCCAATAACTACGGGGTGAGCGTCAACCGTGCCGACGGCAACCGCAAGGTTACCTGGTCGGCCCGTCGCGCCAGCGGCAACCAGACCCTCTATTACCGCCTGGTGCTGACCAAGCGCTACAGCAACGAAAAAACCACGGTCAAAGGCCCGACCTTCCGTGACAGCCTGGCTATCGAAGGCCCCGAGAAGATCGCCGCCGAAGCCTTGATGGCACCGATTCGCCAGCACTCTGCCGACGTCGAGACCTTTGTCAGCGAAACCATCAAGCGGGTCAACAACCTCAACGACGACAACGTCAAGCTGCTGCTGGCCGGCGACACCTCGCCGATGAAGAAGGCCCAGGTCATCGACCTGCTGCTGTCGATCGCCCACGTGCCGATGGAAAAGGTGCACACCATCCGCCTGGTGGCCGACACCCCGCAAACACCAGAACTGTGGCTGCGCAGCTTCAACGGTAACGACTGGCTGTACTTCAACCCGGACACCGGCGAACAAGGCCTGCCCAGCGACCGCCTGCTGTGGTGGACCGGTGACGACAACCTGATCACCGTCGATGGCGGCAAGAAGGCCAACGTTACCTTCAGCATGAACAACAGCGAGATGAACGCCATCCGCCTGGCCAAGCTGACCGACGAAAACACCGACGCCGACTTCCTCGAATATTCGCTGTACGGCCTGCCGCTGCAGACCCAGCAAACCTTCATGATCATGGTAATGATCCCGATCGGCGTGCTGGTGATCCTGGTACTGCGCAACCTGATCGGCCTGCAAACCCTCGGTACCTTCACCCCGGTGCTGATCGCCCTGGCCTTCCGCGAGACCCAGCTGGGCTTCGGCATTGTGCTGTTCACGGTGATTACCGCGCTTGGCCTGTCGCTGCGCTCGTACCTGGAACACCTCAAGCTGCAAATGCTGCCACGCCTGTCGGTGGTGCTCACCTTCGTCGTGGTGCTGATCGCCGCCATCAGCCTGTTCAGCCACAAGCTGGGCCTTGAGCGCGGGCTGTCGGTGGCACTGTTCCCGATGGTGATCCTGACCATGACCATCGAGCGCCTGTCCATCACCTGGGAAGAGCGTGGCGGCGGCCATGCCATGAAAGTGGCCATCGGCACCCTGTTTGCGGCCTCCGTGGCGCACCTGCTGATGATGGTGCCGAGGCTGGTGTACTTCGTGTTCACGTTCCCGGCCGTACTGCTGATCCTGGTGGGCTTCATGCTGGCGATGGGCCGCTACCGTGGCTACCGCCTGACCGAACTCGTGCGCTTCAAGGCATTCCTGAAGAAGGCTGACGCCTGATGTTTGGCCTGATCAAGACGTGGAAAGCCCTGGAGGCCCGGGGCATCATGGGTATCAACCGGCGCAACGCGGACTACGTGTTGAAGTACAACAAGCGCAGCCTGTACCCGATCGTCGACGACAAGATCATCACCAAGGAGCGCGCCCTGGCGGCCGGCATCCATGTGCCGGAAATGTACGGCATCATCGAAACCGAGAAAGAAATCGAGAAGCTCGACCAGATCATTGGCGGGCGCAGCGATTTCGTCATCAAGCCGGCGCAAGGCGCCGGCGGTGATGGCATCCTGGTAATCGCCGACCGCTTCGAGGACCGCTACCGCACGGTGTCGGGCAAGATCATCAGCCACGAGGAAATCGAGCACCAGATTTCGAGCATCCTCACCGGCCTGTACTCGCTGGGCGGCCACCGCGACCGGGCGCTGATCGAGTACCGGGTTACGCCCGACCAGATCTTCAAGAGCATCAGCTACGAAGGCGTGCCGGACATCCGCATCATCGTGCTGATGGGTTACCCGGTAATGGCCATGCTGCGCCTGCCAACCCGCCAGTCCGGCGGCAAGGCCAACCTGCACCAGGGCGCCATTGGCGTGGGCGTCGACCTGGCTACCGGCGTGACCTTGCGCGGCACCTGGCTGAACAACATCATCAGCAAGCACCCGGACACCACCAACGCGGTAGACGGTGTGCAACTGCCGAACTGGGACGGTTTCATGAAGCTGGCTGCCGGTTGCTACGAACTGTGCGGGCTGGGTTACATCGGCGTGGACATGGTACTGGACCAGGAAAAAGGCCCACTGATTCTGGAGCTCAACGCCCGCCCGGGCCTGAACATCCAGATTGCCAACGACTGCGGCCTCACCCAGCGTACCCATGCCATCGAGGCGCACATCGAAGCGCTGGCCAAGGACGGCATTACCGAAGATGCCGAGCAGCGTGTTCGGGTAGCGCAGGGGTTGTTCGGGCACGTGCCCAACCGCTGAAATGCTGGGGCTGCTTTGCAGCCCTTTCGCGGCACAAGGCCGCTCCTACAGGAGATCGCAGCTCATGCAACGGGGGCGCACCTGTAGGAGCGGCCTTGTGCCGCGAAAGGGCCGCAAAGCGGCCCCTGTATAAAACACAACGTTGAATGTCGCGCCCAGTGCTAGGCGCTTTTCCTACACAGGTCTACAATCGCCCTCCTCGCTTTTACATCGCCGTCCACACTGATGCCGACCTGTACGCTTTACCCCCTGCCCTACCAGCCCGACCCTGCCGCCTATTTCGCCCGCCTGCGCCAGGCCCCCGGCGCGATCCTGCTCGACAGCGCCCGCCCAGGCGCCGAACGCGGCCGCTTCGACCTGCTCAGCGCCTGGCCACTGCAACAGCTGCAAGCGCACCCCGACGAAGAAGGCCGCACCTTCCTCAAGCGCCTGCGCGCCGGCCTGGTGCAACTGGGCGACGCGCAACTGCCAGAAGGCTGCGAGCTGCCCTTCGCAGGGGGCCTGATCGGCTACCTGAGCTACGACTTCGGCCGCCGCCTGGAACACCTGCCAAGCCTGGCCGTGGACGACCTCGGCCTGCCCGACGCACAACTGGGTCTGTATGCCTGGGCACTGGTCAGCGACCACCTATGCGGCACCAGCCAACTGGTGTTTCACCCCAGCCTGGCAAGCGATGAACGCGAGCGCCTGATCAGCTTGTTCCAAGGTGACAGCAGCACCGAAACCGGTGAGTTCCGGCTGCTCGCGCCGATGGTCGGTGACCTGCAACCCGAGCAGTACAAAGCAGCTTTCGACCAGGTACAACGCTATATCCAGGCCGGCGACTGCTACCAGATCAACCTCACCCAACGCTTCCGCGCCCCTTGCCAGGGTGACCCGTGGCACGCCTACCAGGCCCTGCGCCAAGCCTGCCCGACGCCGTTCTCCGGCTATCAGCAAATGGCCGATGGCAGTGCCTTGCTGAGCTTTTCGCCCGAGCGCTTCATCCGCGTCAGCCAGGGCCAGGTAGAAACCCGGCCGATCAAGGGCACCCGCCCACGTGCCAGCGACCCGACTGAAGACAAGCGCAATGCCGACGAGCTGCTGCACAGCCCCAAGGACCGCTCGGAAAACCTGATGATCGTCGACCTGCTGCGCAACGACCTGGGGCGCACCTGCAAGATCGGTTCGGTGAAGGTACCGGGCTGTTCAGCCTGGAGAGCTACCCCAACGTGCACCACCTGGTCAGCAGCATCACCGGCCAGCTGGCCAGCGACAAGGATGCCCTGGACCTGATCGGCGACAGCTTCCCCGGCGGCTCGATCACCGGGGCGCCGAAGATCCGCGCCATGCAGATCATCGACGAGCTGGAGCCTGCCCGCCGGGCGCTGTACTGCGGCTCGCTGCTGTATGTGGACGTACGCGGCGAGATGGACAGCTCGATTGCCATTCGCAGCCTGCTGGTCAAGGACGGCCAGGTCAGTTGCTGGGGCGGCGGTGCGGTAGTGGCCGACTCCGAGTGGCAGGCCGAATATGAAGAGTCAATTGCCAAAGTGCGGGTGCTGATGCAGACCCTGCAGGGCTTGTGAGTCCGTCTAGCCCGCGTTTTTTTGTTACCATCACCCTACTACGAGCGCACAGCGCCACAGCCAAGATGGAAACCGCCTGATGAGCCAACCCTTCGACGTCGCCGCCCTGGCCGCGACCTACGCCAACAAGTCCCCGCAGGACATTCTCAAGCTCGCCTTCGAGCATTTTGGTGATGACTTGTGGATCTCCTTCAGCGGCGCCGAGGACGTGGTGCTGGTCGACATGGCCTGGAAGCTGAACAAGCAAGTCAAGGTATTCAGCCTCGACACCGGCCGCCTGCACCCGGAGACCTACCGGTTCATCGACCAGGTGCGCGAGCAGTACAACCTGCCGATTGAACTCCTCAGCCCCGACCGTGCCAAGCTCGACCCGTTCATCAAGGAAAAGGGCCTGTTCAGCTTCTACAAGGACGGCCACGGCGAGTGCTGCGGCATCCGCAAGATCGAACCGCTGCGCCGTAAGCTGGCTACCGTAAGCGCCTGGGCCACTGGCCAGCGCCGCGACCAGAGCCCGGGCACCCGCAGCCAGGTGGCGGCACTGGAAATCGACAGCGCCTTCTCAACGCCCGAGCGCACGCTGTACAAGTTCAACCCGCTGGCGCAGATGAGCAGTGAGGAAGTGTGGGGGTATATCCGCATGCTTGAGCTGCCATACAACAGCCTGCATGAGCGCGGCTTCATCAGCATCGGCTGCGAGCCATGCACCCGCCCGGTGCTGCCAAACCAGCATGAGCGCGAAGGCCGCTGGTGGTGGGAAGAGTCGACGCAGAAGGAATGCGGGTTGCACGCAGGCAACCTGATCAGCAAGGCTTGATAGGAAGCTTTAAGTTACAAGCTGCAAGCCACAAGAAAAAGCAGCCCGTAGATGGACTACTTTTTCTTTAAGCTTGCAGCTTAAGGCTCGTAGCTTCTTTCAGTGCACCGGCAGTTCAACGCCTGCGAACAGCTCTTCGAGCTCTTGCTTGTTATGGCACTGAATGGCCTTGGCCATCACTTCGCGGGTCAGGTGCGGGGCGAACTTCTCGATGAAGTCGCACATGAAGCCACGCAGGAAGGTGCCACGGCGGAAACCGATCTTGGTAATACTGGCTTCGAACAGTTCGCTGGCATCCAGGGCCACCAGGTCACTGTCGAGTTTGGCGTCCACGGCCATACCCGCGACGATACCCACGCCCAGCCCCAGCCGCACATAGGTCTTGATCACGTCGGCGTCGGCCGCGGTGAATACCACTTTTGGCGTGAGGCCACGGTGGTTGAAGGCTTCGTCCAGCTTCGAGCGCCCGGTAAAACCGAACACGTAGGTAACGATCGGGTATTCGGCAACCGCTTCCAGGGTCAGCTTCGGCAGCTTGGCCAGCGGGTGACCTTGTGGCACTACCACGCAACGGTTCCACTTGTAGCACGGCATCATGATCAGGTCGCCGAACAGCTCCAGCGCCTCGGTGGCGATGGCGAAGTCGACCGTACCGTCCGCAGCCATCTCGGCAATTTGCATGGGCGAACCCTGGTGCATGTGCAGGGACACTTCCGGGTACTGCTTGATGAAGCTGCTGATCACCGGCGGCAAGGCATAGCGCGCCTGGGTATGGGTGGTGGCGATAGACAGCGTGCCCTTCTTCTCGTTGGAGAACTCCTGGGCAATCTGCTTGATGCTTTCGACCTTGCGCAGGATTTCGCCGGCGGTGTTGATAATGCGTTCACCGGCCGGTGTGACACGGGTCAGGTGCTTGCCGCTGCGAGCAAAGACTTCAACACCCAGTTCATCTTCGAGCAGGCGGATCTGCTTGCTGATACCTGGCTGGGAGGTATACAGGCTTTGCGCCGTCGCGGAGACGTTGAGGTCATGGTGCGCCACTTCCCAGATGTAGCGCAGTTGTTGAAGCTTCATAGGTTTCCCTCGGTTCAGCGATGAGTCCGCGGCAGCAGGCAGCGACGATATATAACTATATTAGTGGTTCTGGAAATAAATCTAGAACTATTTTGTTACACGCCCCAGAAATGGCCTACGGCCATCTTCATGCTTTCCTACGCCCCAGATGCTGCGCCAACGGCACCATGTACACCGGCACCGGCGACAGTTGCAGCAGCCGCACCGCCGTGCGGCCCAAGGGCACATCAACCCCGGCACCGGCGCTATGGCTGCCGAAAATCAACAGGTCCACACTCAGCCGCTGCGCCTGGTCAAGGATCACCTGCGCCGGGTCGCCCTGGCGTACCCGCACCGCCTTGATCACCGCCAAGTCGGCCTCCTCGCCAAGCTCATCGCGAAAGCTCTCCAGCACACGGTGCTCGATGTTGGCCATCACCGCGTTCACCCCCTGGCTGTGCAACTGGTCGAGCGTCTGTTCATCGAGGTAGCTTTGCAGGAGCGACTCGGCGAACTGCCCCATTGGCTCCACCGCGTGAATCACATACAACTCGGCATTGAACGTACGCGCCAAGGCTAGCGCGTGCTGCATCACAAAAGGGGCGTAGACACCGAGGTCGGTGGCGTACAGCATGGAGCGGATCATTCGACCTCCTCGACTGCCGCAGCGGCAGAGCAAGCTTCAGCTTAGCAGCGCGCCGGGCGCGCGCTTTGCCGTCCGGCGCGCTGCCGGCGTGGGCTGTAGCCCCGCCGCAAAGGAACAACGTCGAGGTCAAAGCGGCTTCAGCAGGGCCGATCGCTGGTGTTGAGAAAACTCAGCGCCTGGTACAGCGTTTCCATGCGCGGCAAGCTGCAACCTGCCGCACGCGCACGTGCCAGCGGCTCGGCATAGATAGCCTGCAGCTCCAGCGGGCGCATAAGGGCATAGTCGTGATACATGCTTGGCAAATAGTCAGGCATGCGCTCGGTCATCTGGAACAGGTGCTCGGCATAGCCCTCGGGCAACACGTGCCCACACGCCGCAGCGCCTTGCACCACCTCGGCCATCAGGGCCCGGATCAGTTCACGGCTGTGACTATTTGCCATCAACCCGGCGGTACCCTCGCCCAGCAGCACCGACAGGCCGTTATAAGGCACGTTCCACACCAGTTTCTGCCAGCGTGCCAAGTCCAGGTTCGGCATGGCCTGCGAATCGATGCCCGCCGCCTGGAACAGCCCTGCACCTTCATTGACCACTGCGCCACCACCATCACTGGCCGGCCCACTGTGGTAGCCCAGGTTGACCGCCCCCAAGGCCTGGTGACGAATCACGCCCGGCGCCTGGCGGTTGACACAGATGAAGCACAAGCCGCCCAGCAGGTGCATGTCGTGGCGCAAGGCCGGGCGCAGCTGCTGCTCCACACCCAGGCCGTTTTGCAGCAGTACAACCTTGGCGCCGGGTGCAGCGGCCTGCACGATCTGCGGCGCCAGCTGGTCATTGCTGGTGGCCTTGGCGCCGACCAGCAACCAGTCGCAAGGCGGCATGTCGGCGGCACAAGCATAGGCCTGCACCTTCATCTGTAGCGGACCGTGCACCGCACTGTCCAGCGCCAACCCCTGCTCGCGTACAACCTGGTAATCGCTGCGCAGCAGAAAATGCACGTCGAAACCGGCCCGGGCCAGCATCAACCCATAGAAGCCACCAATAGCCCCGCTGCCAATAATGCCGATGCGTGGTGCGTGCGGATGCATGCCGTTCTCCAGGTAAATGTCAGCCTTCTTTTTACACAGCTTGCGCACGCTCAGGTAGCCCATGGACGCCAACGCACCACAACAGCAGGGCAAACAGCACACAGACGGAACTTGCGCCCATTGTCGCGCCACCCGTAACGCGCTAAGGTTCGGCTCCCCGCTGCGATTATTCTTGCTGCTGGGCCGCACGGGGACAGTTGGCGGCCGGCACCCGTGACCTGACGAGTAACACGATGGCTGATTTACCGATCGATGACTTGAACGTTGCCTCCAACGAGACCCTGATCACCCCTGATCAGCTCAAGAAGGAAATCCCTCTCAGCGCCAAGGCCCTGCAGACCGTGACTGCCGGCCGTGAAGTGGTGCGCAATATTCTCGACGGCAAGGACCATCGCCTGTTTGTCGTGGTCGGCCCTTGCTCAATCCACGACATCAAGGCCGCCCACGAATACGCCGAGCGCCTGAAGGTACTGGCCGAAGAAGTGTCCGATACGCTGTACCTGGTCATGCGTGTGTACTTCGAAAAACCGCGCACCACCGTCGGCTGGAAAGGCCTCATCAACGACCCTTACCTGGATGACTCGTTCAAGATCCAGGATGGCTTGCACATCGGTCGCCAGCTGCTGCTGGACCTGGCTGAAATGGGCCTGCCGACCGCTACCGAAGCGCTTGACCCGATTTCCCCGCAATACCTGCAGGACCTGATCAGCTGGTCGGCCATTGGCGCCCGCACCACCGAATCCCAGACCCACCGCGAAATGGCCTCGGGCCTGTCCTCGGCGGTCGGCTTCAAGAACGGCACCGACGGCGGCCTGACCGTTGCCATCAATGCCCTGCAGTCAGTGTCCAAGCCGCACCGTTTCCTGGGTATCAACCAGGAAGGCGGCGTATCGATCGTCACCACCAAAGGCAACCCTTACGGCCACGTAGTACTGCGCGGTGGCAACGGCAAGCCGAACTATGACTCGGTCAGCGTCGCCCTGTGCGAGCAAGACCTGGCCAAGGCCAAGATCAAGGCCAACATCATGGTCGATTGCAGCCACGCCAACTCCAACAAGGACCCGGCCCTGCAACCGCTGGTAATGGAGAACGTTGCCAACCAGATCCTCGAAGGCAACCAGTCGATCATCGGCCTGATGGTCGAAAGCCACCTGAACTGGGGCTGCCAGTCGATCCCGAAAAACCTGGACGAGTTGCAGTATGGTGTTTCGATCACCGACGCGTGCATCGACTGGTCGGCTACCGAAAAAACCCTGCGCAGCATGCATGCCAAGTTGAAGGATGTGCTGCCGCAACGTAAGCGCGGCTGATTGATGTAAAAAAGCGGGGCCGCTTCGCGCCCCATCGCGGCACAAGGCCGCTCCTGCATGAGATCGCGTATCCCTGTAGGAGCGGCCTTGTGCCGCGATGGGGCGCGAAGCGGCCCCGCTTTTTTATAGGGTGTCAGGCCTTGCTGGAGTGCCGCTGCTGGCGCTCCATGTAGCGTTCCACATATGAGCAGGACGGAATCACCGTGTAGCCCATCTGTTCAGCGTACTCCAGGGCCCGCTCGGTCAATGCGGCAGCAATCCCGCGGCCTCGCAAGGCGTTCGGCACGAAGGTGCGATAGATGTCCAGCGTCTGCTTGCCCAGATCCATGTACGTCAGATAGGCACGATGACCGTCCACGTTGGTCTCGAACTGATGACCGGCCTGGTCATGGTGGATGGTCAGCGCTTCGCTCATCACTACTCCTCGCAGGTCTTCTCGGCAGACCCATACCTTAACCAATGGTGGTTTATCCGGCGCAGAATCCCCTACGCCACCTGATGCCCCTTCGACCTCTGGACGATTGTAATCGTTCGGATCCTTTGGCACTCACAAGATAGTAGGCACCACAAATGGGATTGCTCAAGGTGGCAGCGGCTAAAAATGGCGAAAAAGCGGAGAAAACGACTCTTCCCTGCACACCCAACAGCCGCGGGATGTTGTAGGGCTTAAGACGTCCAAGGACACTTAAAGTCACCGTTAGTTCAACAAAAAAGTTCCTGTACTACAACCGCTTGCGAACCCTGCACGTTTTTTTCACACGCGCGTCGCAAATCTTGTCGGCGCGGCGTCAAGCAACATTTTTTTTGCAGTTCTTGCGCTCAGTCAGTTTACTTACTACAAGTAATGGGTACTATGTACGCCGGCCAGTTTCTCTTTCCTGAGAGATGGCTATTTAATAGAAAGTCCTTGAAGGGGAACACGATGAACAACGTTCTGAAATTCTCTGCTCTGGCTCTGGCCGCAGTTCTGGCTACCGGTTGCAGCAGCGTATCCAAAGAAACCGAAGCTCGTCTGACTGCGACTGAAGACGCAGCAGCTCGCGCTCAAGCTCGTGCTGACGAAGCCTACCGTAAGGCTGACGACGCACTGGCAGCCGCTCAGAAGGCTCAGCAGACCGCTGACGAAGCCAACGAGCGCGCTCTGCGTATGCTGGACAAAGCCAGCCGCAAGTAATAATCCTCACGGATTGTTAAGAAGCCGACCCACTTGTGGGTCGGCTTTTTTATTGCCTGCCAGCAAGGTAAACGTGGCGGTCAGCAACGAAAAGGCCCGCACTAAGGCGGGCCGTGATGTGTCGCAATTACCTTACTGCAGTTCGGGCGGAATGCTCGACACCATTGGCGCGCTACCCGGGTTCTCGACGGGCACGGCAATTTCTACCGGCATGCCATCTTCCGCGGCCACCACGTCACGCACCATGTCCCAGTTCATACGCAGGTTATTGGCCAGGTCTTCACGCTTGAGCAAGGCGTTGATAACGGCGGTGTGTTTGTCGACCACCGACGGGTTACCCTGATCGTCCAGCGGCGTGTGCGCCTCCAGATAGACCTTGCCACCACTGATACCGAACTTGTAAGGCTCGTTGATGATGCGCACCGGAGTACCCACCGGCACCATCTTCGACAGTTCCAGTACGTTGTTGTTGAGCATGCGGAAGCAGCCGTGGCTGGTACGCATGCCAATACCGAACTTCTTGTTCGAACCGTGGATCAGGTAGCCCGGCACGCCCAAGGTGAACTTGAACGGCCCCAGCGGGTTGTCGGGGCCAGCCGGCACCACGGCCGGCAGGATGTCACCATCCGCCGCGTGCTCTTTGCGGATCGAAGCGGGTGGCGTCCAGGTCGGGTTTGGCGTCTTGGCGGTGATCTTGGTGTTGGCGATCGGCGACCCCCACCCCTCACGACCAATGCCCAGCGGGAAGGTATGCACCACGTTCTGCCCTTTCGGGAAGTAGTACAGACGGTACTCGGCCAGGTTGATGACGATACCTTCGCGCGGGCCCGGCGGCAGGACATAGCGGGTCGGCAGGATGATCTCGGTGCCAGCGCCCGGCAACCAGGGGTCGACACCCGGGTTGGCGGCAATCATTTCCAGGTAGCCGAGGTCGTTGGCGGTGCCGATATCGGCGAACGTGTCCTCGTACTTTGCCTTGATCACATGCACCTGGCCGACGATGTCTTCACCGGGCGGTGGCAGTGGCAGCTCCAGCGCAGCAGCGGGGCCCGCTACCAGCAGGGCGGCCAGGGACAGGCTACGGGTGACGGCAGGAAAGCGCGGCAACATCCGGTAAATCCTTCGAAAGGTGGGTCAAGAGGATCGATTGTACACCCGTGCCGATGCAAGCGGGAGGCATTGGCGCGATGCAAGCGTTTCAGATGATGAAAGGTGCTTGCCGTTCAGCTCGCTTGCAGCTCTGGCCAGACCGGGCGCATACCCCGCCGCTGGGCATCGAGGATGGCACGGCACAGGTCACACAGGCGGTTGTCACGGTAGATCGCGCGCGGCACCCCCGACCAACGCGGCTGCGCCGGCAGCAGGCCGCCGCACAAGGTACGGTCGACCGGCACGCCCAGCTCAAGCTGGCGGGCCACCAGGTGGACGCGAATTTCCTGGCAGGCGAACAGGTCGAGCTGCTCATCGGGCTCGATCAGTTGATAGGCATACAGGGACCAGGCAGGGCGCGGCATCGGGGGCACTCGAAACGGGGGGCGCAACATTAGCCGAAAGCCAGCCCCGTTTAAAGCATCACAGCAAGGGTTTTATCGCCGGCCAGGCATTTTCCAGCAAGCGCTGCTGGGCACCCTGGGCCGGGTGGATGCCATCGGCCTGCATCAATTCAGGCACGCCCCCTACCCCTTCGAGGAAAAACGGCACCAAAGGCACCTGCTTGTCCGCAGCCAACTGTTCATACACCTTGGCAAAAGCGGTGGTATAGCGCACGCCGTAGTTCGGCGGCAGGCGCATACCCAGCAGCACCACCTTGGCGCCGGCCTGGCGGGCGCTCTCGATCATGGAGGCAAGATTTTGTTGCAATTGCGCGGGCGGCTGCCCACGCAGGCCATCGTTGCCGCCCAGCTCCAGCACCACCAGGTTCGGTTTATGCGCTGCAAGCAGCGCCGGCAGCCGCGCCTGGCCACCTGCACTGGTGTCGCCGCTGATCGACGCGTTGACCACTTTGTCGTCGAAACCTTCGTCCTTGAGGCGGGTCTGCAACAGTGTGACCCAACCCTGACGGGTATCCAGGCCAAAACCGGCGCTGATACTATCGCCAACAACCAGCAATGTTCCCGCCACCGCGCTCTGGGCCAGGCAATACAGGGCCAGGCCGGCACTCAACCACCACACTCGCATCGGATTCTCCATGGGCCCCAACATACTCGTTGCGCAGAACCTTAGCAAAGTGGTCCCCAGCGCGGAAGGTGACCTCACCATCCTCCACGCACTCTCCCTCGAACTGGCCCAAGGCGACAGCCTGGCCATCGTCGGCGCCTCGGGCTCGGGCAAGTCCACCCTGCTTGGCCTGCTTGCCGGCCTCGACCAGCCCAGCGCCGGCAAGGTCATCCTCGCCGGCCACGACCTGGGGCCACTGGACGAAGACCAGCGCGCCCGGGTACGCGCCGAACATGTGGGGTTCGTGTTCCAGTCATTCCAGCTGCTCGACAGCCTCAATGCGCTGGAAAACGTCATGCTGCCACTGGAGCTGGACGGCCGCCGCGATGCCCGCGAACAGGCGCGCACCCTGCTGGAACGGGTCGGCCTCGGCAAGCGCCTGAGCCATACCCCACGCCAATTGTCGGGCGGCGAACAGCAGCGGGTGGCCATCGCCCGCGCCTTCGCCGCACAGCCTGCGGTACTGTTTGCCGACGAGCCCACCGGCAACCTCGACAGCCACACCGGCGAGCGCATCAGCGACTTGTTGTTTGAACTGAACAAGGAGCGCGGCACCACCCTGGTGCTGGTCACCCATGACGAACGCCTGGCGCGGCGCTGCCGCCGTCACATCCGCCTGGACGCGGGGCGCCTGGTGGCCCCGATGGAGGCCTGATGAACCACATGCCGTTGTCCCGCCTGTGCGGCCTGGCCCTACGCCAGTTGCTGCGCGACATTCGCGCCAGCGAAGTGCGCGTGCTGTTCTTTGCCCTGCTGGTGGCGGTGGCGGCCAGCACCGCCATCGGCTACTTCGGTGCCCGGCTGAACGGCGCCATGCAACTGCGCGCCAGCGAATTCCTGGGCGCCGACCTGGTGCTGCAGGGCAGCGCCCCCGCCCGCGAGCAGCAGATAGAGGCAGGCACAGCACTTGGCTTGCGCCACGCGCAGGTGGTCGAATTCACCAGTGTGGTGGGCGGCGACAACGGCATCCAGCTGTCCAGCGTCAAGGCCGCCGACGGCGCCTATCCGTTGCGCGGGCAAGTACGCAGCGCCCCGGCGCCCTATGCGGACGAAACACCTGGCGGCGGCCCCGCCCCCGGCGAGGCGTGGGTCGAGCCCCGTCTGTTGGCAGCGCTTGGGCTGGCGATTGGCGACAGCATCGATGTAGGCATGAAAACCCTGCGCATGAGCCGAGTGCTTACGTACGAACCGGACCGCGCCAACAACTTCTACAGCCTTACCCCGCGGGTGATGATGAACCTGGCCGACCTGGAAGCCACTGGTGTGATCCAGCCAGGTAGCCGGGTCACCTACCGCGACCTGTGGCGTGGCGATGCCGAGGCATTGGCCCACTACCGCCAGAGCGTGGAAAAAGACCTGGCTGCCAACCAGCGCCTGCGTGACACTCGCGATGGCAACCAGCAGATCGGCGGCGCCCTGGGCAAGGCCGAGCGCTACCTGAACATGGCCAGCCTGGTGGCGGTGCTGCTGGCCGGGGTGGCCGTGGCGTTGTCGGCCAGCCGATATGCCGCACGCCGCCTGGATGCCAGCGCACTGTTGCGCTGCCTGGGCCTCTCGCGGCGCCAGGCATTGGGCCTGTATTGCCTGCAGCTGGCCATGCTCGGCCTGGTCGCCGCCGTTGCCGGCGCCCTGCTCGGCTGGCTGGCTCAGCTGGGCCTGTTCCGCCTGCTGCAAGGGCTGTTGCCAAGCGTGGTGCCTGCCGGCGGCATCATTCCGGCCCTGGCCGGCATCGGCACCGGGTTGGTTGCACTGGCCGGCTTCGCCCTACCGCCAATTGCCGCCCTGGGCCAAGTACCGCCCCTGCGGGTACTGCGCCGCGATCTGTTGCCGATACCACCGAGCAGCTGGTTGGTGTACGGCGCCGCGCTGTTTGCCCTGGGCCTGATCATGTGGCGCCTGAGCCTCGATCTGTTGCTTACCTTCGCCCTGCTCGGTGGCGGCCTGGTCGCCGCATTACTGCTCGGCGGCCTGCTGTTACTCGGCTTGCGCAGCCTGCGCCAACTGCTGGCCGGGGCACCACTGGCCTGGCGCCTGGGGCTGGGCCAGCTGCTGCGCCACCCCACGGCCGCCGCCGGCCAGGCCCTGGCCTTCGGCCTGATCCTGCTTGCCATGGCATTGGTCGCCTTGTTGCGCGCAGAGCTGCTCGACACCTGGCAAGCGCAACTGCCCAAGGATGCGCCCAACCATTTCGCCCTGAACATCCTGCCGGATGACCGTGAACCGTTCGCTCAGCGCCTGCACCAGGTCAACGCCACTTCGGCGCCGCTGTACCCGGTAACACCCGGGCGCCTGGTGCAAATCAACGAGCAACCGGTCCAGCAAATTGTCAGCAAGGACTCGGCAGGCGAGCGTGCCGTGCAGCGCGACCTTAGCCTGACCTGGGCCGCCGAGCTGCCCGAAGGCAATGCACTGACAGCAGGCAACTGGTGGCAAGCGTTGCCCGCCGACGAGGAAACCCCCGGTGTTTCAGTGGAGGCAGAACTTGCCAGCAGCCTGAAACTGAAAATGGGCGACCTGTTGACCTTCGACATTGGCGGCCAGCAGCGCCAGGCCCGGGTCAGCAGCCTGCGCAGCGTGCATTGGGACAGCTTCCAGCCAAACTTCTACATGATCTTCCAGCCCGGCACACTGCAGGGGCTGCCGACCACCTACCTGACCAGTTTCTACCTAGCGCCGGGCCACGACCTGGATGTGGTGGCGCTGTCACGGGCATTCCCGGCGGTGACCATCCTGCAGGTGGACGCCTTGCTCGACCAACTGCGCAGCATCCTCGCCCAGGTGACCCTGGCGGTGGAGTATGTGCTGCTCTTCGTGCTGGCCGCCGGGCTGGCGGTGCTGTTTGCCGGCCTGCAGGCAACGCTGGACGAACGCATTCGCCAGGGTGCTTTGCTACGTGCGCTGGGGGCGGCGCGGCCATTGCTGGTCAAGGCAAGGCGTATCGAGTTCGGGCTGCTGGGGGCGGCCAGCGGGTTGCTGGCAGCAGTGGGCTGTGAGCTGATTACCGTGGTGCTGTACCGCTACGCTTTCGACTTGCAGTGGAGCCCGCACCCGTGGCTGCTGGTGTTGCCGTTGGTAGGGGCACTGCTGGTGGGCGGCGCGGGGGTGGTGGGGACGCGACGGGCTTTGAATGCCAGCCCGTTGACGGTGTTGCGCGACAGCTGAGTTTTGCCTGTTCCGGCCCTATCGCCGGCAAGCCAGCTCCCACAGGAATGCCTCAGACCTCAGGCATTGTATAAATTCTGTGGGAGCTGGCTTGCCGGCGATAGGGCCGGAACAGGTGACATCAATTACTGGCCGTAGGTGATGCTCTTCACATACCAGGTCGCTTCACCGGTAGGCGTGTGCACCACCACCTCATCGCCCTCCTCCTTCTTCAGCAAGGCACGGGCCATGGGTGAATCGATCGAGATGTAATCGTTGCGCCCGTAGATCTCGTCATAGCCGACAATGCGAAACTTCAGGGTCTCGCCATCGTCATTCTCGATCTCGACCCAGGCACCGAAAAACACCTTGCCTTCCTGCTGCGGCGAGTAGGCCACCACCTTCACATCTTCAAGACGCTTGCGCAGGTAACGCACCCGCCGGTCAATTTCGCGCAACAGCTTCTTGTTGTATTGGTAGTCGGCATTCTCACTGCGGTCGCCCAGCGAGGCCGCCCAGGCAACCTTTTGGGTGATCTCCGGGCGATAGACGCGCCACAGGTGGTCCAGCTCTTTCTTAAGCGCCTCATGGCCTTCGGTGGTGATGATGTTGGTACTCAACAGCGCACTCCTCAGCGGCGGGTAATCAGGCCTTGGCGCGCGATGCGGGTAAGGTGGCCAATGACTTCGGCGGCCTCGTCCGATGCCGGTGCCTGGATAACGGCCAGGTCGAAACGGTCATTGCCATACTGCGCCAGGTGGCAGCCGATATCGACGAACTGAATGAGAAAGGCACGCGCTTGCCCCTTGCGCCGGGACAGGCCTTCGAGGTGACGCAAAAGGGTGGGCTGATGCTGGCCACCGAGCAGAATACGCGGTGTGCGGGACGCCTGGCTGGCAGGCAAAGGGCTCAAACAGACACTGGTACGTGGACAACTCATTGAGCTTCTCTCCGCCTCGCGAATCCCGCTGGGCAGCGGTGGGAGGCGTCACCGAACCAGCGCTTTAGCGGTATTTCGGATGGCCCGGAGGTGGGGCTTTCCTGCGCCCCGCAAGTAGCTGTTTAAATCGGCGCAGGCGGTATGCTAGAGCGATGAGCTACAAGTTGCAAGCGGCAAGCCGCAAGCAGAAGCGGGCCGAGTATTGGCCCGCTCTTGCTTGCGGCTTGTCGCTCACAGCTTGCAGCTGATCAGCGGGCGATCACGCGGTCCAGCGAGAAGCGACCTGCGCCTTCGATCATGACGGCGACAGTGCCGGCCAGCAGCGCCAGGGCGAACTCATAGCCGTTGTTGGACATGAACAGGCCGTTGCCGATGTGCACCGAGAAGATCGCCACCACCAGCGTTACGCTCAGGGCCAAGGCCGCCGGGCGAGCCAGCAGGCCGACCACCAGGGCAAGGCCGCCGAAGAACTCGGCGCTACCGGAAAGCAGGGCCATCAGGTAGCCCGGGGCCAGGCCGATGCTCTCCATCCACTGGCCGGTACCTTCCAGGCCATAACCACCGAACAGGCCAAACAGTTTTTGCGCGCCATGGGCCATGAAGATGATGCCGACCAGGATGCGGATAACGCTTAGGCCAGCGCCGGCGCGGGTGGAGAACAGGGCGTTGAGGGTAGTGTTGTTCATGTCGAAGCGTCCTTGAAGCGAAGAAGTTGTGTTGGAATGGACGCCATCATAATCAATTCAATAGATATTAAAATCGCAAAAAACCCAACATAACAATCGATAAAATCGATTTATCAGCGCTTTGCCACACGCTCCAACACCGCTCGCTCGCGGTTGAACGCCAAGAAGTACTTGTTGACACTGTTGACGAAGTTGACTGGCCCCATGCCCACCTGCTCCATGGCGATGCGCTCGGTCTGGAAGAACCACTGGTTGCCGTTGAGGCCACGCCGCCGGGCTTCGGCACGCATGGCCTGCACTCGCTCGGGGCCGAGGTTGTAGGCCGCCAGTACAAAAGCCATGCGCTCACGCTCGTTGATCTTGGCGCTGGCAAAGAACTTGCGGCGGATCAGCGCCAGGTAACGTGCGCTGGCTTGCACATTGCCATCTACCGTGGCCGTGTTGCTCACCCCCACCCGCTGGGCGGCCGAAGGGGTAATCTGCATCAGGCCATGGGCACCACCCGTGCCGCGTGCAGCCGGGTTGAGCGTCGACTCCTTGAAGGCCAGCGCGGCCAGGTTGAGCCAATCGATCTGCTGTGCCTGGCCATGCTTCTGCAGCACCGCCCGCACCGAGGCCAAGCGCTGGCGGTCCTTGCTGGCCAACGGGTTGTGCACCCGGTACTGGCGCCTGTAGATGCGCTCGAAGGCTGCATCCTGGTTGTCTGGTGCGCGGTAACCTTGCAGGAAGTGGTCGACCGTGGCCAACAATTGTGGGGCATCACGCCCCACATACCAGCGCATGGCTTGCGGCGCCCCCAGGTGCACCCGGCTGTCCAGGCGCAGCCGCGGCATGACCCGCGCCCAGCGCCGGGCAATGGGTTGCTCGACCACGGTCAGGTGATAGATGCCTGCCTGAACCATCTCCAGCACATCCTCCACCGCCAACGTCGAGTCTACCCACTCCACCTTGATCGGCGGCCGCTTGCGCAGTGCCAGTTGCTGGTTGACCTGCTGGATCAGCGGGCCGGCGGCACTGGCGCTGGTCAAGGCCACGGTCCGCCCGGACAGCTGCTCGACCTTGCTGAAGCTTCGCTCACCTTTGCGCCCCACCAGCATCAACGGCACCTGGTCGAGTATCGGCGCACTGCTGCTAACGCTACGCACCGTACTGGGATCGAGCAACTCGCCCGGCGCAGCCAGGTCACCCTCACCGCGGGCCAGAGCGCCCAACAACTGCTCCTTGGCCCGCGGGATGAGCTTTAGCTGGACCTGCTGGTCGTCGGCGGTGCGGGCATTGAGGTAGTGCTCCAGGGCACGCAGGCGATAATACTCGATGCCGACCGGCTCGCCCTTGACCTCACCGGAGCTGTTGCGGCTTTGGTTGACCAGCACCCGCAGCACTTTGCTGGTACGAATCTGCTGCAGGTCACGCACTTTGGCGGGCGGTATGTTCTGCTGCGGGCCCGGCGCGCGCGCCTGGGCCGGGCCGGTAAGGGTCAGCCCTAGCATCAGCAGGAAAACAAGCCAGCATCGCAGCATGCAGAAACGTGTCCGTGGTGGTTGGGCGGCATCCATGGGCCACACCGCCAAGTGAGAAATGACGGTAAAAGACCACGGCAACAGCATGAAGTTCTTGGTTTTTTCAGAAAAACGCGGATTTTGCTATGCTGGCCGCCCCGCGGCACGAGATAGCACCATGCAACTGATCGATATCGGCGTCAACCTGACCAACAGCAGTTTCCACGACCAACAGGCCGCAATCGTCGAGCGCGCCCTGGAAGCCGGGGTCACGCAAATGGTGCTGACAGGCACCAGCCTGGCAGTCAGTGAACAGGCGCTGGAGTTGTGCCAGCAGCTGGACGCGAGCGGTGCGCACCTGTTCGCCACGGCGGGCGTGCACCCCCACGATGCCAAGGCCTGGGATGCCGGCAGCGAGCGCCAATTGCGCCAGCTGTTGAACGAACCGCGCGTGCGCGCCGTGGGTGAATGCGGCCTGGATTTCAACCGCGACTTCTCCCCTCGCCCGCTGCAGGAAAAGGCCCTGGAGGCGCAGCTGGCGCTTGCCGCAGAGCTGCGCCTGCCGGTGTTCCTGCACGAGCGCGATGCCAGCGAGCGCTTGCTGGCGATCCTCAAGCATTACCGCGACCAACTCACCGGCGCGGTGGTGCACTGCTTTACCGGCGAGCGCGAGGCGCTGTTCGCCTACCTGGACATGGACCTGCACATCGGCATTACCGGCTGGATCTGCGACGAACGCCGCGGCACCCACCTGCATCCATTGGTGGGCAACATTGCCGAAGGGCGGCTGATGCTGGAGAGCGATGCACCCTACTTGCTTCCACGCAGCCTGCGGCCCAAGCCGAAGAACGGGCGCAACGAGCCGGCGTTTTTACCGGAGGTGTTGCGCGAAGTGGCACTGCACCGGGGCGAATCAGTCGAGCACACGGCGGCGCACACCACTGCGACGGCGCGGGCGTTCTTCCAACTCCCCTGAACCCTGCGTGCGGGCTGTTGATATGGGTCAACACCTTGCTGAGCAAGTGCAGGCACAATGATGGCACCTTGCCAATGTTGTTTCCGCTCAACTCAGAGAAGACCTGCCCATGGGTGCCTGGCTTAGCAATGTTTCCCTGAAGTACAAATTCTGGGCCGTCAATGCGGTGGCCTTTGTCACAACCCTGTTGCTGGTGCTCTACGCCGTGCACCTGGAGCAACGCGCCCGCGCGGAAGCTGCGCAATCGCAAGCGGCAGCGCAGGCCCAGTTACTGGCGGCCTGGCCTGCCGGGCAACCGCTGCCACGCCCGGCCAACGTCATCAGCTGGTCGGCCGGGCAAACGCCGGCTTTCGCTGGCGAAGCGCTCGATAGCCTGCGCAACGCTCAGGGCTGGGTTGAGCTGCCAAGCGCCTGGGTGCTCGGCGAAAACCCGCTGCGCGGCGCACAGGTAGTGCGCAAGGGCGACCAACAGTTGGCCGTGCTGGCCCAGTCGCCAAGCCTGCGCCAGGTATTCTTCGACCGCTTCAGCAACTACGCGGTATGCGTGCTGATCCTGATGCTGGCCATGCTCGGCGCCTCGCAATTGCTGATCCGCTTCTTGCTCAGCCAGCTCAATACGTTGAAGGACGTGATGCTGCACGTCGAAAAGACCGGCGACCTGGCTGCCCGTGTGCCACTGGCCTGCGGCGATGAGGTCGGCCAGATGGCTGGGGCCTTCAACGCCATGCAGGCCACCTATCACCGCGTGGTCAGCACCGTCGCCCACACGGCTGCACAGCTGGACTCTGGCGCCGCACGCCTGGCTGCCAGCATGAGCAACGTACGCCACGGCATGCTCGGCCAGCAGAGCGAGACTGACCAGGCCGCTACTGCCATCAACGAAATGTCGGCGACAGTGCACCACATTGCCCAGCATGCCGGCGCCACCCGTGACCTGTCACAAACCGCCGACACCCTGGCCGGCAGCGGCAAAGAGGTGGTCAGCCGGGTGCAGGATTCGATTTCCGGGCTTTCCAGCGGTGTACAGCAAACCGCCGAAATGATTCGCCAGCTGGCCGAAGACAGCCAGAAGATCAACAGCGTGGTCGGCGTGATTCACAGCATCGCAGAACAGACCAACCTGCTGGCGCTCAACGCCGCCATCGAAGCGGCACGCGCCGGTGACCTGGGCCGTGGCTTTGCCGTGGTCGCCGATGAGGTGCGCAACCTGGCCAAACGCGTGCAAACCTCCACCGACGAAATCACCACCATGGTCTCGGCCCTGCAATCAGGTACCCGCGATGCAGTGGAATTCATGCAGGAAAGCTCGTACAAGGCCGACGATTGCGTCCGCCAGGCCCAGGAGGCCGGCGAAGCGCTGGCCGAGATTACGGGTGCTGTGGCACAGATGCGCGAAAGCAATACCCAGATTGCCGTGGCGGCCGAGCAGCAAAGCCAGGTGGCCGAGGAAATGAACCGCGCCGTGGTGAGCATCCGCGATGTCACCGAACAGACCGTGCAACAAACGGTGGGCTCGGCAACCACCAGCAGCGAACTGGCGACCCTGGCCGGCGAACTGAACAGGGCCATTGGCCAGCTGAAGCTATAGTCGCCATAGCCAGCCTCGATTGGCCCCCACCCGGGGGCCGCACTAAGCTTGGTGCATGACCGAGAGGAAATGCCCATGAGCAAACGCCTGCCCAACCTGCCCGCCTGGCAATGGCGCGGCTACCACCACAACCACCGCCACCCGGCCAATCTGGTGCTGCACCTGATTGCCGTGCCGCTGTTCATCCTCGGTGCACTGCTGATTCTGTCCGGGCTGTTCGGCCTGGACCTGGGCCAGATCGCCGTTGGCGTGATCGCCCTTGTTGCGGGCCTGGGCTTGCAGCGCCATGGCCACCGCCTGGAGGCCGAACAACCCGAGCCGTTCGCTAATCGCCAGGATGCCGTGCAGCGCTTACTGACAGAGCAGTTCATCACCTTTCCGCGCTTTGTGCTGAGCGGGGCCTGGTGGAAGGCCTGGCGGGAGCGGCATAAGCACCGGCATTGATGCCAGGGGGCTGCTTTGCAGCCCAATCGCGACGCAAGGCCGCTCCCACAGGAATCGCGCATGCTTTAAGGCGTGCGCGATTCCTGTGGGAGCGGCCTTGTGTCGCGAAAGGAGCGCGCAGCGCTCCCAGGATCGATCAGGCAAACACAGTCACAGTCTGTCGGCTCAGGGCCAGCAACTCGCCTTCTGCCGTCCACAACGCGGCCGCAGCATGCCCATACCCCTCGCGCGCATGCTCGGTCTCCACGCAATACCGGCACCAGTCCAGGGTCGACAGCGTCGCCGTGGGCTGGATGAACTCGATGGTCCAGGTCAATGTACTGCCCGCTGCGGGCTGTTTGAGAAACGGCATCAGGCTCGGTGGCCAGGCATCGACCAACGCCAGCAAGTGCGCCTCATTGACCTGTTCTTCAGCCACATCCCGCAAGCGCACCCAGCCGCCCATCTTGCGCGACTGATTGCCACTGAACGGCAACCCACCCACCGCCCAGCGCAAGGCCACGTGCCGCATGAACTCCGGGGTAACACCTTTGATATACGGCAACTCGGGGGCTGCGTCGTCGAGTGCTGGCATTTCCATTGCCGGCAACGCCGGCACATCGACCACCGAAGGCCGGCCTGCACCGAAATTGCCCTGCACCAGGGTCACCACCTGGCCCTCCTGAACGGCACGGCCGAGCAAGGTGCTGACCGCCTTGCCTTCACGCAGCACCTCCACTTCGAAACGGATTGGCACATCCGCAGCCGCAGGCGCGACAAAGCTGATGGCCAAAGAGCGCACAGGGCGGTTGTCGGAGAGTTTCAGGCGCATGGCTTCATAGACCATGGCTGCCATCAGCCCGCCAAAGGCAGCGCGCCCCTGGGCCCAACTGGGCGGGATGCTGACCGCATCCGGGTTGGCCCGCACGGCGTCGAGCAGTTGGTTGAAGTTCATTGGCTGGCTCCTGCCCGCAGCAAAAAGGTCTGCCCATCGTAGCCACCAAACCCCGGGTGATCAGCCCGCATATCGGTCAATTTTCGGGCTAGCGACGCGCCAGCGCCTGCAGCAGGGCATCCAGCGTCGCATCCGACTTGCGCTCGGCCTCGTGCAGTTCCTGCTCCCACGCGACCTTACAGGGGGCCAGGTCAGCATGGTCGCGTACCTGCAGCAACCATTGCAGGCGGTCATGCCAGTTGCCCAGGTCGCCCTGTGCCTTTTTCAGCAGGCGCTGCAGTTTCTTCCCGGCGTGATCGAGTTGCGGGTAGGCCTCGTCGCCATAGCGCGCACGCTTGATCAGCAAGCGCAGGCGATGGCGGTCGTGAGCGGGGTCCTGCAGGGCATCGTGCAGCTTGCGCCACTGCTTGACCAGGCGCTTGTCGATGCGTTTATCCAGCGACTTCACCAGCCCCTCGCGGCCTGCTGCCCGCAGGAACAACGGAAACGCATCGACAATCGCCAGCACCCGGGCCAACTGCGGGCTGGCTGCCACACTGGCAAAGGTCCTGCCACGCCCTTCCAGGCGCCGCTGCCCGGCGGCGGCATAGCCGCGCCCGATCAGCTCGGCGGCCAGCACCTCCCGGTCACGCAGCGGCGTGGTCAGGGTACCCAACGCGCCGGCGGCCCCCTCCAGCTGCTCCACGCCGGGCAGCCCGCGCAAGGGCCTCAGCAGGCTGCGCAAGCGCCGCAGGCTGATGCGCAGGTCGTGCAAGGCCTCGCTGTCGGTATCGGCAGCCAGGCGTTCACGGCAGGCCAGCAGGCGCACCTGCAAGGCCAGTATCTGGGCAACGACATGGTCAAGCATGGCAGACATACGACGCTCCTTGGTCAGCGCCCGGCGCGAGACTCACGAATGTAGAAACGCGCTTTTTCGGCTTTGCGCGTACAGCTTTCGTAACCTTCGAACTGCTGCTGGGTCTTGGCCCCGGTCAGCAGCGACAAGGCCTTGGAATAACTCACCGCACCGGCAAAGCCTTCGGCCTTGGCCAGGTCCAGTTCCTTCCAGGCGGCATCCAGCTGGGTCGCGCAACTGTCGCGGTAGGCCGTTTTGCCTGCACAGCCAGCAAGGGCCAAGGCAATCAGTGGAAGGCAGATCCAGGCTTTCATCAGTAATACCTCAATGGAAAAAACAGTGGCTGTTCGACGCCCCGACACCTGAAAAGTGCCCTGCCCGGCCGGCGTTACCTGGCCGGTTTTATTACAGTAGCTCAGCGCGATCTACATTGAAGCACAGCCTGTGATGGGTGCATTGTAGGACCATGGTTGCACTGGACGGGGAATATTCATGAGCAAACGCGTGGCATTGGTACTGGGCTCGGGCGGAGCCCGGGGGTATGCACACATCGGTGTGATCGAAGAAATCGAGCGGCGCGGCTACGACATTGCCTGTGTTGCCGGCTGCTCCATGGGTGCAGTGGTTGGCGGCATCTATGCTGCCAGCAAGCTGAGTGACTATCGCAACTGGATCGAAAGCCTCGACTACCTGGATGTACTGCGCCTGGTCGACGTCAGCTTTCGCCTCGGCGCCATTCGTGGCGACAAGGTGTTCGGGCAAATCCGCAAGATCGTCGGCGAAATCAACATCGAGCAATTGCGCATCCCCTATACAGCGGTTGCGACCGACCTCACCAACCAACAGGAAATCTGGTTTCAGGAAGGCTGCCTGCACCAGGCCATGCGTGCTTCGGCGGCCATCCCCAGCCTGTTCACCCCGGTTATGCAGGGTAACCGCATGCTGGTAGACGGGGGCATCCTCAACCCGCTGCCGATTGTGCCTGTGGTGTCCAGCCACTGCGACCTGATCATCGCGGTCAACCTCAACGCCACCAACCAGAAGCAGTACCAATTGCCGGTAATCGAGCGCCCTGCGGCGTTCAAGATGCGTTTTGACTCATTACTGAGCTCGTTGGGCTCCCGCTTGCCGTTTCGGCGCAAGCCGGCGGAAGAGCCTGATGCGCATTGAGCAGGAAATAGCTGCCGAAGGCCTGGCGCCGCCCAACCCTTGGCTGGCAGATGCCGCCGACCCGGAAGGCCAGCAACCGGCGGCGGCACCGGAACGCGAGGGCGCACCAAAGTCGGCGACCGGCTCGTTCATCATCGACAACGTGGGGCCTGCTTCGCTGCTGGATTTGATCAACCAGAGCTTCGAGGTGATGCAGACGTCGTTGGCGCAATACAAGATCGCCGGCTATCCACCGGATGTACTGATCAACGTGCCCAAGCGGGTGTGCCGGTTCTTCGAGTTCTACAAGGCGCCCGAGCTGATTGCGCTGGGACGGGAGATTGCGCGGGATACGCTGGATAACTATGAAGGGATTAAACGCTAGTACAGGAGCAGGTGTTCATTGTGGGAGCGGCCTTGTGTGAACAGAAACGAAACAGGCCGCACAAGGCGGCCTGTTTCTTCATGCAGCGATCACCTTAGTAGCGGGTGATATCCGCATTGGCTTCCAGCTGCTTGCGGTACGCCGCAAAGTCCTGCTGGCCAGCACGCGACGCGAGGTAGCGGCGGATCTGCTGCTTCTCTTCGTCGGTGGCGGTAGCGCCTTCATTGACGCCCTTGAGCTGCAGCACCACCAGGCTACCGTCACGCAGCACTACGCTGCCATACACCGGCTTGTCCTTGGCTTGCGGCTTGCCCAGTCGGAACAGCGCCTGCAATTCGGCCGGATCAATACCGTCCTCGCCACGGGTGACTGCTTCATAGGCCTTCCAGCCTTGCCCTTCGTGCACGCTGTCTGCTGCGATGGAACCGTCACGCAGGCCGGCAATCAGCTTGTCCGCCTTGGCCTTGAGCTCGGCAGTCGCCTTCTCTTTGGCCAGGTGTTCGCGGATGTTCTTGGCCACGGCTTCCAGCGGCAGTTGCTCCGGCTTGCGGTGCTCCTTGACGCGCAATACCACGGTGGTCTCCGGGTCGAGCTCGATGGCGGTGCTGTTGGCAGCCTCCTCCAGCACTTCTTCGGAGAACGCAGCCTGCACCACCGAACGGTTGGCAGTAATGCCCTCACCACCCTCGCGGCCGAAGGCTGCGGAGGTTTGTACCTTGAGGTTCAGGTCCTGGGCCGGCTGGGCCAGGTCGGAAGCCTCGTAGGCAGCATCCTGCAGCTGCTTGCTGGCATCCACGTAACGCTGCTCGACCAGCGGGATTTTCAGGTCGCGGGTCAGCTTGTCCTTCAAGCTGGCGAAGCTCGGCACTTCAGGTGCCTGCACACCCAGCAGCTTGATCAGGTGGTAGCCAAACTCGGTGCGCACTGGCGCCGAAACCTGGCCATCCTGCAGCTTGTACAGTGCATCCTCGAACGCCGGGTCGTATACACCTGGGCCGGCAAAGCCGAGGTCACCACCGCTGTTGGACGAGCCTGGGTCCTGGGAGAACTCCTTGGCCAGCGCGGCAAAGTCTTCACCCTTGGCCAAACGCTGCTCGATCTCTTCTGCACGGGCCTTGGCCTGGGCGTCGGTGACCTTGTCGTTGACCTCGATGAGGATGTGCGCGGCATGGCGCTGCTCGGCAAGGTTGGCGATTTCCTTCTCGTACTGGGCCTTGAGCTCTTCGTCGGTCACTTTGACCTGGTCGAAGAACGCCGACTTCTTCAGCTCGATGTAGTCGATCACTACCTGGTCAGGCGACATGAACTCCTTGGCGTGCTGGTCGTAATGCGCCTTGACTTCCTCGTCGCTGACCTTGACCGCAGCCGGGTCGGCCTTGAAGGTCAGGGAGGCGAAATCGCGGGTCTGCTTCTCCAGGCGAGCGAAGGCATCAACCTGCTGGTCGGTGACAAAGCTGCTGCCGGCCAGGCCGGTACGCAGCTGGCCGATGAGCATTTCCTCGGCGAGCATCTCGCGGAACTGCATGCGGCCATAGCCCATCTGGCGGATGACCTGGTCGAAACGGTCAGCACTGAACTTGCCGTCCACCTGGAACTCTGGCGTTTGCAGGATCACCTGATCCAGCGCAGCCTCGGAGAAGGCAAACTTGGCATCCTCGGCGCCTTGCAGCAGCAGCTTGCGGCTGATCAGGCCCTTGAGCGCCTCTTCACGCAGCAATTTGTCTTCCAGCAGCGCCGGATCGAAATCCTTGCCCAACTGTTGCATCAACTGACGGCGCTGCATGTCGGCCGCCTGGGCCAGCTCGTTCTGGCTGATGGTCTGGCCGTTCACCTTGGCGGCGTCCTGGCTATGGGTGGCGGCCTGGAAAATAGCTTCGAAACCGGTCAACGCCATCAAGACGACGATAAGGCCGATGATGGTCTTGGCAATCCAACCTTGTGAATTGTCCCTGATATTTTGCAGCATGCGTCCCCCAGAAACGGCTGTACCACTGCGTCGACAACCGCGGAGCGTGGGTAGAATCCTGATAAAAGAAAGGCGCATCCGAGGATGCGCCTTTTCTTAGCAAACGTGTCAGGCGGGAACGTTTGCGCCCCGCCGTCAGCGTGCTCGGACCTGGCAAGGCCGGGTCCGGCTGAAAGACGACTTAGTTGACGGCGTCTTTCAGGCCTTTGCCAGCCTTGAAACCTGGAACCTTGGCGGCTTCGATCTTGATCGCCTTACCGGTTTGCGGGTTACGGCCAGTACGCTCGGCGCGGTCCTTGACCGAGAAGGTACCGAAGCCAACCAGAACGACGTCGTCGCCTGCTTTCAGGGCACCGGTTACGGAGTCGATCACAGCGTCCAGAGCCTTACCTGCGGTAGCTTTGGAAATGTCAGCCGATGCAGCGATAGCGTCAATCAGTTCCGACTTGTTCACTCTAAGTCCCCTTATTTCTCTATTGAGTTTGTTTCTAAGTATGTAATGAAAAGCTTATGAAACGTGCGCTGGGTGGCCTGTTGACAATAGCGTGCCGCTTTATAGCAAGGGCCCGAAAAAACTGTCAAGGAAAGCCCCCCAGCTAAAAACTACTAATGCGTGCTGATTCTTTCCTTAGCATCGCCGTCGCGCTTTTCATCTTTCGCGACAATCTCAGGAGCCACATCTGGCAAGGGCTCCGGGGCGTATTGCAGCGCAATTTGCAGGACTTCGTCAATCCATTTGACCGGTTTGATCTGAAGATCCTGTTTGATATTTTCTGGAATCTCCTTCAGATCGCGAACATTCTCCTCTGGAATGATCACGGTCTTGATGCCGCCACGGTGTGCCGCCAGCAGTTTTTCCTTCAACCCGCCAATGGCCAGCACCTGGCCACGCAGGGTGATTTCGCCGGTCATGGCCACGTCGGCACGTACCGGAATCTGCGTCAGCGCCGACACCAGCGCCGTGCACATGCCCACACCCGCGCTTGGGCCGTCCTTCGGCGTAGCGCCTTCAGGCATGTGGATATGCACGTCGCGCTTCTCGTGGAAGTCGGCGGCAATCCCCAGGCTGCGGGCGCGGCTGCGTACCACGGTCTGTGCGGCGGTGATCGACTCGACCATCACATCGCCCAGCGAGCCGGTCTTGATCAACTGGCCCTTGCCGGGGATGACCACGGCTTCGATGGTCAGCAGTTCGCCGCCCACCTGGGTCCAGGCCAGGCCGGTAACCTGGCCGATCTGGTCTTGCTGCTCGGCCAGGCCGTAACGGAACTTGCGCACGCCCAGCAGGTGCTCCAGCTGCTCGCTGGCCACCTTGACCTTGACCTGCTTCTGCCCGGTATGTTCCTTGACCACCTTGCGGCAGACCTTGGCAATTTGCCGCTCCAGGCCACGCACACCGGCTTCGCGGGTATAGTAGCGGATGATGTCGCGGATCGCCGAAACGTCAACCTCCAGCTCTTCCTTCTTGAGGCCGTTGGCCTTGACCTGCTTGGGCACCAGGTACTTGACCGCGATGTTGATCTTCTCGTCCTCGGTGTAGCCCGGCAGGCGGATGACTTCCATCCGGTCGAGCAGCGCCGGCGGGATATTCATCGAGTTCGAGGTGCACAGGAACATCACGTCCGAGAGGTCGTAGTCGACTTCCAGGTAGTGGTCGTTGAAGTTGTGGTTCTGCTCCGGGTCGAGCACTTCCAGCAGTGCCGAAGCCGGGTCGCCGCGCATGTCGCTGCCCATCTTGTCGATTTCGTCGAGCAGGAACAACGGGTTGCGCACACCGACTTTGGTCATCTTCTGGATCAGACGGCCAGGCATGGAACCGATATAGGTACGGCGGTGGCCACGGATCTCGGCCTCATCACGCACGCCCCCCAGGGCCATGCGCACGAACTTGCGGTTGGTGGCAGCAGCGATCGACTCGGCCAGCGAGGTCTTGCCCACACCAGGCGGGCCCACCAGGCAAAGCACCGGGCCGCGGATTTTCTTGACGCGCTTCTGCACGGCAAGGTACTCGAGGATGCGTTCCTTGACCTCTTCCAGGCCATAGTGGTCGGCATCGAGAATCTCCTCGGCCTTGGTCAGGTCCAGGCGCACTTTGCTCTGGGCCTTCCACGGCACCTGCACGAGCCAGTCCAGGTACGAACGCACCACGGTGGCCTCGGCCGACATCGGTGACATCTGCTTGAGCTTGTTCAGCTCGGCCTGGGCCTTGGCCAGGGCATCCTTGGGCAGGCCAGCGGCTTCGATGCGCTTTTTCAGCTCTTCGACTTCGTTGTGGCCTTCATCGCCATCACCGAGTTCTTTCTGAATGGCCTTCATCTGCTCATTCAGGTAGTACTCGCGCTGGCTGCGCTCCATCTGCTTTTTGACCCGACCACGAATGCGCTTTTCGACCTGCAGCAGGTCGATTTCAGCATCCAGCAGCGCCAACACGTGCTCGACACGGGTGGTCAGGTCGACAATTTCGAGAATTTCCTGCTTCTGCTCGATCTTCAGGGCCATGTGGGCGGCCATGGTGTCGACCAGGCGCCCTGGCTCTTCGATGCTGTTCAGCGATGACAGCACTTCGGCAGGGACTTTCTTGCCCAGCTGCACGTACTGCTCGAATTGCGACAGCAACGTGCGCACGAACACTTCCGACTCGCGCTCGGCGGCGTCGGTTTCGTCGATCAGGGAGACTTCGGCACGGATGTGCCCTTCTACTTCGGTGAAACGCTCGACCGCGCCACGCTGCTCGCCCTCGACCAGCACCTTGACGGTGCCATCAGGCAGTTTCAGCAGCTGCAGCACGGTGGCAACGGTGCCGACACGGTACAGGGCGTCCTCGCCCGGGTCGTCGTCGGCCGGATTTTTCTGGGCCAGCAGGAGGATCTGCTTTTCGCCCGTCATCGCTGCCTCGAGGGCTTCGATGGACTTTTCGCGCCCCACGAACAGCGGGATAACCATGTGCGGGTAAACAACGACATCGCGCAATGGCAAAAGAGGCAAGTCGAGGGTTGTCTTCATGATTTCGCCTCTACAGCGGCCTTATGGCCGGAAACCGGTGGAAATGATGCTTGGACCTAATGTGGGGGCATGCTTGGGAAATTACAAGCGCTAGCGCAGGAAAAGCAGAAAGGGGCCCGTAGGCCCCCTTCTTGCTTGCAACCGTCACCGGCCATTGCCTGAATCAGGCGTCTGGCGCGGCCTTGGCTTGCGGCTCGCTGTTCTCGTAGATCATCAGCGGCTGCGAGGTGCCTTCGATGACGCTCTCGTCGATCACCACCTTGCTGACATCCTTCTTGGAAGGGATCTCGTACATGGTGTCGAGCAGCACGCCTTCGAGGATCGAACGCAGGCCACGGGCGCCGGTCTTGCGCTCCAGGGCCTTGCGTGCAACGGCCTTGAGCGCATCGCTGCGGAACTCGAGGTCGACGCTTTCCATCTCGAACAGCTTGGCATACTGCTTGGTCAAGGCGTTCTTCGGCTCGGTGAGGATCTGCATCAAAGCAGCCTCGTCCAGCTCGTCGAGGGTAGCCAGCACCGGCAGACGGCCGACGAATTCCGGAATCAGGCCAAACTTGACCAGATCGTCCGGCTCGACCTCACGCAGGGACTCACCAACCTTCTTGCCCTCTTCCTTGCTGCGCACTTCTGCGCCAAAACCGATGCCACCCTTGGTGGAACGGCCCTGGATGACCTTTTCCAGGCCCGAGAACGCGCCACCGCAAATGAACAGGATGTTGCGGGTATCGACCTGCAGGAATTCCTGTTGCGGGTGCTTACGCCCACCTTGCGGCGGTACCGAGGCCACAGTGCCCTCGATCAGTTTCAGCAGTGCCTGCTGCACGCCCTCACCCGAAACGTCACGGGTGATGGACGGGTTGTCCGACTTGCGCGAAATCTTGTCGATCTCGTCGATGTAGACAATGCCCATCTGGGCCTTTTCCACGTCGTAGTCGCACTTCTGCAACAGTTTCTGAATGATGTTCTCGACGTCCTCACCCACGTAACCGGCCTCGGTCAGGGTGGTGGCGTCAGCAATGGTAAACGGTACGTTCAACAGGCGTGCAAGGGTTTCGGCGAGCAGGGTCTTGCCCGAGCCGGTCGGCCCGATGAGCAGAATGTTGCTCTTGCCCAGTTCGACTTCGTCGCCCTTCTTGTCACGCTGGTTCAGGCGCTTGTAGTGGTTGTATACCGCTACGGCCAGCACCTTTTTCGCGCGCTCCTGACCAATGACATACTGGTCCAGGATGCCGCTGATTTCTTTCGGCGAAGGCAATTTGTGCGCGCTGCTCTCGGCCTGGGCTTCCTGCACCTCCTCACGGATGATGTCGTTGCACAGGTCGACGCACTCGTCGCAGATAAATACCGAGGGCCCGGCAATCAATTTGCGCACTTCGTGCTGGCTTTTGCCGCAGAAGGAGCAATAGAGCAATTTGCCGCTGTCCTCGCCGTTACGGGTGTCAGTCATTCGATCGATCCAATCCGGTAGGCTTGCAACACAAGATGAAGGCAATTGCGGGCTTTTTCAAGTCCGCAGGTAGGCGGTTTCGCCGCCTACCTGCTCTGACACCCCGGTTCAGGAGGCCAGTTGCCGCTTGTCGTAGACCGAGTCGATCAGGCCGTACTCGGCCGCGCGCGAGGCGCTCATGAAGTTGTCACGCTCAGTATCACGCTGGATGGTCTCGAGGTCCTGGCCGGTGTGGTAGGCCAGCAGCTCGTTGAGACGTGCCTTGATGCTGAGGATTTCCTGGGCGTGGATCTGGATGTCGGTAGCCTGGCCCTGGAAGCCGCCCAGTGGCTGGTGAATCATCACCCGCGAGTTAGGCAGGCAGTGACGCTTGCCCTTGGCACCGGCGGTCAACAGGAAGGCGCCCATGCTGCAGGCCTGGCCGATGCAGATGGTCGATACGTCCGGTTTGATGAACTGCATGGTGTCGTAGATCGACATGCCGGCAGTCACCGAGCCACCTGGGGAGTTGATGTAAAGATGGATATCCTTGTCCGGGTTTTCCGCCTCAAGGAACAGCATCTGCGCCACTACCAGGTTGGCCATGTAGTCTTCTACAGGGCCCACCAGGAAGATCACTCGCTCCTTCAACAGGCGCGAGTAGATGTCGTAGGCGCGTTCGCCACGGGCGGACTGCTCGATAACCATCGGGACCAGGCCGCCTGCGGCCTGGATGTCAGAGCTCTGCTGAATATAAGAATTGCGGGACATGTCCTGCGCTCACTCCCAAATAGTCATGGCTTGAATACGCACAAGCCAGCCTCGAAAGCTGGCTTGTGGGGGTTTCCTACGAGAAAATCCCGTTACTCAGCAGCGGCAGGAGCCTCAGCTGGTTTAACGGCTTCTTCGTACGAGACCGACTTGTCGGTCACAGTCGCTTTCTGCAGGACAGTATCTACAACTTGCTCTTCCAGCACAACCGAACGAACTTCGTTCATTTGCTGGTCGTTCTTGTAGTACCAGGCGATGACCTGCTCAGGCTCTTGGTAAGCCGAAGCCATTTCTTCGATCATCTCGCGAACCTTGGCGTCATCAGGCTTCAGCTCGAACTGCTTGACCACTTCGGCCACGATCAGGCCCAGCACTACGCGGCGCTTGGCTTGCTCGGCGAACAACTCGGCAGGCAGTTGCTCAGGCTTGATGTTGCCACCGAACTGCTGAACAGCCTGCACGCGCAGACGGTTGACTTCGTTTTCCAGCAGGGCTTTTGGCACTTCGATCGGGTTGGCGGCCAGCAGACCGTCCATGACCTGGTTTTTCACCTTGGTCTTGATCGCCTGGCGCAGTTCACGCTCCATGTTCTTGCGAACTTCGGTGCGGAAGCCTTCCAGGGTCGACTCTTTGATACCGAACTGGGCGAAGAACTCTTCGCTCAGCTCTGGCAGCGCAGGGGCCGCAACGCTGTTGACGGTGATGGTGAACTCGGCAGCTTTGCCAGCCAGGTCCAGGTTCTGGTAGTCCTCTGGGAAGGTCACGTTGACAACGCGCTCTTCGCCAGCCTTGGCGCCAACCAGGCCTTCTTCGAAGCCCGGGATCATGCGGCCGGAGCCCAGCACCAGCGCGGTGCCCTTGGCCGAACCACCGGCGAACACTTCACCGTCAACCTTGCCGACGAAGTCGATGTTGACCTGGTCGTCGTTCTGCGCGGCGCGCTCGACAGCCTCGAAACGGGTGTTCTGCTTGCGCAGCACTTCCAGCATGTTGTCCAGATCGGCGTCAGCCACTTCGGCGCTCAGGCGCTCGACGTTGATCGACTCGAGGCCGGCAACGGTGAACTCCGGGAACACTTCGAAGATGGCGACGAATTCCAGGTCCTTGCCCTTTTCGAAGGACTTCGGCTCTACAGCAGGGGCGCCAGCCGGGTTCAGCTTCTGCTCGACGATGGCTTCGTAGAAGGAAGCCTGGACCAGGTCACCGAAAGCCTCTTGACGGGCGTCAGCTTCGAAACGCTGACGAATCACGTTCATCGGCACTTTACCAGGACGGAAGCCCGCAATCTTGGCGCGCTTGGCAGTCTGCTGCAGACGCTTGTTGACTTCGTTCTCGACGCGCTCGGCCGGGACGGCGATGGTCATGCGGCGCTCAAGAGCGGAAGTGTTTTCAACAGAAACTTGCATGGATATTCCTCGTTGCACAGACGTTAGCCGGCGTTAGCCCGACTCCAGAATCAAGGGCAAGCATTCTAGTGAGTCGCGCAGCAGAAGTCACCCCACTCGGGACGACGGGAAACCACGCCGGTCGATTAGCTTTCAAGGCCCGCACGGCATACCGCCGAGCCCGCTTCAATAAGGGCCGCACGACGCCCCGGGCGCCCTGCCGCCGAAATAACTTGTCAAACAACTGCCAGTGGCGAATTCGCTTCCTTTATTCAGGGTCGATTTCGTTGAACTGGCAGTATTCTTCCCACTCCATCCCCAGCGCCTCGGCCACCTCGCGGTGCGTCTCCAGGCGCATGGCCTGCAGCTGCTCCGGGGTTTCGGCAATCAATTGCAGCGCCAGCTCCCAGGGCTGAATGCCCTGCTCCTCGGCTGCATCCTCGAATGCCCACTCGATCTGCTGGGCCTGCTCGCGCGCATCCAGCTCGCGGATCTCTTCGAGCAACTGCGGGTTGGCCTCGGCGAAACGCTGTAGCGCCAGGGCCTGACGGGATTCTTTTGCGATCATCGGGCTGTTCCTCTGCCGGCCAACCAGGCCGGTGTTTCAACCGGCTGAAATCTAACAGCTTTTATTGGGATGCCACCAGAGGATTGCAAGGGGCTGGATGTGAATTGGCCGTGAGGGCGTTCGCCACGGCATTTTCAGCGCCTGGCAGACCGAGCGCCGCCCGCGCGGCGCTTCGCAGCACAAGGCTGCTCCTACATTTGTTTCGGGCCAGTCAATCCTGTGGCAGACGCACGCGACCGCCTTGTTTGTACGGCGCGATATCGCGTCATGCGACAAGGCGTTCGCGCGCAAATCTCACAGAAATAATTGGCCCGAAATAGATGTAGGAGCAGCCTTGTGCTGCGAAGCGCCGCGCGGGCGGCGCTCGGTCTGCCAGGCGCTGAAGCACTCAAGGCAAGCACACAACGCCAAAACAAAAAGGCGCCCGATCTCACGATCAAGGCGCCTTTTCAAGAATATGGGGTGGACGATGGGAATCGAACCCACGACAACTGGAATCACAATCCAGCGCTCTACCAACTGAGCTACGCCCACCATATTGCGGTGTTGCAGTACTGCGGTACAACTTTACAAAAACATGGTGCGGACGAAGAGACTCGAACTCTTACAGCTTGCGCCGCTGGAACCTAAATCCAGTGTGTCTACCAATTTCACCACGTCCGCGTAACGCTTAAAACAAAGGCGCCAGATGCTATCGAGGCGCCTTTGAAGAATATGGGGTGGACGATGGGAATCGAACCCACGACAACTGGAATCACAATCCAGCGCTCTACCAACTGAGCTACGCCCACCATATTGCATTACAGCCTTACTTGCTTGCCCAAGCTGCCTAATGGCGCACCCGGCAGGACTCGAACCTGCGACCATCCGCTTAGAAGGCGGATGCTCTATCCAGCTGAGCTACGGGCGCTTAAGCTTGAAGCCTAACCGAACAAGTCATTAACAGGTAACTGCTAAACCACTCATTCTGCCCGACTTAGCCAACCAGTGCTAGGCTGTGCCCGACAAGTGCGGCGAATCTTATAGGCGACCCCGAAAGTCGTCAACACCTTTTTCAAAAAAATTTAAATTATTTAAGGGGTTAGGGAATTTGCCCGACCACCCGCCTTTGCCCTTGGCGCGTGTCGTGCGAGAATACGCGCTCTTTATTGTTTCCTTCTCGATGGTTAATCACGCGTCTATGACTGCACACCTAATCGATGGCAAGGCGATCGCCGCCAGCCTGCGCAAGCAGATCGCTCAACGTGTCGTGGAGCGTCGCCAGCAAGGCCTGCGCACGCCGGGCCTGGCAGTGATCCTGGTCGGCACCGACCCCGCCTCGCAAGTCTATGTCTCGCACAAGCGCAAGGACTGCGAAGAGGTCGGTTTCATTTCGCAGGCATTCGACCTGCCCAGCGAAACCTCGCAGCAGGCCCTGACCGAGCTGATCGACCGCCTCAATGACGACCCGGCCGTAGACGGCATCCTGCTGCAACTGCCGCTGCCGGAGCACCTGGACGCCTCGCTGCTGCTTGAGCGCATTCGCCCGGACAAGGACGTGGACGGTTTCCACCCGTACAACATCGGCCGCCTGGCCCAGCGCATCCCGCTGCTGCGCCCGTGCACACCAAAAGGCATCATGACCCTGCTGGAAAGCACCGGTCAGGACCTGTACGGCATGGATGCGGTGATTGTCGGCGCCTCCAACATCGTGGGTCGCCCGATGGCCATGGAGTTGCTGCTGGCCGGCTGCACCGTCACTGTCTGCCACCGCTTCACCAAAGACCTGGCCGGCCATGTCGGGCGTGCCGACCTGGTGGTCGTGGCTGCCGGCAAGCCGGGCCTGGTCAAGGGTGAATGGGTCAAGGAAGGCGCCATCGTCATCGACGTGGGCATCAACCGCCAGGAAGACGGCAAGCTGGTCGGCGACGTGGTCTACGAGACCGCCCTGCCGCGTGCTGGCTGGATCACCCCGGTGCCAGGTGGCGTCGGGCCGATGACCCGGGCCTGCCTGCTGGAAAACACGCTGTATGCAGCAGAAGAGCCATAAGTAAGCACAAACGGCACCTTTAGAGGTGCCGTTTTTGTTTGTGCTGACTTTACCGCCTCACACCGACCCTGTGGGAGCGGCCTTGTGTCGCGAAAGGGCTGCGAAGCGGCCCCAGAGCTTCAGCTTCGCAGCCGATATTGCCGGGGCCGCTGTGCGGCCCTTTCGCGACACAAGGCCGCTCCCACAAAGATCGTGCCGCTACCCAGGCTTTAGCTGATCATTTGCGCGCCGCCTCCCACGATTTAAGCAGTTCGTTGTAGCTGACTGTTTCGCCCTTGGGCTTTTCGTTGGCCAGCTTGGGTTTCGGCGCGCCCGGCTGGTCGAACCAGTACTGGGCGTCTTTCTCCGGGTTCATCTTGGGCGCACAGGTTGCCTGGGCATTGGAGCGCTGCAAGCGTTCCATCATGCGGTCCTGATCGCGGGCCAGGCCATCCAGGGCTTCCTGCGGGGTCTTCTCGCCACTGGCCACTTCGGCAATGTGGCTCCACCACAACTGCGCCAACCGCGGGTAATCCGGCACGTTGGTGCCGGTCGGCGTCCACTGTACCCGTGCCGGGCTGCGGTAGAACTCCACCAGCCCGCCCAGTTTGGGTGCCAGATCGGTCATGGCCTGGGAATTGATGTCCGACTCACGAATCGGCGTCAGGCCGACAATGGTCTTTTTCAGCGACACGGTCTTGGAGGTGACGAACTGCGCATACAGCCACGCCGCCAGGCGTTGCTTCTCGGGGGTGGACTTGAAGAACGTCCACGAGCCGGTGTCCTGATAGCCCAGTTTCATCCCCTCTTCCCAGTACGGCCCCTTCGGCGAGGGTGCCATGCGCCACTTCGGCGTGCCGTCGGCATTCACCACCGGCAAACCTGGCTTGGTCATGTCGGCGGTAAACGCGGTGTACCAGAATATCTGCTGGGCAATGTTGCCCTGTGCTGGTACCGGGCCGGCTTCGGAGAAGGTCATGCCTTGGGCTTCCTTGGGCGCGTAGGCACGCATCCAGTCCACGTACTTTTGCGTGGCATAGACAGCGGCCGGCCCATTGGTGTCGCCGCCGCGGGTCACACTGGAACCCACCGGGTGGCAGTCCTCGACGCGAATGCCCCATTCATCCACCGGCAAGCCGTTGGGCAGGCCCTTGTCACCGCCGCCAGCCATGGAAAACCAGGCATCGGTGAAGCGCCAGCCTAGCGATGGGTCTTTCTTGCCGTAATCCATATGCCCGTAGACACGCTTGCCATCGATCTCCTTGACGTCTTCGGTGAAGAACTTGGCAATGTCCTCGTAGGCCGACCAGTTCACCGGCACGCCCAGTTCATAACCGTACTTTTCCTTGAATTTGGCCTTCAGCTCTGGCCGCTCGAACCAGTCGGCACGGAACCAGTACAGGTTGGCGAACTGCTGGTCGGGCAGCTGGTAGACCTTGCCATCAGGGGCAGTGGTGAAGGAGATACCGATGAAGTCCTTCAGGTCGAGGGTTGGCGAGGTGTAGTCCTTGCCCTCGTTGGCCATCAGGTCGGTAATTGATTCCACCTTGCCATAGCGAAAGTGCGTACCGATCAGGTCGGAGTCGTTTACCCAACCGTCGTAGATGTTCTTGTCCGACTGCATCTGCGTCTGCAGTTTTTCTACCACGTCACCTTCCTGCAGCAGGTCGTGGGTCAGCTGGATGCCGGTGATCTCACTGAAGGCTTTGGCCAGCACCTTTGATTCATATTCATGGGTGGTGATGGTTTCGGACACCACATTGATCTTCATGCCACGGAACGGTTCGGCGGCCTTGATAAACCACTGCAATTCGGCCAGTTGCTGTTCAGGGGTAAGGGTCGAAGGCTTGAACTCGCTACCGATCCATTTTTTTGCCGCCTCTTCATACTGGTCGGCCCAGGCTGTGCCTTGCACACCGGCCAGTACCAGCAACGCGGCAAGGGTCAAATGTCGCCTGTTGTGCTTGTTATCGAACATTGTGATCTCCTGTTTCAGTTATCCCACAGGGCCGCTTGCTCAGCCCCAGCGCAGCACCACCATCAGCCACGCCAGCGACAGCAGCGAGGCCACCCACAAGGGCCAGTCGCTGACGCCGACCACCAGCAGGTGCAGGTAGGCGCTGGCCAGCAGGCCGATGAACAAGCGGTCACCACGGCTGGTGACCAGCGGCAAGAAACCCCGTCGTTCCACGCAGGGGCGTCGCAGTTCAAGCAAGGTCATGCCCAGCAGCAGCACGCCCACCGCGGCGAAGAACAACGCCGTTGGCAAAGTCCAGGCCATCCATTCCATGCGTCGCCCTCCTCACACCCGGCCCAGGGCAAAGCCCTTGGCCACATGGTTGCGCACAAACCAGATCACCAGCATGCCCGGCAAGATGGTCAGTACCCCCGCCGCGGCCAGCACGCCCCAGTCGATGCCTGATGCCGACACGGTGCGGGTCATTACCGCAGCAATCGGCTTGGCATTCACCGAGGTCAGGGTGCGTGCCAGCAGCAATTCGACCCAGGAGAACATGAAGCAGAAAAACGCCGTGACGCCGATGCCGGAGCCAATCAGCGGAATGAAGATTTTCACGAAGAAGCGCGGGAAGCTGTAGCCGTCGATGTAGGCCGTTTCGTCGATTTCCTTTGGCACCCCCGACATGAATCCCTCCAGGATCCACACCGCCAATGGCACGTTGAACAGGCAATGGGCCAGGGCCACGGCAATATGGGTATCGAACAGGCCAATCGACGAGTACAGCTGGAAGAACGGCAGCAGGAACACCGCCGGTGGCGCCATGCGGTTGGTCAGCAGCCAGAAGAACAGGTGGCGGTCGCCAAGAAAGCGGTAACGCGAGAAGGCATACGCCGCGGGCAAAGCCACCAGCAGCGAAATCAGCGTGTTCAGGCACACGTAGTACAGCGAGTTGATGTAGCCGCTGTACCAGCTGGCATCGGTGAAAATCACCCGGTAGTTATCGAGGGTGAAGGCCTGCGGCCACAGGGTCAGGCCACCCAGGATCTCGGTATTGCTCTTGAACGACATGTTCAGCAGCCAGTAGATCGGCACCAGCAGGAAGAAGAAGTACAGCAACAGGGCCAGCGATTTGCGCATGCTCATGGCCTAGTCCTTGTCGGCATGGGTCATGGCTGTGTAGAACAGCCACGACACCAGCAGGATGATCAGGAAGTACACCAGCGAAAACGCCGCCGCCGGGCCCAGGTCGAACTGCCCCACGGCCATGCGCGTGAGGGTCTGGCTGAGGAACGTGGTGGCGTTACCCGGCCCGCCACCGGTCAGCACGAACGGCTCGGTGTAGATCATGAAACTGTCCATGAAGCGCAGCATCACCGCGATAAGCAGCACGTTCTTCAGCTTGGGCAACTGGATATGGCGGAACACCGCCCAGCCCGAGGCGCGGTCGATGCGTGCGGCCTGGTAGTACACGTCGGGGATGGCGCGCAGCCCCGAATAGCACAGCAGCGCCACCAACGAGGTCCAGTGCCATACATCCATCACCAGCACGGTAAGCCAGGCGTCGAACGGATCGCCGGCGTAGTTGTAGCTGACACCGAGCTTGGCCAGTGTGGCGCCGAGCAGGCCGATGTCGGCACGGCCGAAAATCTGCCAGATGGTGCCGACCACGTTCCACGGGATCAGCAACGGGATCGCCATGACGATCAGGCATACCGAGGCCATGCGCCCTTTGGTTGGCATGGTCAGGGCAATACCGATACCCAACGGGATCTCGATCAGCAGCACGCAGGTGGAATAGATGAATTGGCGTAGCAGCGCATCGTGCAGCGCCGGGTCACGCAACACCTGGCGGTACCAGTCGGCACCGACGAAGTAGCGGTTGGACTGGTCGAAGATGTCCTGCACCGAGTAGTTGACCACCGTCATCATCGGTATCACCGCGCTGAACGCCACCAGCAGGAACACCGGTAGCACCAGCCACCAGGCCTTGTTGTTCGGCACCTTGTTGTTCATGGCCCGGCCTCCAGCAGCACGTCGTCGACGTATAGCATCAGCCACTGCGCCGGCAGGCTGACCCAGGCCTGGTCCACGGGCAACGGGCGGTCCTCGCCCAGCCGCGCCTTGAGCGCGACACCGCCCAGGTCGAGGGTGACGATACGGTAGGTACCCAGGTCTTCGACATCCAGCACCCGCGCCGGGTGGGCATCCTCGAACGGGCTGTCCCATAGCTGCACGAACTCCGGGCGAATACCCACCTGCAGCCGCCCACCCGTAGTCGTCGCCAGCCGCTCGCGCAGGCCATCGGGCAGCGCCAGGTGGACATTGCCGAAGGCCACCCCATCGGCCTCGGCGCGCACGTCGATCAGGTTCATCCCCGGGCTGCCGATGAAGTAGCCGACGAACGTATGCCGGGGCCGTTCGAACAGCTCGCGCGGGGTGCCGAACTGAACGATGCGCCCAGCGTGCATCACCGCGATCTTGTCAGCGAAGGTGGAGGCCTCCAGCTGATCGTGGGTGACGTAGATCATGGTGATGTTGAACTGCTCATGGATCTGTTTCAGCTTGCGCCGCAGCTTCCACTTCAGGTGCGGGTCGATCACCGTCAGCGGCTCGTCGAACAGGATCGCCGACACGTCATCGCGCACCAGGCCGCGCCCCATGGAAACCTTCTGCTTTTCGTCGGCACTGAGGTTGCGCGCCTTCTTGCGCAACACGCCAGCCAGGTCGAGCACCTCGGCTATTTCTTCCACCCGGGCTCGCACCCGGGCTTCGTCCAGCCCCTGGTTGCGCAAAGGGAAAGCCAGGTTGTCGAACACCGTCATGGTGTCGTACACCACCGGAAACTGGAACACCTGGGCGATGTTGCGCGCCTGCGGCGACAACTGGTTGACCGGCTTGCCGTCGAACAGCACCTCGCCATGGGACGGCGTCAGCAGCCCGGAAATGATATTGAGCAAGGTCGACTTGCCGCAGCCCGATGGCCCGAGCAAGGCATAGGCACCGCCCTGCTCCCACACATGTTCCAGTGCGTGCAGGGCATAGTCCGCCTCGCTGGTGGGCTGGCGGCTGTAGCTGTGCGCCAGTTGGCGCAGGCGGATTTCGGCCATCACCCTCTCCTTGCCTGGCGCAGCCCCGGGGCTTGCACCAACACCCCGGCGCTGTCGAAGACGAACAGCTTGTGCGTGGGGATGAACACGCGGATCGGCGTATCCACCTGGTATTCATGTACACCGGGCAGGTGCAGGACCATGCGCCAGTATTCGTTGCGCACATGCAGAAAGGTTTCTGAGCCGCTGATTTCTGCCAACTCCACCAGCACTGCCAACTCCAGGTCATCATCATGGGCAGGCACCAGGGTGATATGGCTGGGGCGCACGCCAAAGCGATAGTCGCCCTCGGCCAGCGGCTGCAAGTCGGCATTGCGGGCAAAGTGCACCGCCTGGGCCAGGCTCACCTCGTTGCCACTGATACGGCCGGCCACCAGGTTTATCGGCGGCTCGGAAAACAGCTCGGCCGCCAGCACACTGCCCGGGCGCTGGTACACCTCGGCGGTGGGCCCGCTCTGCACGATTCGGCCTTCGTGCACGAGGGTGGTGGTGCCGCCCAGCGCCAGTGCCTCGTTGGGCTCGGTGGTGGCGTATACGGCAATGCAATGGCGGGCCGCGAACAGCTCGCGCAGCTCTTGGCGCAGGCCTTCGCGCAACTTGTAGTCGAGGTTGACCAAGGGCTCATCGAACAGGATCAGCGAGGCATCCTTGACCAATGCCCTGGCCATGGCAGTGCGTTGCTGCTGGCCACCGGACAGTTCCAGCGGCAGGCGTTGCAGGTAGGTTTCGATGCGCAGCATCTCGGCGGTTTCCTGTACCCGCCGGCGGATCTGGTCCTCGGCCATGCGCGCCTGGCGCAGCGGCGAGGCGATGTTTTCGTACACGCTCAAGGTCGGGTAATTGATGAATTGCTGATACACCATCGACACATTGCGCTGGCGTACCGGCACACCGGTGACGTCCTGGCCATCCATCAGCACCCGGCCCCGATCCGGGCGGTCGAGCCCGGCCATCAGGCGCATCAGGCTGGTCTTGCCGGCCAGTGTGCGGCCCAGCAGCACATTGAATGAACCGGGCTCGAAACGCAGTGAGGCGTCGACAATCCAGGGCTGGTTATCGACGCTGCGGCTGACCTGCTCCAGCACCAGGGACATGGCGTGGCCTTCTTGTGATTGTTGTCTGCCGTGCACAGCCAGTTTCGTGCCAGTCGTTCTCCGGTGCTCTGGCCCGGGGCCTGGGTGGCAGCGCCAACAAATTACGGCTTCACACGTGAACACAATCGCTGAACAACTGAACACTTGGCGGTTTGACAATGAACACGTGTGAACAACACTGAACAGCGGTCGGCCCATAACAACAACCACACAGGACAGGCCCATGGCCGCATCCGCTTCGCCCCATGCCCAGCTGATCCAGGCTTCCTGGGCCCGCTGCCGCGATCACGGCTTGCAGCCGCAGCACGCACCGGATTTCGACTGCCTGACCCGCACCGAACTCAACGCCTTGCTGGAACGGCGCCAGGCCCTGCTGCGCCTGACCCGCGAGGAAGTGCTGCCGCAATACGCGCACCTGCTGGGCAACGCCAGCTACCTGGTGATGCTGGCCGATGCCAGCGGCTGCCTGCTCCACAGCTGGGGCTCGCGGCGCTTCATCGCGCCGGGCCAGCAGCATGGTTTCAGCGCCGGTGCCCATTGGCACGAGCGTGGCGTCGGCACCAATGCCCTGGGCACCACACTGATCTGCGCACAGGCCATTCACGTCGGCCAGGACGAACACTTCCTGCGCCAGAACCGCTACATGTCCAGCGCCGCCGCCCCGCTGTTCGACGCCGCACGGCAGCTGGTCGGGGTACTCGACGTAGCCAGCGACGGTTACCTGCCTGCCAGCCAGACGCTTGGCCTGGTGCGCATGATGGGCCAAAGCCTGGAAAACCGCCTGATCCTCGCCGAACATGCCGGCCAGCATGCGCAACTGATCTTCAATAGCGCCTCCGACAACCTCGACAGCCCTTGGGCCGGTCTTCTGGTGTTCGATGAGCGCGGGCAGGTGCTGGCCGCCAATCACCGGGCCGACAGCCTGCTCGGCGGCAACCCGCTACAACAGAACATCGAGCAGCTGTTCCAGTTGCCCCTGCAACAGCTGCTCAACCACCCCCGGCAACAGGCCTTCGCCCTGCAGGCCACCGGGCGCAACCGCTTTCATTGCCAGTGGCAGCCCCCGCGCGAATCTACCCACCACCCCGCAGCCGGCCATGGCGATCCGCGCCTGGAAAAAGCGCGCGTACAAGCCAGCCTGCTGCTGGAAAAGGACATTCCGGTGCTGGTGCAGGGTGAAACAGGTGTGGGCAAGGAAGTGTTTGTAGAAGCCTTGCACCGCACCAGCAGCCGCGCCGACCAGCCACTGATCGCCGTCAATTGCGCGGCGATCCCGGCCGAACTGGTGGAGTCGGAGCTGTTTGGCTATGACAAAGGCGCGTTCACTGGCGCGCACCACAAGGGCAACCCGGGGCTGATCCGCAAGGCTGACCACGGCATCTTGTTTCTGGATGAAATTGGCGACATGCCCCTGCCTACCCAAGCCCGCCTTCTACGCGTGCTGCAGTCGCGCAGCATTCAGCCACTGGGCAGCGGCGAACCGGTGGCGGTGGACATTCGCGTGGTGTCGGCGAGCAACCGCGACCTGGCTGAAGAAGTGCGTGCCGGGCGCTTTCGTCAGGACCTGTATTACCGCATAGCAGGGCTGGCAGTCGTGCTTCCGCCACTGCGCGAGCGGGCGGACCGACGACAGTTGATCGAGCAGGTGTATGCCCGCTACCGCGAACCCAGGCAGCCTGCGCGGCTGCCATCGGTCATTATCGAGTTGCTCGATCAACACCCTTGGCCAGGCAACCTACGAGAACTGGTGAGTGTGTTGCAGGTGGCGCTGGCCCTGGCAGGCAACGGAGCAGTTGGTATCGAGCACTTGCCTGCGGGTTTTCTCGCCGAGTCGTCGATACCGCTGCTGCCAGCGACGGAAGATGTGGACTTGCAGACGCAGGTGGCGCAGGCCAATGGCAACCTGTCTGCGGTGGCACGCCAGCTGGGGATCAGCCGGACCACGCTGTACAAGCGATTGCGCGAGCGATGAATGCATTGACCTGTACCGGCCCTATCGCCGGCAAGCCAGCCCCACAGGGATATCACAGGATTTGAAAGCAGTGCGGTACCTGTGGGAGCTGGCTTGCCGGCGATAGGGCCGGTACAGGCACCCGCAGCCGATTCGGCTGTCTCTGTATCCAGATCAGCCGTACCCGCTGCAACCACGGCCCACTACAGCCAGCTTTACCTCCCCGCCAGCCGCACAATGACTCCAGAGCCCACTCTGGAAGCGTCGCTGCAGGGAGACCCTCATGACCCGCTATATCGATGTGCATGACATGGCCCGCCTGGTCAACCGCAAAGGCCTGCCTACCTGCCTGCTGGAAATGGCCGAGTACATCCGCCAGGACTATCTGCGCTGGCCCGCCTTCGAAAAATGCGCCCGGGTAGCCAATCACTCGGCAGGCGGGGTGATCGAGTTGATGCCCATCTCGGACGCCAGGCGCTACGCCTTCAAGTACGTCAATGGCCACCCGAAGAACATCCATCACGGCCTGCCGACGGTAATGGCCTTTGGCGCCTTGGCCAGCGTCAACACGGGCGCGCCGCTGCTGCTCAGCGAAATGACCCTGACCACGGCGATCCGTACTGCCGCCACCTCAGCCCTGGCGGCGCGTTACCTGGCGCGTGAAGACAGTCGCAGCATGGCGTTGATTGGCAATGGCTCGCAAAGCGAGTTCCAGGCCATCGCCTTCAATGCCTTGCTGGGTATCGACGAGATCCGCCTGTACGACATCGACCCTGCCGCCTCAGCCAAGCTGGTGGCCAACCTGGCCAACCGCCCCGGCCTCAAGTTGATTGTCGCCAGCTCCGTGGCCGATGCGGTTCGCGGTGCCGATATCGTCACCACGGTGACGGCCGACAAAGCCTACGCCACGATCCTCACCCCCGAGATGATTGAACCGGGCATGCACCTGAACGCGGTGGGTGGTGACTGCCCAGGCAAGACCGAACTGCACCGGGCGATTGTCGAACGGGCACGGGTCATCGTCGAGTACGAGCCGCAGAGCCGGGTCGAAGGCGAGATTCAGCAGATGCCGGTGGGCTCGCCGGTGACCGAATTCTGGCGAGTGATTGCCGGTGAGGCCAAGGGGCGCGAGAGCGCCGAACAAGTGACGTTGTTCGACTCGGTTGGGTTTGCCCTGGAAGACTACTCTGCGCTGCGCTATGTGCTGGATGTAGCGCAAGCGCTGGACATCGGCAAGGACATCGGGCTGGTGCCGGTGCTGGAAAACCCGAAGGATCTGTATGGGCTGTTACACCCGCGGGTGGTGGGCGTTCGGTCTGTGACCAAAGCCAAAACCGCCTGTGCCTGATAGGCCTTGGGGCTGCCGCGCAGCCCTTTCGCGGCACAAGGCCGCTCCTACAGGGAAATGCGTTCGTCTGTAGGAGCGGCCTTGTGCCGCGAAAGGGCCGCGCAGCGGCCCCCGTTACCGCCTAACCTGTCCAATGCCCTCTGCCGAACGAAGCCCAAGCTCATGGACACCAATGCCCACCCCCTCGACCGCATCGACGAAGCGATCATCGACATCCTGCGCCATGACGGCCGCATCACCTTCGATAAACTGTCCAGCCTCGTTCACCTCACCCCGCGCCCGTGCCTGGAGCGCGTGCGCAAACTGGAGCGCCGCGGTGTGATCCGCGGCTACGGGGCAATCATCGACCAGCAGAAAGTGGCGCCCGGGGTGTCCCTGCTGGTACTGGTCGCCCTGTCCAACCAAAGCGGGCGGGCCGCACAAAAGGCCTTCGAAGCCCTCTTGTGCAACTGCCCGGAAGTACACGAGTGCCAGCTGATCAGTGGCCACTTCGACTACAACCTGCGCCTGCGTTGCCGCGACATGGAGCACTACCGGCTGCTCAGCGAAAGCTGGATGAACGACGACACCCTGCATATCGACAAGCTGGTGGCGCACCCGGTGCTGGCCGAGGTCAAGACCATGGCCGGTTGACGCCGGACAAGGGCACAGCACGCTGCTTCAGCGGTTGAAGCGCTCCACCAGGGCCCGTAATCCGGCGCACACCTGCTCCAGTTCGGCGCCGCGTGAGGCTGCGGCGTTGGCGCTGTGAGCGCTGTGCTGGGCAATGCCGGCCACGCCATTGATCTGCCGTGAAACGTCATCAGCCACCACCGACTGCTGCTGCGAGGCGGCGGCCATCTGCTGGCTCATGTCGCTGATACGCTGCACCGCTTCACGAATGCCATGCAGTGCCTGACGGGCTTCCTGCACTTGCGCAACGCCCTGCTCGGCGCCCGTGATGCCCTGGCTGGCAATTGCCACGGCTTCCTCGGCGCCGCTGCGCAGGGTGTCGATGATGGCCTGGATGTGCAGGGTCGACTGGCGGGTCTTGTCAGCCAGTGCCCGCACTTCATCGGCGACCACGGCAAAACCTCGGCCCTGTTCGCCCGCTCGGGCTGCTTCAATGGCTGCGTTCAGGGCCAGCAGGTTGGTCTGCTCGGCAATACCGCGGATCATCCCGGCAGCCTCGGCGATGGCACCGGTCTGACCAGCCAGGTGGCTGACCGCCTGGTTGATCTGGGTCACGGTGCTGGCCAGGCTGCGAATGGCCGCACCACTGGCGTCGGCCACCTGGCTACCCTGTTCGGCCAGCTGGTGCGCCGTGTGGGCTTCGGCGGCGGTCAACTGCACATGGTTGGCCACTTCGCCGATGGAGGCCGCCATCTGGTTCATCGCCGTAGCACTCAGGTCGGTTTCGGCGCGCTGCTCCAGCAACGCCGCCTCGGTGCTGCGTGACAGCTGCCCGGCATCGTGGGCCGCCACGGCCATTTGCCCGGCCAGGTCGCTCAACCGCGTCAATGCGGTTTTCAGGCGCGCCTCTTCGCTGATCAGCATCAGTTGCAGTTGCCCGGCAGCACCCGGCAGGTCGCTGTAGGTCAACGCTGCGACCGGGTCGGCGAAGGTACCTTCGGCGCCCTGCACCACCTGCTGCATCTGGCGCCCGAGGGCGTTGCGCACCCACAGGCCGTAAGCCACGAACAACCCCACGCCAATCCCCTGCCCCACAAGGCCCGGCCACAACCGGTTGGCGCCCAGCGCCAGCAGCCCAGCGGCCAGGGGCAGGGGCAGGGGCAGGGCCAAGTCCTGCGCCAGCAGGCTCAGCCGGCGCGGCGCCGACAGTGCCGCCTGGCCGGTGCGCATCCGCGCGTACAGGGCCTCGGCGCGTGCCACCTGTTCACGCGTGGGGCACACCCGTACCGACTCATAGCCAACCACGCGCCCGCCTTCGAGGATAGGCGTGACGTAGGCGTTGACCCAGTAATAGTCACCGTTACGGCAGCGGTTCTTGACGATGCCCATCCAGCTCTTGCCAGCCTTCAGGTAGCGCCACATCCGCTCGTACACCGCCGGCGGCATGTCCGGGTGACGCACCAGGTTGTGCGGGCTGCTGATCAGTTCGGCCACGCTGTAGCCGCTGATGGCGGCGAATTCAGGGTTGCAATAGGTGATCAGGCTGGTGGTATCAGTAGCGGAAATCAGCCGCTGATCAGAGGGAAAACGTTGCTCGACCGGGGTTACCGGCAGGTTGAGACGCACGATGAAACTCCATTCATGGGGGGGCCAGGCGTCTACTGCCGAACGTGGTCCGGGATAAATACGCCCGTAAACGCCTGCTTAGTGACTACCCAGTCAGGCGCGGATTCTACGAGCCCCGTCGTATAAAGCAAATAAACCTTACGGATCATGACGTTATCCATGATTCACCGCTCGCCACTGCGCTTGGCAAGCGGATTGCAGCGGAGATTCCGGCGCTGCCAGGTGCGGCACAAATGCGTACGAGCTCCATGCATGGCACGCACCGAACTAGAGCCTGGCAAACCAGAATGCCCCATAACTGGTCAGACCGGTAAGGCCAAAAACCCTTGCAAAGTCGGATTTTTCGCGCTTTTATGGCTTCGCGCTGAACAAACCGGTAAGACCACAATAATTAAGTCCTGCGCTCTTTCGCCCCGTGCGGCTACCGAAGCAAGGACACCGATCAGAGACTCCCCCCATGCTCAAATGGTGCTCGCGTTCGATCTTCCTGCAAGTCGTGCTCGGCCTTGCCCTCGGCATCGCCTGCGGTCTTAGTTTTCCCGACCTCTCCCTGCAACTCAAACCCCTTGGCGACGGCTTCATCAAGCTGATCAAGATGCTGATCGGCCTGATCGTGTTCTGCGTGGTGGTCAGCGGCATCTCGGGCGCGGGCGACCTGAAAAAGGTCGGGCGCATCGGCCTGAAGTCGGTGATCTATTTTGAAGTGCTGACTACCCTGGCACTGGTGATCGGCCTGGTGTTCGCCTTCAGCAGTGGCATCGGCAGCGGTGCCAATATCCACCTGGACCAGTTGTCCAGCGCCGATGCCAACGGGTTGGCCGAGCGCGGCCAGCACATCCATGGCGCCACGGCGTTCTTCATGGACCTGATTCCCACTTCGGTGGTAGGTGCCTTCGCCGATAACAACATTCTTCAGGTACTGCTGTTCTCGGTGCTGTTCGGCAGCGCACTGAACCTGGTGGGTGACTCGGCCGCCGGCATCTCGCGGCTGATCAACGAACTGAGCCATGTGATCTTCCGCATCATGGGCATGATCGTGCGCCTGGCCCCCATTGGCGTGTTCGGCGCCATCGCCTTCACCACCAGCAAGTACGGCCTGGAATCGCTGCAGCATCTGGGCGGTTTGGTGGCACTGTTCTACCTGACCTGCGCCGGCTTCGTGCTGATCGTGCTGGGTACGGTGATGCGCCTGTCGGGCCTGAAGCTGTTGCCGTTGATCAAGTACCTGCGTGAAGAGCTAACCATCGTCCTTGGCACTGCGTCTTCCGACGCTGTGCTGCCACAGATCATGCGCAAGCTGGAGCACCTGGGTATTGGCAGTTCCACGGTCGGCCTGGTAATCCCGACCGGCTACTCGTTCAACCTCGACGGTTTCTCCATCTACCTGACCCTGGCCATCGTGTTCATCGCCAACGCCACCGGCACGCCACTGGAAATGACCGACCTGCTGACCATCCTGCTGGTATCGCTGGTGACTTCCAAGGGGGCCCACGGCATCCCAGGCTCGGCACTGGTGATCCTTGCCGCCACCCTGACGGCCGTACCGGCGATTCCGGTGGTGGGCCTGGTGCTGGTACTGGCGGTGGACTGGTTCATGGGCATTGGCCGGGCGTTGACCAACCTGATTGGCAACTGCGTGGCCACCGTGGCCATTGCCCGCTGGGAAAAGGACATTGACCTGGAGCGCGCGCAGAACGTGCTCGACGGCAAGCTCGGCTTCACCCCAACGCCGCGCAAACAGCCCAACACGCACCATCAACAGGAATTTTGACCGAAAGTGGCCGGCGATAACGCCGGCCCTTGCAGGAGCGAACCGTGATCGCTCATCGACCGTCGTCAACTCAGTCGTGGAAAAACTGCGCCAGGCCTTGGCCCGGGGCCAATGGCGCACCGGCGACATGCTGCCAGGCCAGCGCGAGCTGGCCGAACAGCTGGGCATCAGCCGGCCCAGCCTGCGCGAAGCGGTGACCGTACTGGAAACCCTGGGCCTGGTGCGCTCGCTGCCGGGCAAGGGTGTACTGGTGCTGGATGCCGACGCCGTCACTCAGGAAGCGGGCATGGACACCAGTGCGGCGGCCAGCCTGGCCGATGTGCTGGAACTGCGCTACACCCTCGAACCTTTCATCGTCGGGCTGGTGGCGCAGTCGGCCAACAGCCAGGACGTCGGCCAGTTACGCCTGACCCTGATGGACATGCGTGAAGCGCTGGAAGCCGATGACAGCGAAGCCGGGGTAAAAGCCTACATCGCCTTCCACGAGGCGTTGTTCACCCTCACCACCAACCCGATCTTCCAGAGCGTGGTGCAGCAGACCGGCAATGCCTTGAAGCAAAGTGCCGACATGCTGCGCAATTCGCCCGAACACCTGGCGGCACGGCTCAAGGAAAACGAAGCCGTGGTACGTGCCATTCGCGAACGCAACAGTGCCCAGGCCAGCGCCCAGATGCGTCAGCACATTCTGGCCGAAGGCCAGCGCATGGGCATCCCGCTGAACATCCCGGACGAACACCCGCGCCCATGACCCCAGGAGAGCGACCATGAATGCCGCCCCCCACCTGCCAGCCTTGCTGGCTGCTGGCGAAACCCGCCTGTCGGCCGAGCAAATCTACCCTCGGCTGTTTGACGCCATTCTCGAACAGCGCCTGCCACCGGGCGCCCTGCTGCCCGAGCAGGCGCTGGGCCATGCCTTTGGTGTCAGCCGCACCGTGATACGCCGTGTGCTTGGGCGCCTGTCCGACCAGCAGGTGGTGGTGCAGCGCCCCAGCCACACCGCGCACCTGGCCGCGCCCGACCCAGACCAGGCACGCCAGGTGCTCAGTGCCCGGCGCCTGGCCGAAACCACGCTGATTACCCTGGCGGCCCAACGCGCCCGGCCGGCGCAAGTGCGCCAACTGCGGCAACTGGTGGACCGCGAGCGCCAGCACCATGAAAGCGGCGAACGCTGCGCGGCGATCCGCCTGGGTGGCGAGTTCCACCTTAAACTGGCGCAGGTGGCAGCCAATGCACCACTGGCGCGGTTTCTCAATGGCTTGGTGCCCATGACCTCGCTGATCATCGCCCGCTACGAGTCGCCGTGCTGCGACCACTGTGCGTGGCAAGAACATGCGGCGATCATCGATGCTGTGGAGCAAGGCGATGCCGAGGCGGCCCTTGGGCTGATGCACAAGCACCTGGACCGCCTGGAAGAAAAGCTCGACCTGAAATGACCCGGGTCGCTGCGCGCCCCATCGACGCGGTTCGTCGCCACGACAAGCCAGCGCCCACAGGTCCTGCGTCGCTCTTAAGATTGCCGCGATCCCTGTGGGCGCTGGCTTGCCGGCGATGGGCTGCACAGCAGCCCCAAAAACCCCACCCTATACTGCAAAAACCACCCCAGCCCCTATCAGGGAGGCGGCTGCGTGAGTGCTCGAATCCCGCTGTTGCTGTGCCTTCTGCTGGCGCTCGCCGGTTGCGCGGGCAAGCGCCCGCCTGCCCCGCCACCGCCTGCGGTGCTGACGCCTGCCGCCTGGGAACGCATCGACCAGGAACTGATCGATGCCTCGGTCGGCGCCGCCGGTTCGGCCAACGACTATGCCCGGCGCTCGATGCGGGTATGGCGGGAGCAGGTACAACAGCGCACCGAAAGTGACTTCATCCCCTGGTTCACCGGCTACTGGACCCAGCAGTGGCTGACCCTCAAGGTGGCCTGGTACAAACTCGACAGTGGCAAAGGCCGAGAGCCGGCAGAAAAGCGCCTGGCCCTGTACCTGCAGGAGCAGTACCACGAGCGGGTGATCGAGCCGGTGGCCGAACAGATCAACCCCGAGGGCATCCGCGACCGGGCCTGCGAGCCTGTACCTGCAACTGTTCGGCCAGCAGCTGCCAGCCATTATCAGCCGCTATAACGCGCCGCCCGAGCAAATCAGCCAGCGCCTCAACCGTATTCCCGCCATCGCCCTGGGGCCACCAGATGCCCGCAATGCGACCCTGTATCAACTGCTACGGGCCAAGCCGCTGGACCAGCAGCCAGCCTGGCAAGCCATGCGCCAGCACCTTCACCAACTGGCCAGCAAAGGCCCCGGGCGGACCGACGTCGGGTTGAACTCGGTGGCCACCCAGGCAAGTGACAAGCTCGGCGCTACCCTGGCCCCACGCGGCATCGCCAGCGCCGTGGCGTCGGCAGTCGGCAAAGTGGCAGGGGCGATGATTTCGATCGCCGCGGCCGGCTACGGCATGATGACCCATGACCGCGAACAACCGCAGATGGTCGAGCAACTGCGGGTGATCCTCAACGTGGCGTTGAACCAGGAGTGGCAGGAGCTGATGGAGAACCGCCAGAGCGGGGCAATGGCGGGGGTGTATTACCTGTCGGGGCAGGTTGAGGACAGCTTGCTGGCCAGCATGCCGCGGCCGACCGAGCAACCGGTGGAACAGCAGGTGAAGCAGCAGCAAGAACCTTTGATCATCCGCCTGCCACCTTAGGCGGTACCTGTACCGGCCTCTTCGCAGCACAAGGCTGCTCCTACAGGGATTGCACAACCTTCAGGCGGGTGCGGCCCCTGTAGGAGCAGCCTTGTGCTGCGAAGAGGCCGGTACAAGCTACATCAAGCGGTAGCCATGGCCGAACTGGGCAACCCGAACACCCGGTCAAACGCCCAGTTGTAGGCAAAGGTGTAGCACGGCACCAGAATGATGAACGCCATGTCCACCAGCAATGCCTCCACCAGCGTCATGTCCAGCCACCAGGCAATCAGCGGGATCAGGTACACCACCAGGGTCAGCTGGAAGCCGATGGCATGCGCCACTCGGCGCCCCACGCTGCGCCCGCGCTTGGCCTGGCGGCTTTCCCAGTACTCGAACAGGGTGTTGTAGACCAGGTTCCAGAGCATGGCGATGGTGGTGATCATTACCGCCAGCGGCCCGGTATGCGACGCCTGGGTATCCGACAGATAGGCCAGCCCGAGGGTCGACATGCACAACCCGATCATTTCATAGAAAGTCACATAGACCAGTTTGCGTTTCAGTCCCTGCACCCGGTTTTACCTCCAATGACAAAAGCGATGGGGTGCGATCATGCTTCATCGTGCTTGACAGCAAAAGTCAGCAGCTGTCAGATCTACTGACAGGAGGCTGCCATGAATTTTTCCAGCGACAACATCCAGCTGTTTCTTGCCGTGCTCGATCGCGGCTCGTTTTCCGCCGCCGCACGCGCCCTGCAGCGGGTGCCTTCGGCCGTAAGCATGGCCATTGGCAACCTTGAGGCCGAGTTGGGCTACAGCCTGTTCGAACGCGGCTCGCGTGAAGTGCGCCCTACCGCAAAAGCCTTGGCCCTGGAGCCGCACGCCAGGCTGATTGCCGAACAGTTGGGGCTGCTTCAGGTGCATGCCCTGGAGCTGTCCCAAGGGCTGGAAAGCAGCCTGAGCGTGGCCGTTGTACCAGACATCGATCACCGCCCGCTGCTGGCGGCCATCGCCAGCCTGGGCGAGTGCCACCCGTTGCTGGACATCGCCCTGCTTAGCGCCCCGCAAGAAGAAGCCCTGCAGCTGCTGGACAGCGGGCGGGCCGACCTCTGTGTGGCGTTTGCCGGCCTGCAGGTCGATGCGCGGCGAGGCTTCCAGCACATCGGCATGGAGGCACTGGTGGCGACCCTGTCGCCCACCCACCCCGCCTTGCGCGAGGGGCGCATTCACTACCTCGAAGACCTGACCCGGGTGCGCCAGATTCTTGTACGCAGCCGCGACCTGCCGCTGGCCGACCCGCGCTCGCTGATCGGTGCAACGCATTGGTCCACCGACAGCTTCGACCTGGCGTTGCAGATGGTCGAAGCCGGCCTGGGCTGGGGTGACCTGCCGCTGTCGCGGGTCGCACCGCTACTGGCCAGCGGGCGCCTGGTACGCCTGGATTTTCGCAATACACGCAACGAGTTGCAGCTGCCGGTGCACATCTTGTGGCGCAAACAGCAGCCGCTGCAGCAAGCCGCGCGGTTGTTGATCGAGCAGTTGGGGCGCCACTGACTACCGCCCGTCGACACGGCTGCAAGAAATTTCTGTAGGCGCTTCAATCTTTTACCCCTTGAGCCGATATCCCAGTCGATAGGCCCCGCAGTGCGTCATAAGCATGCTGCGCCCTCCCCTCATTGGCTCAAGGTCTCGAAACATGAACCTGAAATTTCGCCACAAGATCCTGCTCAGCGCCTGCGGCGTCGTGGTCCTGGCATTTGCCCTGTTCACGCTCTACAACGACTACCTGCAACGCAACACCATCCGCCAGAACATCGAAGCCTCGGTTCAACAGTCCGGCGCACTGACCGCCAGCAGCGTACAAAACTGGATGAGCGGGCGCATCCTGGTGCTGGAAAACCTGGCCCAGGACATCGGCCAGCAAGGTGCCGGCGAGACCTTGGCCGGGCTGATCGAGCAGCCTTCCTACACGCGCAATTTCCTGTTCACCTACCTGGGCCAGGCCAACGGGGTGTTCACCCAGCGCCCGGATACCCAGATGCCTGCCGGTTACGACCCCCGCCAGCGCCCGTGGTATGGCGCCGCCGCCAGCGCCGGGCAGACCGTGCTGACAGCCCCGTACCAGGGCGCCGTCGGTGGCCTGATGGTGACCATCGCCACCCCTGTGAAAAGCAGGAGCAATGGCGAACTGATGGGTGTGGTCGGTGGTGACGTGACCCTCGACACGTTGGTTGAAATCATCAACTCGGTCGATTTCGGTGGCATCGGCCACGCCTTCCTGGCCGACGCCAATGGCCAGGTAATTGTCAGCCCCGACAAAGACCAGGTGATGAAGAACCTCAAGGATATCTACCCCGGCAGCAACCTGCGGGTTGCCGCCGGCATGCAGGATGTCACCCTCAACGGCCAGGAGCGCATCATCTCCTTCGCCCCGGTGGCCGGCCTGCCTTCGGCGCAGTGGTACATCGGCCTGTCGATCGACAAAGACAAGGCTTACGCCGCGCTCAGCCAGTTCCGCACTTCGGCGATCATCGCCATGCTGATTGCCGTGGCTGCCATTGCAGGCCTGCTCGGCCTGCTGATCCCGGTGCTGATGAGCCCGCTGACCACCATGGGCCGCGCCATGCGCGACATCGCCGAGGGTGAAGGCGACCTTACCCGCCGCCTGACCGTGCAGAACAAGGACGAATTCGGCGAGCTGGCCACCTCGTTCAACCGCTTTGTCGAGCGCATCCATGCCTCGATCAGCGAAGTGTCCTCGGCCACCCGCCTGGTGCATGACCTGTCGGAGAAAGTGGTCAGCGCGTCCAACGCATCGATCAGCGGCTCTGAAGAACAGAGCATGCGCACCAACAGCGTGGCCGCAGCCATCAACGAACTGGGTGCCGCCACCCAGGAAATTGCCCGCAACGCCGCCGATGCCTCGCAGCATGCCAGCGGCGCCAGCGAGCAGGCCCACGGTGGCCGTGAAGTGGTCGAGGAAGCGATCAGCGCCATGACCGCCCTGTCGCAGCGCATCAGCGAGTCCTGCGCGCAGATCGAAACGCTTAACGCCAGCACCGACGAAATCGGCAAGATCCTTGATGTGATCAAGGGCATCTCGCAGCAGACCAACCTGCTGGCACTGAACGCCGCCATCGAGGCGGCCCGTGCCGGTGAAGCCGGCCGTGGTTTTGCCGTGGTGGCCGACGAAGTGCGTAACCTGGCGCACCGCACCCAAGAGTCCGCGGAAGAGATCCACCGCATGATTACCAGCCTGCAAGTAGGCTCGCGCGAAGCGGTGCACACCATGAACACCAGTCAGGTGTCCAGCGAGCAGACCGTGCAGGTGGCCAACCAGGCCGGCGAACGCCTGGCCAGCGTGACCCAGCGCATTGGCGAAATCGATGGCATGAACCAGTCGGTGGCTACCGCCACCGAAGAGCAGACCGCCGTGGTCGAGAGCCTCAACCTGGACATCACCCAGATCAACGCCCTGAACCAGCAGGGGGTGGAAAACCTCAACGACACCCTGCGCCATTGCGACCAGCTGGCTCAGCAGGCCGGGCGCTTGAAGCAACTGGTGGGCAGCTTCAGGATCTAACCGCTGACATCAGGCGGCAACGGCCAATGCTTGTTGTCGCCTGTACCGGCCCAATCGCCGGCAAGCCAGCTCCCACCTTGACCGCGCCGACCGCAAGGCCTGTTCAGTACCTGTGGGAGCTGGCTTGCCGGCGATTGGGCTGCGCAGCGGCCCCTTATGCCACCGCCGCTTTAACGGCCCTGCCCCGCCGCACCCAGGCCAGCAATACGGCCGCCATCAGCACGAACCCCAGGTAGCCAAACAACGGGTACACCTCGCCCACCAGGCTGATGAACCCCACCAGGCTGCAACCAAACGCCACCACCCCGGTAACCACCGAGCCCCAGCGGAACTTCGCCGTGCCCGCAGGCAGCAGCCGCGAAAGGAACGAGAACAACGTACCCACCGCGGTGTTGACGATCATGCCGAAGATGATCAGGCACATCACCAGCCCCAGCAGCGGCGACACTTCACTGGCAATCGACAGCATCGGCATCGGCAAGTCGGCCACGCTGTCCAGGCGCGACAACAACCCGGCACTCATCACCAGCATCAGGCCGCCCAGCGCCGCACCACCCAGCAGGCCACCCCACACTGCGGTTTTCTCGCCCTTGGCCGAACCACCCAGAATGGCCAGGATCGGCGCACCGGCCACGATGTTGTAAGACACATACAGGAACGCGCCCAGCAGCCAGTGACGGGTGCCCGCTTGTTGCTGGCTGGCCAGGTGATCGAGGGCGGCGAAACTCTGCTCGCGGGTGAACACGGCATACAACGCGATTGCCGACGCCACCAGGATCAACAGCGGGGTGATGGCGCCAATGGCCAGGATCACCTTGCGCACGTCCAGGCACACGATGCCCACCACCACCAGCGTCACCAGCACGCTACCGGCCAGTGCCGGAATGCCGAACTGCTGCTCCAGCAGCGCACCACCGCCGGCCAGCATGACCACGGTGACGGCGAACATGAAAAAGGTGATCAGCCAGTCGACGAACAGGCCCAGGTGGCGACCGCAGATGGCCTGGATCACATCCTTGTGCGAGGTGGCCTGCTGCCGGTTGCCCAACCCCGCCAGGGCCATGCCAAGGAAGGTGAACAAGGCGGCGCTGACCATCGCCCCGACCAGTCCCCACACGCCAAAATCGACAAAGAACAACAACAGTTCCCGCCCTGAAGCAAACCCCGCCCCCACAATCACGCCGACAAATGCACCGGCAATCTTCAGCTGCTCTTGCATGTGAACCTCTGGATTTATTGTTGTTGTGTCATTGGCGCCGCATATCTCACGTAGGAGCAGCCTTGCGCTGCGAAGAGGACGGTAAGGTCGTTGCAAATGCTTTGGCTTTACTGGCCTCTTCGCAGCGCAAGGCTGCTCCTACAAAAGCGTTGTGTTCGGTTACACGTCGCCGATAAACGCCTGCACTTCAATCTCCACATCCACCCCCAGCGCCAAGGCCGAGGCCACGGTAGAACGCACCGGCAGCGCCGCGCCGAAGAACTCCTTGTAGACCTCGTTGAAGCCGGTGAAATGGCTCATGTCCGACAGCCATACCGTAGCCTTTACCACTTGATCAAAGCGCGCGCCGCACGCCGCCAGGCTTTCGGCGATGCGCTCGCAGGCGGCGCGGGTCTGGGCCTGGATATCACCGCGCACCACTTCGCCGCTGGCACTCATCGGCACCTGGCCGGAGAGGAACAGAAAACCACCGGCCTTCACTGCACGGGAAAACGGGAACGGCAGGCTGCTGGGGAAACGCTGGATGTCTTTGCTCATGTGATGCTCCTTTCAAGGTTGCTGGAAACGGGACGGGGACAGGCGCTCGGGCGCCACGCCCTGGCTGACAAGGCTAGGGCACAGGGGTTGACCAAGCAGCAGGTCGGCAGCCAGGCGCGAGGCACCGGCGGCCGACTGGATACCATAGCCACCTTGCGCCGCCAGCCAGAAAAACGCGGGGGCGTGCGCATCGAAACCAATTACCAGGTCACCGTCGGCGACGAACGAGCGCAGCCCGGCCCAGGTGTGGCTGGGGCGACGGATCGCCAAGGTGGTCATGGCTTCGATGTTGTAGATGCCCAAGGCGACGTCGAGCTCTTCTGGCGCGGCGTCCTGGGGTTCGACCGGGTCGGCGTTGGCTGGCGACCCCAGCAGCTGGCCAGCGTCGGGCTTGAAGTAAAAGCTTTCGTCAACGCCGATCACCGCCGGCCAACGGGCGAAGTCCTGGTCCACCGGGCCAGGGAAGGTGAAGGCGCTGCGCCGGCAGGGTTGCAGGCCAATGCGCGCCACGCCGCACTGCTCGGCCACGCGGTCGGCCCAGGCGCCAGCGGCGTTGACCAGCTGGCGGGCCTGCACCCGGCTGCCGTCGCCCAGCTCAACCTGCCACAGGTCGCCCTGGTACCTGGCCTGGACCAGCTCGGCATTGCAACGCAGCTCACCGCCGGCGGCGCGATAACCGCGCAGGAAGCCTTGGTGCAGAGCATGGACATCCAGGTCCATCGCACCCGGTTCAAGCACTGCGCCGGCCAGGGTTTCGCCACGCAGGCTGGGCACCAGGGCCAAGGCGGCGTCACGGTCAAGCAGGCTGACTTCGGTGCCATTGGCCAGGTTTTGCGCGTGGGCCTGCTCAAGCAGCTCGCGCTGCTCCATGCTGGCCACATACAGGCAGCCACGCGGCTCCAGCAGCGGATGCTCGCAGAAGCCTTGCGGCGGCGTTTCGTAAAAGGCCCGGCTGGCGCGGGTCAGCGCCTGGATCTGCGGGGTGCCGTAAGCCTCCATGAACATGGCCGCCGAACGCCCGGTGGAATGGTAACCAGGCTGTGATTCACGTTCGAGCAACAGCACACGCTGCTGGCCAGCAAGGCGGTAGCCCAGTGAAGCACCGGCAATGCCGGCACCGATGATCAGGGTGTCGTAGGTCGGGGTCATGCACGCTCCTGCCAGGCCAATTATCATTTATGAGAATTCTAATATATGAGAATTTAGAAATACGCAAGTGTCCAAGGTAAGATGCCCGACCAACGCCGTATGCCGAGAACCCTGAATGCCCGCTGCCCTACCCCTGCTTGACCGCACTGTAGTCGGCCAGCGCCTGCGCCAAGTGCGCAAGGCGCGCCAGATGACCCTCAAGCAATTGTCCGAAGCCAGTGGGGTGCCGGTGTCTACCTTGTCGAAGATGGAGCTCGCACAAGTCTCGGTCAGCTACGAAAAGCTGGCCGCCGCCGCACGGGCGTTGAATGTCGACATTGCCCAGTTGTTTCGCGCCAGCGGTACGGTCACCGCCCCGGTGCCAGTGACCGTGGTGGTCGACTCTTTACCAGCGGCGGCCGGCTACTCCACCGGCACCTACGACTACCACCCGATCGCTGGCGACTTCCCCGAACGGCGCATGACCCCAGCCTATGCCCGCATCATCGCCCGCGAACGCGGCCAGTTCGACGGTTTTATCCGCCATCCCGGGCAAGAGTTCGCCCTGGTGCTGAGCGGGCGCGTGCGCATCGAGTTCGAAACCGGTGAAGCCGTGAGCATCGGGCCGCAGGAAACGGCGTACTTCGATAGCCAGGTGGGGCACATCTACCTGTCCGAGAGCGATGACGGCGGCGATGCGCATGTGATGGTGGTGATGACAGATCGTTGACTCGGTGCGGCCTGCAAGGGCCCTATCGCCGGCAAGCCAGCTCCCACAGGAACTGCATATGACTTGAAGGTAACGCGGTTGATGTGGGAGCGGCTTGCCGGCGATAGGGCCCTTGCAGGCCGCACCGGTTATAACCTAATAACGAACAAGTCTATTTGGCTATAAAAAAATCTATATGCTGGCTGCATCCGATAACGGGCAAAGTTGGGCAGTCGAGTAGCGTATGGATGTAGGTTCTTTCGGTTTCACCATTGCTGGCCTGGTCGTGGGTTTCATCGTCGGCATGACCGGCGTCGGTGGCGGCTCGCTGATGACCCCGATCCTGTTGTGGTTTGGCATCAACCCGGCTACGGCCGTGGGCACCGACCTGCTCTATGCAGCTATCACCAAGGCCAGCGGTGTCTGGGTACATGCCCGGCAGAAGAACATCGACTGGAAGATTACCGGCCTGCTCAGCCTGGGCAGCGTGCCCGCGGCAGCGCTGACCTTGTGGTTCCTCAGCACCCTGCACACCGACACGTCCGCACTCAACGCCATCATCAAGCAAGGCCTGGCGGTAGTACTGATCCTGACCGCGCTGGCGATCCTGTTCAAATCGCGCCTGCAAGCCTTCGCCAGCCGCCATGCCGGTGACCACTATCACCTCAGCGACCGCAGCCTGAACACCCTTACCGTGCTCACCGGCGTGGTGCTGGGGGTTATGGTTACGCTCACCTCCATCGGTGCTGGCGCCCTGGGTACCGTGGCGCTGTTCCTGCTGTACCCGTTTCTGGTCACCCGCCGCCTGGTCGGTACCGAAATCGCTCACGCCGTGCCGCTCACCTTGGTTGCAGGCCTGGGCCACGCCGGCATGGGCAACATGGACTGGTCGCTGCTGGGCTACCTGCTGCTGGGCTCGCTGCCAGGCATCTACCTGGGCAGCCACCTCACCGGGCGGATCTCTGACCGCGTGCTGCGCCCGTGCCTGGCGGCGATGTTGCTGCTGATCGGCTACAAGCTGGCGTTCTGACCCTCAGCCCAGGCGTAGCCGCCACTGCCCGGTAAAGCTCAGCTCAAGGCGCGACAGTGGCAGTACGTCGATGCGTTGACTGGCACTCATCGGGCAGCCCAACACCTGCACCAGCACGGCACGAATAACCATGGGATGGGTCACCGCCAGCCATTCGCCCGGCTTGTCGAAGCTTGCCAGCCAGGAAGCCATACGCTGGCAAAGCACCGTGAACGACTCCCCCCCATGCGGCGCACTTGTCGGGTCCTGTAACCATTGCGCCAGCGCCTGAGGCTGATCAGCCTGCAATTGCTTCAATGCAAGCCCCTGCCAATGCCCCAAGTCACAGTCGGCCAAGGCCGGCTCGAACTGCGCCGACTCCGACAACCACGCCGCCGTCTCGGATGCTCGCAGCTCCGGCGCAGTCAGCACCTGAATGCCAGGTAGTAAAACGCCGGGCTGTTGATCCAAGGGCAAGATGCCGTCATCGGCACGGTGCAGGCACCCGGTCTTCTGGGCCTGGGTCAGGGCATGGCAGATCAGGGTCAGGCGGACGGCTTTCACCGGGGCTCTCTCGCAGTTGGCTGAGGCGAACGGTTTAGCACGCTGAGGCACTTTTTACCGCAACATTCGCACGGCGCACAGGCGCCTGCATCAATCTGCCATCATTAATCGCGGTCTATCCGACTCGTCCCAAAGTAAACCATTGCCAACAAGGACGTCGACGCATGACCGATATGACACGTCGCTCACTGGTAGGCCTGGGTATGGCCTTGCCATTGCTCGGGCAGATCAACTGGGCCAACGCTGCCACGCACGCCACGGCCGGCAGTAGCGGCCCCGTACGCATCAACTACAACGAAAGCCCTTGGGGCCCCAGCCCGGCAGCACGCGAGGCAATGCGCGAAGGGATCGGCTTGTGTGGGCGCTACCCCTACGACGCGCAGTACCGCTTGATTGATGCCTTTGCTGCCGAGCATGGCCTGGCGCAGGGCCAGGTGCAGGTGTTCTGCGGCTCCAAACTGGCCCTGCAGCATGCAGTAATGGCCTTTACCGGGCAGCGTAGCCTGGTGGTGCCCGAACCGTCGTACGAAGCCCCCGTCGAAGCTGCCGCCGAACGGGGCGCACAGGTGCACAGCATTGCCCTGAACGCCCACCACGCCCATGACATCGATGCCATGCTGGCGGCAGACCGCACCCCGGGCCTGATTTACCTGTGCAACCCAAACAACCCTACCGGCACCGTTACCCCACGCAAGGACATCGAACGACTGCTGACACGCAAGCCGGCAGGTAGCGTGGTGCTGGTGGACGAGGCTTACATTCATTTCAGCGACGCCCAAAGCTGCATCGGCCTGGTCAGGGAGCACCCCGAACTGCTGGTATTGCAGACGTTCTCCAAGCTTTACGGCATGGCTGGCGCACGCCTGGGCCTGGCGGTTGGTCAGGCGCCATTGCTGAAAAAGCTGGAGGTCTACGACGGCCAGAACGTTGCCCCGGCCCCTACCCTGCTGGCGGGCCTGGCCAGTCTGCAGGACCGCCAACTGGTGCCCCAACGCAAGGCCGACAACGCCCGCCTGCGTGATCAGACCATCGCCTGGCTGGCTGAGCGAGGCTGGCGTTGTACCGCATCGCAGACCAATTGCTTCATGGTCGACATGCGTAACCCAGGACAACCAGTGGTCGATCGCCTGGCCGAGGAAGGTGTGCTGGTAGGCCGAATCTGGCCGAGCTGGCCGAACTGGGTGCGAGTGAGTGTTGGCGATGAGCGGGACATGCAACGCTTTCGTGAGGCGTTTGCCAAGGTGGTCAGTTGAAATCCACTTAAGTGAAACCTAGCACCGACCCTGTGGGAGCAGGTTTACCCGCGAAGAAATAAACGCGGTGGATGGCACCGGCTTTGCCGGTGTTCGTGGCTGAAGCCGCTCCTACAGTGATCGCGCCAGCTTTCAAGTCAGGTGGCTAACTGTATCAACCCCCACATCGGCACTGCCGCCACCAACGCCACCGCCAGCCGCGGCCAGTACGGCAGCACCACCACCAGTAGCATCCCCGCCAGCGACAGCACGCCAAACCAGGCCACCGGCCCCATGGCCCAACCCCATGCCTGGGCGCACAGCACCAGGCTGGCCAGCAACGCCAACCAACCGGCACTGCGCAGGCCGATACGCCACACGCGCGGGCAGGTGCGATTCCATACCTGCTTGTAATGCCGCTCCAGCCCCTGGCACAACCCGAGCATACCGGCATAAGCAAACAGCACGGCGCCTGTAATCCACATCATCATGCCTCGGCCTCCTGCTGCCGCCCTGCCCGGGCCTTCTGCTGCGCCGGCTGTGCCTGCCGCACCCGCCAGGCCACCAGTCCAATCAACACCCCGAGCACCAGCGCACAGGCTGCTACCCATAGGCGCATCGCATCGTCGAGGCCGCCAAACGCACCCAGGCCGATGCACAGCAATGCCGTCAGCAGCAGTTGCTCAACCCAGGCTCGGCGTGGCGGCCTCACACCGGCATGCAACAACGCCAGCAGCCATATGCCAAAGAACGCACGCACTTCCCAGCTCTCCCGCTGCATCAGTTCTACCGGCAACAAGCGGCTGGCCCACAACAGCCCCACGCATGCCAGCAGCAGGCCGCTGATGAAGCCCACGTTGCACACCTCGGCCACCCGGTACCAGCGCCGTGCCGAAGCATCGGCAGTGGCGCTGGCATACTTGCGCCCACGTTTCACGCAGAACAGCACCAGCCCGCTGGCAATCATCAGGCAACTGACCAACCCACAGACGAAGTACAGCCAACGCATCGGGTAACCGCCAAACTGGGCGAAGTGCAGGCCGACCATGACCCGCTGGGTCAAAGGCACCGCGCGCCATTCAGGCACGTCGCTGAGCAGTTGCCCGCTAACGCCATCGAAGACCATGGCTTGCCCCTTGGCCAGCGCAATGCGATTACCCAGCTCGGGGCGAATTTCGACCCGCGCCGCCGCCGTGTTCGGGTTGCGGATGTTCAAGCCGCCGATCGGCCCCAGCCGCGCCTCGGCCTGGGCCAGCAGCGGTGCCACATCCACCAGCGCAGCCGGCTGCCTGGCCAGGCCACGGGGCTGTTCCACACGGGCATTGCCCTGGGCCTGGAAGTAAGCGCGGGTGTCACCGGCAAACAGCGCATCGACCCCGGCGGGGATATAGATAAGCATGAAGATCACCAGGCCGGTGTAGGTGATCATCAGGTGGAACGGCAGCAACAGCACCGCACTGGCGTTATGGAAATCCAGCCACGAGCGCTGGCCCTTGTTCGGCCGGAAGGTGAAAAACTCCTTGAAGATCTTTTTGTGGATGACGATGCCGGTAACCAGTGCTGCAAGCATCACCAGCGCCAACGCGCCGACCACAAAAATACCCCAGTTGCGGGGCAGGTCGAGGGTGAAGTGAAAGCGGAAGAAGAAGTTGCCGCCAACACTGTCGCGCACTTCGATGGCCTCGCCAGTGCGCGGGTCGAGCTGAACGCCACCGCCGTGGCGGCGCTCGCCGGTAGAAACGCGCAACCCTGGGGCGCGTTCGCTCGGCAGGCTGATCCCCCAGTTACCTGCCTGCGGCTCATGGGCCTGCAGATAGTCGATCGCGCGGCGGGCGGCGTCGGCCTGGGACACCTGCGTAGCCGGTATTTCCGGCTGCATCCAGTGGTTGAGTTCCTTGTCGAACACCGCCAGGGTGCCGGTGACGAAGATGGCGAACAGCAGCCAGCCGAAAATCAGCCCGGCCCAGGTGTGCAGCCAGGCCATCGATTGGGTGAAGGTGTTCTTCATGCCAGACGCTCCAGCACCTGCGGCCAGAAGCCGATCAGGGCAAGCGGCACAGCCAGTGCCAGCGGCGCCCAGGCGCGCAGGGCATCACGGCAGGCGAAGGCCCAGAGGATGGCGACGGTATGGAAAATGAACGCCGGGAGGGTGGCGACAATGACTGCATCGGCGGCAGAAAGCGGCAGGATGCGGGCAAGGCAGGCACTGGCGGCGTAGCTGAGGGCGTAGCCGCCGAGCAGCGCGGCACTGCTGCGGGAGAGGATCTGTAGCCAGGCGGGGGCTTTGATCATCGGAGGGCTCCTTGAGGCCAGTGATGAGGCCAGGGTTGCTGCGCAACCCAATCGCCGGCAAGCCAGCTCCCACAGGGAAGGCACAGGGCTCGATGACTGTGCAGATTCTGTGGGAGCTGGCTTGCCGGCGAATGGGCCGCACAGCGGCCCCGTGGATCAGAAGTTGATATTCAGCGCAGCAAACACCGCCCTGCCCGGCTGGTTATAGGTGTTGGCCCCCGAACTGCTGGCGTTGCCGCCACGCAGGATCTGCTTGTCGAACACGTTGTTCACCCCCACCCGCACGTCGTAGTTGGCGTTGAACTTGTACCCGGCGCTCAGATCCACCAGGCCATAGGCCTCGACGTCCTGCTGTGCAGCCTTGTCGTAGTCCTGCTGGGTGCGGTAGTTGTAGGTTGGCGACTTCTGCTTGCCAAAGTAGGTGCCCGCCACCTGGAACGACAACTGCTCGGTAGCGCGCCAGTCCAGGGTGGTGTTGACGGTGTACTCCGGGATCACCGACAGCGGCTCACCGGTCTCGCGGTTGTCGTTGTCCAGCATCCAGGTCAGGTTGGTGTTCCAGTCCAAGGTCGGCGTCAATTCGATGAAGAAGTTGCCTTCGATGCCTTCCACCCGCGCCTCACCGGCGTTCTCCCACTCGGTCACGCGGCGGCCGCTGTTGATGGCATAGAGCACATCGGTCCCGCCGATGATCTTGTTCTTGTAGTCATTGCGAAAGTAAGTCGCGCTGGTACGCCAGGTGCCGCGGTCGTACAGCAGGCCGATTTCCTTGTTGACGCTGATCTCCGGCTTGAGGTCGGCATTACCCTGCAGGTAGCAGCCACCGGAGTTGGTCTGCTCCACGCTACAGCCCTGGCCGCGGCTGTACAGCAGGTAGTTGGGGTTGGACTGGTACAGGTTCGGCACCTTGTAGGCGCGAGCAATACCACCTTTGACCGACAGCGCCTCGGTGAGCTTGTGCGACAGGTTCAGGCTCGGGCTGAAGTTGTCGCCAAACATCTCGTGATGGTCAAAACGCAGGCCGGGCGTCACCGTCGTGTCGCCGATGACGATATTGTCTTCGACGAACAACGCGTAGCTTCTGGCGGTCATTTTCGATTCGCTGCGGTCGAACCCGCTGATCGCGTCATTGCCCGCCCCACTCGGGTCGAAGCTTTGCGGACGGAACGAGCCCTGGTCGTTGAGCGACTCGTACAGGTATTCGCCCCCCAAGGTCAGCACATGCTCAGTGCTGCCCACGGCGAACGGCAAGTTCACCTCACTGTTCAAACGCGTGTTGCGCAGCCGCGACATTGCCGCGCCGCTGTCGTTGATCGCCCCTTCCGGGCCACCGGCCAGGCCCTCGTTAAGGCGCCAGTTGCGCACGTATTCATAAGCCAGGGTGGTCTTGCTGGTGCCCCAGGTGAAGTCGCCCAGGTGGGTCAGGTCGTAAGTGCTGCGCTGCATGACGTTGGTTTCGTGGCCATACAGGCTGGAAATCAGTGCGACGTCGCTGCCGCCGTTGCTGTTCATGGTGTCGCCAGCGTAGATGTTGCCCTGGCGGCTGTAGCCTGCACTGGCTTCGAAGCGATGCTCGTCGTTGAGTTTCCAGCTCAGCAGGCCGTTGATGTCCTTGTTGCGCACACCCTCGCGCCCGGCAACCAGTGCGCTGTTGGCGTGGCTGGCGTTGATATCCAGGTCGTCGGCGTCGGTCTTGGCCAGGCCGCCGAACAGGCGGAAGCCGAGGTTATCGGTGAGGCCACCGCCGAGGTTGAAGTTCGCCCGCTGGCTGGCGCCTTCAGCGCTGTCTTCGGGCAGCTGCGTGTACAGGCTGACGCTGCCTTTCAGTTCGTCGGTAGGGCGCTTGGTGATGATGTTGACCACCCCGCCCATGGCGCCAGAGCCGTAGCGTGCGGCGGCCGGGCCACGCAAGATCTCGATGCGCTCGACCGCTTCGGCCGGCACCCAGTTGGTTTCACCCCGGGTATCGCGGTCGCCGTTCCAGCCATAACGCACGGCGTTGCGTGCGCTGGATGGCTTGCCGTCGATGAGGATCAGGGTGTTTTCCGGGCCCATGCCGCGCAAGTCGATCTGCCGGTTGTTGCCGCGCGCGCCGCTGGCGCTGTTGCCGGTCAGGTTGACGCCGGGCTCGCGGCGGATGATATCGGACAGGTCATTGGACGGCGGGTGGCGCTTGATGTCGTCGGCGGTGATGATCGACGAACCCAAGGCCTGACGCGCCTCGCGCTCGGCAGTGATCAGGGTGTCCTGAATCACCAGCGCGTTATCGGCAACCGGCACTTCCAGCACCTCACCCGTGCGTTGCTCTTCGGCCTGGGCCGCTGTGGCCACCATGGCCGGTGACGCCAGCGCGACGAACGCCAGGGCCAGGCTGTTGGGTGAAGTTCTGCACTGCATGGGTACATCTCCTGCGATTCATGAGCGAAACGGCACATCCCTGTCGGAAACCGGGAGCCCTCGCCCACCGGCCTCGCAAACACAGTTTGGTGGCCAACAGGGGTGGTAAATATAGGGGGCTGCAAATGCGAGTAAATCTTATTTACGAAGTTTACATGTTTGTAACGGAACTTTGCTGAACCGCGAAACAGAGCGCCGCAGTTCCCCTGCACAGAATGCCGGCCATCCTCAAGTAATTGCCTGCTGCACTGGCTACACTTGCCTTCCCCTTACCCGAGCCATTTGTTCATGCTCCCAGCCACGCTGATTTTCCTGTTCACCCTGACCCTGGTCATCTGGCAACCCAAAGGCCTCGGCGTTGGCTGGAGCGCCACCCTGGGTGCGGTACTGGCCCTGCTGTCCGGCGTGGTGTCACTGCACGATATCCCCACCGTCTGGGCAATCATCTGGAACGCCACCGCCACCTTCATCGCCCTGATCGTCATCAGCCTGTTGCTGGACGAAGCCGGTTTCTTCGCCTGGACGGCCTTGCATGTGGCGCGTTGGGCCCGTGGCGACGGGCGCCGCCTGTTTGCCTTCATGGTGCTGCTGGGGGCAGCGGTATCAGCGCTGTTCGCCAACGATGGCGCAGCGCTTATCCTCACCCCCATCGTCATGTCGATGCTGCTGGCGCTGCGTTTTTCACCCACGGCAACCCTGGCCTTCGTGATGGGTGCCGGGTTTATCGCCGACACCGCCAGCCTGCCGCTGGTGGTATCCAACCTGGTGAACATCGTGTCGGCAGACTACTTCGGGCTCGGCTTCAACACCTACGCTGCCGTGATGGTGCCGGTGAACCTGGTGGCGGTAGCGGCCACGCTGCTGGTGCTGTGGCTGTATTTTCGCCGCGACATCCCACTGCGCTACGCCACGGACGATTTGCAGTTGCCTGCCCTGGCAGTGCGCGACCGCGCCACGTTCCGCGCGGGCTGGGTGGTACTGGTGGTGTTGCTGGCCGCGCTGTTCGTGCTGGAGCCGCTGGGCATCCCGGTCAGCGCCGTGGCCTCGGCCTGCGCCGCCGTGCTGTTCGCCGTGGCTGCCCGCGGCCATGTGATTGCCACCCGCCGGGTGCTGCGCGAAGCGCCGTGGCAAATCGTGGTGTTCTCGCTGGGGATGTACCTGGTGGTGTACGGGTTGCGCAATGCCGGCCTGACCGACGCCCTTGCCGGGGTACTGGACTGGCTTGCCGGCCATGGGCTGTGGGCGGCTACGCTGGGCACCGGGCTGATTGCGGCACTGCTGTCATCCCTGATGAACAACCTGCCCAGCGTGCTGATCGGCGCCCTGTCGATCCATGCCAGCGAAGCCCAGGGCGTGGTGCGCGAGGCGATGATCTACGCCAATGTCATCGGCTGCGACCTGGGCCCGAAAATCACCCCGATCGGCAGCCTGGCCACGTTGCTGTGGCTGCATGTGCTAGCGCGCAAAGGGGTGGTGATCGGCTGGGGGTACTACTTCAAGGTCGGCATACTGCTGACCGTGCCGGTGTTGCTGGTGACCTTGGCGGCCCTGGCACTGTGGTTGAGTATTTGAGGTTGCCGAGCAGCTGCAGGCTTGCGCAGCGCCTCTTGGATATCCCTGCAATTCACTGTGGGTGCGGGCGTGCCCGCTCCCACAGGTACCGTGCAGGCTTCAGGCTAATGCGCTACCTGCAGGAGCAACTGTCTTTGAGGATTCTTCAACGAATGCTCAGTTGCCGTCAGCGGTTTCAGCCGTCTTGCGCAAGAAGCCCTGCTGGCCGCCATTGCGGTTTGGCGCGAAACCATTGGCCTGCAGGCTTTCTTCGACGGTGTCGTAGAACACGCCGATCTTGCTGATTTCACGAGCCTCTTTGGCGGTGGCAATCGGCCGACCGAACTCGCGCGAAATGCGCACCAGTTGCTCGATTTGCTGCACCGTGGACATCTTCTCGGTCTGCCCCTGGTTCCACAGGTTGTCCTCGATGCCGCAGCGTACGTGCAGGCCCATGGCGATGCCCATCATGTTGATCGGCAACACGTTGCGCATCGAGCTTTCCACGGTGAGCACCGCCCCGTCGGGTACGGCCCGCACGATGTTGGCCAGGCTGTAGATGTTCGGCACGTCCATACCGCCGCCGATGGCCACCCAGTTCATCACCAGCGGGCCTTTATAGATGCCCCGGCGCATCAGGCGCTCGACCGACTCGAAGCTGTTCAGGTTGTAGCACTGGAAGGCGCTCTGAATACCGGCGGCGCTCAGGCGGCGCACGTGTTCCTCGACCCAGCCCGGCTGCGCCGGCACGGTCATTTCCTTGTAGGCCTCATACACCGCCGGGTCTTCCATCGAAGTGCCGCGCACATCCTGGTAGCCCCAGTGCTCCACCACGTTCATCTGCGAGGTGTTGACCGTCACCGTGACCTGATCGGGCTTGGGGTCGAGCTCGGCCAGCATATGGCGGGTGTCGTCGCTCAGCCACTTGGCCGCAGCACCTTCGGTCTCAGGGGCGAAACTGATCGAGCCACCCACCTGGATGATCATTTCCGGTACCGCTTCACGTACACCGGCGATCAGCTCGTTGAACTTGGACAGGCGCTTGGAGCCCTTGCCATCCAGCTCGCGCACATGCAGGTGGAGCACCGTGGCGCCGGCGTTGTAGCAATCCACGGCCTTCTGTACCTGCTCGGCCATGGTCACCGGAATGTCCTCAGGGAAGTCGGACGGCACCCAGGAAGGCGCATAGGGCGCTGCGGTGATGATCAACGGCTGCTGGTTCTCGGTGAACAGGTGGCCATCAAGGAAGTTCATGGGGTGTTCCTTATCTTGTGATTGTTGGAAAGGTGTCGGTACAGACCGACGGCTATTGGGTTTCAGCAATGCATTTCGCGGATCAGCTTCTTGTTGATCTTGCCGACGCTGGTTTTGGGGATGTCGGCCACGAAGTGCACCTGCCGCGGAATCGCCCATTTGTTGATCTGGCCACTGTCGACAAACTGCTTCAGGTGCGCTTCAAGCCCGTCCTGGTCCAGGCTGTCACCCGGCATGCAGACCACCAGCGCAATCGGACGCTCGCCCCAGTGCTCATCAGGAATGCCCACCACCGCCACGGCGTTGACCGCCGCGTGCTGGCTGATCAGGTTTTCCAGCGCAAGCGAGCTGATCCATTCACCGCCGGTCTTGATCACGTCCTTGATGCGGTCCTTGATCTCCAGCACCCCATGGCGGTCGATCGAGCCCATGTCACCGGTGTGCAGCCAACCGTCGTGCCACAGTTCGGCACCCATTTGCGGCTCATGCAGGTAGCCCTGGGTCAGCCACGGCGAACGCACCACGATCTCGCCCAGCGCCTCACCGTCGTGGGCCACCTCGACGCCCGCCGCATCGACGATGCGCAGGTCGACCATCGCCACCGGGGCGCCGGTCTTGATCCGCTGCGCCACCTGTTCGCCCATGGGCAAGGCCAGGTCTTCGTCGCGCAGGTGGGTCAGGGTCAGCAGCGGGCAGGTTTCCGACATGCCGTAACCGCTGAAGATCAGCATGCCGCGCTCGCTGGCCTGGCGCGCCAGGCCGTGGGTAAGCGCACTGCCGCCGAGCAGGATCTTCCAGCGGCTGAAATCGGTGTGCCGGCTTTGCTCGCTGTCGAGCATCATCTGCAGCAAGGTGGGTACGCAGTGCGAGAACGTCACCCCCTCATCACGGTACAGGCGCACCAGCTTGTCCGGCTCGTAGCGGCCCGGATACACCTGCTTGATGCCAAGCATCGTGGCCGTGTAGGGCACGCCCCAGGCGTGCACATGGAACATCGGCGTGATCGGCATGTACACGTCGCTGGAACGCAGCAACGGCTGGCCGTCGTAGGCGCCGAAGGTGCCCAACTGGTTCAGGGTATGCAGCACCAGTTGGCGGTGTGAGAAATACACCCCCTTGGGGTTGCCGGTGGTACCGGTGGTGTAGAACAGCGTGGCCACTGAGTGCTCGTCAAAATCCTCGAATTCGGCCTCGGGGCTGGCCGCATCCAGCAGCGCTTCGTACTCGCCAAGCACCGGCAGCGACGTGGCCGCAGCCTCCCCGTCCGTCAGTTGCAGGTAGCCTTTGACCGTGCCCAGCTGGCCGTGCAACTGCTCCAGCAGCGGCACGAAGTCGTCGTGCACCAGCACCAGGTCATCCCCGGCGTGGTTCATGGTGTAGGCCACCTGCTCCGGTGACAGGCGAATGTTCACCGTGTGCAGCACCGCGCCAAGCATCGGCACGGCGAAAAAGCATTCCAGCGACCGGTGGCTGTCCCAGTCCAGCAGCGCGACGGTGTCACCGGCCTGCACCCCGGCTGCGCGCAGCACGTTGGCCAGGCGCCGCACCCGCTGCTCGAGCTCGCGGTAGGTGTAGCGCAGCGTGTCGGCGTAGACGATCTGCTGGTCAGGCTGGTGCCGCACGCCCGACATCAGCAAGCGTTTGATCAGCAAGGGGTAGGCATAGGCGCCGGCTGCCGGCGGCATTATTTTTGTCTTGGCCATGACGTTGGCTCCCGTTTCCATGTTCGATTCGACTAAAAAGCTGACTACGCCTGTACCCGCGCTTGCGCGCGCGGTACCTGGGTTCTGTCACGGGGCTGTGGTTCGGCTTGGCTGGGCGCGGGGGCCGCCGCGACAAAGCGCTTGTCCGGCAGCAGGAAGTGCGACAGCGCCGGGATCAGCAGCAGCGCGCCGAGCATGTTCCAGAGGAACATGAAGGTGAGCAGGATGCCCATGTCGGCCTGGAACTTGATCGGCGACCATGCCCAGCCGACCACACCGGCAGCCAGCGTGATGCCCACCAGCCCGACCACCCGGCCGGTGAAGGCCACGGCGTTCTGGTAGGCCTCGCCCAAGGTGCGGCCCTGGCGCTGGTAGTGCAGCTGCACGCTGAGCAGGTACAGCGCGTAATCCACGCCGATACCGACACCCAGGGCGATGACCGGCAAGGTGGCCACTTTCACGCCAATGCCCATGGCCACCATCAGCGCCTCGCACAGCACCGAGGTCAGCACCAGAGGCAGCAGCGCCACCAGGGTTGCGCGCCAGCTGCGGAAGGTGATCAGGCAGAACAGTGTGACCGCCAGGTAGACGAACAGCAGCATGGTGCGGTTGGCTTCGCGCACCACGATGTTGGTGGCCGCCTCGATACCGGCGCTGCCGGCAGCCAGCAAAAACTGCCGGTCGGGGCTGCTGTTGTCACGGGCAAAGCGGTCGGCGATCGCCACCACGTCGTCCAGGGTCTGGGCCTTGTGGTCCTTGAGGTAGGCGATCACCGGCATCATCGAGCAATCGGTGTTGAACAGCTCCGGGGCGTTGACCGAAGCCTGCTGGGCGGCGTAGTTGAGCATGTCCTGGTTGCGCTGCAGGCTGCTCATCTTCGGGTTGCCTTCGAAGGAGCCCGCAGTGATCTGGCGCACGGCGTTAACCAGCGACACCGTGGTCTGCACCCCGGGGTACTGCTGCAGCTGCCAGGCCAGGCGGTCGGCGAGGATCAGCGTCTTGTAGCTCAGGCAACCTTCCGGCGGGGTCTTGATCATCACCGCGAACAGGTCGCTGGACAGCGCGTAGTGGCTGGTGATGTAAGCGTTGTCGCGGTTATAGCGCGAGTCGGCGCGCAGCTCGGGCGCGCCGCTGTCGAGGTCGCCGATCTTCAACTGCAGGCTCACCCAAAAGCCGCCCAGGCCCAGCAACGTGGCCACCAGCACCGCGCCAGTGGCCCACTTGCGCGTGGTAAAGCGGTCCAGGGCATCCCACAGCTTGCCGAAGCCACGGTGCTCGGCGGCGCGCAGGTCGATGCGCAAGGCACGTTCAGATGCCTTGCGGCCAACGCCAACGTAAGACAGCGACACCGGAATCAACAGCAGCGAGGTGAAGATCAACACTGCCACGCCGATGCTCGCGGTGATCGCCAGGTCCTTGATTACCGGAATGTCGATCAGCATCAGCACGGCAAAGCCCACGGCGTCCGCCAGCAGCGCCGTAACCCCGGCCACGAACAGGCGGCGGAAGGTATAGCGCGCCGCCACCAGCTTGTGGGTGCCACGGCCGATGTCCTGCATGATGCCGTTCATCTTCTGCGCCGCATGCGACACGCCGATGGCGAAGATCAGGAACGGCACCAGGATCGAGTACGGGTCGATGGCGTAACCCAGCCAACCAACAATGCCCAACTGCCAGACCACTGCCGCCAAGGAGCAGAACACCACCAAGAGGGTGCTGCGCACACAGCGGGTGTACAGGAAGATGATCACCAGCGAGGTGACCACCGCCAGGGCGAAGAACATCATCACCTGGATCAGGCCGTCGATCAGGTCGCCCATCAGCTTGGCAAAACCGATGACCCGCACCTTGTACTTGCCCTCGCCTTCCTTGCCGGACGCGCGCGCCTTGCTGTCGCCGCCGTATTCGTACTTGTCGCGCAACTGCTGTTCGAGCATCTGCGAGAACTGCCGATAATCAATTCCGCGCCCGGTGGCCAGGTCGTGGTCGAGCAGCGGCACCACCAGCATGCTGGACTTGAAGTCGGTCGCCACCAGGCTGCCGACGATACCGGCACGGTTGATGTTCTGGCGCAACTGCTCGATGTCGGCCGGTTTGCCCTGGTAGTCATCCGGCATCACCGCGCCGCCCTGGAAGCCCTCTTCGGTGACCTCGGTCCAGCGCACGCCCGGGCTCCACAACGACTTCATCCAGGCACGGTCGACACCTTGGGCAAGGAACAGCTCGTCGTTGATCTTTTTCAGCACGTCCAGGTATTCGGGGTCGAAGATATCGCCCTGGGTGTTCTCCACCACCACCCGCACCGAGTTGCCCAGGCCGCGCAGCGACTTGCGGTTATCCAGGTAGTTCTGGATGTAGGGCTGGCTCTGCGGGATCATTTTCTCGAAGCTGGGCCGCAGTTCCAGGCGGGTGACAGCCACATACCCGAGCACCAGCGTGGCCAGCACCATGAACAGCATGAACAGCGGGCGGTAGTTGAAGATCATGCGTTCGAGCAGGTTGCCGGAACGTGGATCGAAATCCCGCAGGTCGCGGATCACCGGCATGGTGTCTTGCTTGATGTTGGCCATCACGAGGCTCTCTTGGAATACTTGTGGGTCTTAGCGGGCTGGCAGCACGCGCACGCCGCGCTCACCTACCAGCACGGTGCCGTTGCCGCGGGTCTGCAGGGCAGCCGCCACGGGTGCCAGCGGCACCTGCGGTTGCAGGGCGAAGCTCTGGCCACCGTCGTGGCTGCGCAGCACATGCCCGGCCTGGCTGAACAGCCAGTAGTCACCACTGCTGTCGAGGCTGGCAGCGGTGATGCTCTGGCCCAGCCCGGTGTCCACCTTGGCCCAGCTCTGGCCACCGTCGAGGCTGCGTGCCACATGGCCACGCAGGCCGTAGGCAAGCACTTCGCCAGGCTTGCCGACAATGCCGAACCAGGTGCCCTGGTAAGGGCCAGGCAAGGCGACGAAGCGCTGTTGCCGGGCGTTCCACTTGAGCAGCAGGCCCTGCTCGCCAGCCACGTAAAGGTCATCGCCGACAGCGCGGATGGCATTGAGGTGCAGGCCTTGCGGGTTATCGGTGCGGTCCTGCATCGGCACCCAGCTTTCGCCGCCGTCGTCGGTGCGCAGGATCAGGTTGAACACGCCCACCACATAGCCGTGCCGGTCATCGGTGAACCACACCCCCAAAAACGGTTTGTCGGCACCCTCCTGCTCCAGGCGCTGGCCTTCGGCGGCAAACTGCGGCCATTGCGCATCGTCGGGGTGGGCCTGCGCCAAGGCCTGGTAATGGGCAGTGACCAAGGCGCCGATCTTCCGGCCATCAAGCTGCACGGCCCAGTTCACTCCGCCGTCACGGCTGTGCAGAACCACGCCATCGTTGCCTACCGCCCAACCTTCCTGAGGGGTTGGGAACGCCAGGGCGTTAAGGTCGGCGCTTACCGGTACGCTGGCCTGGCGCCAGTCCTGGCCCTGGTTGTCGGAATACACGATGTGGCCACGGGGCCCCACCGCGACCAGTCGCTCACCGGCCCGCACCACATCGCGCAGGGCGCTGTGCACCGCCAGCGCGCTAGGCTCGGCTGGCAGGTCCAGCACATCGACATAAGCCGCCTGGGCCACACCGTAGGTACCGCCCAGGGCGAGCGTGATTGCCAGCGCCCACGGCGCAAACTTGTTCGAAGAAACCATGCCACATCCTCTGCAAAACCCGACGACGGCCACGTGCGGGCCGCCGCCAGACGGGTCGTCGGGGTCAGCGAATACCGGCGCCGGCCAGGGCTTCCGGCGACCACTGCGCCTTGGACAGAGGGGCGATGTACTCGATACCGCCGTGCGGGCCGATCAGGCCGTTGACGTTGTAGCTGCCACCGACCAGGTCGTAGACCACGTGCGGGTTATTGTTGGGAATCTGCACGTCGTAGCTCTGGGTGAAGAAGCTGAACGAGCCGCGGTACAGCTGGCCACGGGCGTCGTACTGGTCAGAAGCGAGCGCGAACCAGCTGTCCTCGTCGAGGTAGAAGCGGCGCTTGGCATAGATGTGACGGGCATTGCCCTTGAGGGTGCCTTCCACGACCCAGACACGGTGCTTTTCCCAGCGCACCTGGTCGGGCGAAAGGTGGTTCGGCGTGGTCAGGGTTTTCGGGTCGTGGATGTAGGTGAGCTTGTAGGTGTTGTACGGCACGTACATTTCTTTCTTGCCAACCAGCTGCCAGTCGTAACGGTCCAGCGCACCGTTGAACACGTACACATCGTCGAAGGTGCCGGAGCCTGCGGTGCCAGGGTTTGGCGTGTCGTAAGCCAGGTTAGGCGCCAGCTTCACCCGGCGCTGCCCTGGCAGGTACTGCCAGGCGCGGCGTTCTTGCACCAGCGGGTTGGCAGCGTCCTTGAGCATCATCGACTCACCGGCGCGACGTGCCGGGCCTTCGAAGTACAGCTTGGTCTGGAAGTAGATGTCCTTGGGCTCGATGACCTTGTTCAGGTCTTCGTAGATCGGGTAGGCGTTGTACGCCAGGCCTGTGGTGGCCAGGGCCGCGACGCCGGCGGAGTCAACGTTCCAGGAGTCGTACTTGGCCTTCTGTGCCACGCCCTGGTAGCGAAGCAGGTGGTTCCACATGGCCTCGGCGCCCGACTGCGGGATCGGGAACGGCACGCCGGGCAGCACATTTTCGATGGCCATGCCGTCCTGCAGGGACTTGGCATTGGCGGCATTTTTCAGGGTGTTGTCCAGCAGCACCTTGGGCAAGGCCGCGGTGCGGTGGCTTGGGTAGACGTCGATGTGGAAGGTCGGGAAACGCTTGGCCAGCTCCACGGTGGTGGCGGTCAGCGAGTCCTTGTACTGGTCGACGTTCTTGCCGTCGATCACCAGCAGCGGTTTCTCCGAGGCGTACGGGTCGGGGCGCAGGGTATCACCCTGCTTGAAGCCGGCAGGCGGGGTGCTCAAACCACCCTGATAGGCCGGGATCGCGCCGTCGGCACTGCCGGCCTTGTCGGCACCAACCATGGTCAGGTCCTTGCCCAGCCGGGCGACGTCCTGGGCCGGGGCGGCCGCATGGGCATTACCGGCAATAACGACCGCAAGCGAGGCCGACAGCAGGCTATTGAGATACTTCATCGCGTTTCTCCGCTTGTTGTTGTACTAGGAGCTTCAGAAGGTGGTCTTGAACGAGGCCGTGACCATGCCGCGATCTTTCAGCAGCGGTGCAAGCCCCGCCTGTGAAGTGATCTGCCCGGGGATGCACTGGTAGCGCCCGTTGGTGCCCGGGGTGTTGTTGTCGGTGCCGGTTTCGCAGGTATCGAACTTGCCGAAGGAGTCGACGTACTTCAGGTCGAATTTGTATTTCTGGTAAACGTCGGCGGCGATCCCGATCGAGTAGCTGCCGGAGTCTTCGTTTCCGCCCAGCTGCACGGCCGAGTTGCCCTTGAGGCCGACGTTGTAGGACAGCGGCAGCGTGATATCGACCCCTGGCAGCGCCTGGAACCAGGTCGGGGTGAAGTTGACCGCCAAGGTGTAGGCGTTGGTGGTGACCTTGTCGACGCCTTCGTAGCTGGCGTCACCCTTGAAGGTCTGCTCGCCCTTGTCGACGCTGACCAAGTGGGTCATGGCGCCTTCCACGGCCAGTGACGAAGCGTTCCACAGCGGCGTGGCGCCGAACGACACCAGGCCGTTGAGTACCACATGCAAGGTCTTGCCACGGGCCAGCCCGGTTTCACCGTGGCCTGGCACTTCACCGATCAGGTTGGTACCGCCGGCGGTGCCGGCCAAGGCCTGGTACAACGGCCCGTTGATCGTGGTGAAGTTGCTGATCAGCGGCATGTTTTCGCGGTAGTTGACGTCCAGCCCCACGCTCACCGGGCCAACACTTTTGGCCAGGCTGATGCCGTAGATATCGATGTCGTCGGCGTAGGCCGTCATGTAGCTGGTGCCTTCCAGGCTGCCCGTGTGCAGGTTGGGGGCATTGATCAGCACTGCAGGGGTCGGGTCGGACGTGTTGCGGTAGTAGAAGCCCAGGGTGCCGTCGAGCCATTCCGGGCTCCACTTGGCCATTACACCGAAGTCGCCGCTGTTGTGCGGGCGGATGTCATGCCCGCGGGGTGCGCCATAGAAGGCGCCGGCACCGCCAACCGCGTTGGGCACCGGCAGCCAGAAAATGTCGGCACCGTCGCCAAGCATGTCGTAGGCCCCCATGTAGGTGCCCCCTTCAGGCAGGCGCGAGTTTTCGAACTCGAGAAAGTACTGGGCTGCCAGGGTCAGTTCAGGGTTGACCGTGTAGCTCAGCGACAGCTGCTTGCGCGGCAGGAACAGTTCCTTGGTTTCGGTGCCGGGCACGTTGTACAGCTTGGCCAGGTCCAGTGCCGACTGGCCGTAGTTGATGCCGTTGGCGGCGTTGAACAAGGTCTCGCCCCAGTACACCGAGTGCCAGCCGAGCTTGCCGCTCACCATCGACTCGTCACCGATTTCGGTGCTGTAGAACACGAAGGCATCGAGAAATTCGCCAGACGGGCCGTTGTAGTACCGGTCGCTGTAATTGCTCAGGCCATGGCGCCTGGGCGGGCCGCCCTGCAACACGGTGCCGGCTGGCAGGCCACCGACCGGGCGCGCCAGTACCAGGTTGCCGGCATTGCCCGCCTGGCCGGGAAACGGGTTGGAGTTGGAGCCTACGTCGTCATAAGCGTGGTCGTACCAGCTCGCAGCACTGACACGCATACCCATGTTGCCCTGGTACACCACGTCCAGTTCGGTCAGCAGGTCGACCCGCTGGGTCACCGCGCTGCCGACGCTGAAGTTCTTGTCACCGTCGTTGAGGTTGGCAGTGCGGGCGACCTTGGCGTTCTGGCCCTCGACCCGCTGGCCGTAGCTGAGCTTGGCGGTGTTGTCGAAGCGCACGTTCCAGTCAGGGTCGGCAAGGTCTAGCTGGAATGCCTGGGCAGCCGGCGCGCCGGCGACCAGCAACAGCGTGGCCAACAGATTGCGGCGGTGAAGGCAGAAGAGAACGTTCTTATTGTTGTTCATGCGGTATCTCTGCTTGGGATGTGCAAGGTGCCAGCAACGATCGGGCGCTGGCCTGGCCCTGACTGCGCGTGCCCCGCGCGGTCTAGCGATCGAGTTGCTGGATCAAGGCCTCGGCGTGTGGCCATGGGCCGAAGCCCGAGGCTGGGTTGAGGTGGCCAACGGCGCCGAGTTCGACCAACGCGCTGCCCCACTCATCGGCCATGCGGGCGACCGCTTCGAAGCTCGCCAGGTGGTCGTTGCTGCTGGCGGCAACCAGGCTCGGGAACGGCAGCCGGCCTTTTGGCAGCGGTGCCCAGCCGTTGACGCGCAGGGTGTCGGGGGTGGGGTAATTGGCCGGCCAATCGGTATCCAGGTCCGGTGGCGCGGCCAGCAAGGCGCCCTTGATCGGGCGTTGGTAGCGGGCGGCCCAGTGCGCCACCATCAGCACACCCGCGCTGTGCGCAACCAGGATCACCGGGCCTTCGATGCTGGCCAGTTCGCGCTCGATCGCTTCGACGCGCGCGGTGCAATTGAGCTTGTCGGTTTCCAGCGGTGGTACCGAGCGAACCTTGCCCAGGCGCGCCTGCAGCAGGGTTTGCCAATGTTCGGGTACATGGTCACGCAAGCCAGGCACGATCAGCACGGTTGCGGCGGTTTGCAGTTTTTTCACGTCAGGGCCCTTGCTCTGGTCAACTCGGTCGATTGCCGACTGCTTGAGGCCAGAGTAAAGAGTCGCCCTGCCAGGGGCTTAACATTGCGCGTCACGAACTTTTCAGTTGATGACACGGCTGCCGTGCCGTCCGCCCCCGGGCTCCGCCGCTCGGAAATGGCTTTTCATCTGACGACTCAACCGCTATAAAAGACCACCCGCCAGCGCAGCGGAAGCTCATCAAGATCACGTGGAAAACAATAAAATGACCGTGCTCGCCCGTGCTGCAACCCTCACCAATTACCTGGAAGTTTCACGCCATCTGGGCCTCAACGGCCATGGCCTGCTGGCTCAGGCCGGCCTCAGTGCATCGCTGCTGGAAACCCCCGATCAACGCATACCGGTGGCCGCCGCGATCAACGTGCTGGAGGAGTCGGCGCGCCTGAGCGGCTGCGAAGCCTTCGGCCTGCGCATGGCCGAACTGCGCCAGCTGTCGGATTTTGGCCAGGTCAGCCTGCTGATCAGCCATCAGCACTCGCTGCGCGACGCCCTGCAGGTGATCGTGCAGTACCGTCACTTGCTCAACAACGCACTGGCCATCCACATCGAGGAAATCGGCAAGACGGTGATCATCCGCCAGGAGGTCATCACCGACCAGCCGATGCACAGCCGCCAGGCCATCGAGCTGGCCATCGGCGTGATGCACCGCTTCTGCTCGGCGCTGCTGGGTTCGCACTGGCACCCGATCAGCGCCAACTTCACCCACGCCGCCCCCGCTGACCTGGCCATCCACCGGCGCATCTTCGGCTGCAAGCTGGAGTTCAACACCGACTTCAATGGCATTGTCTGCTCGGCGTCCGACCTGGACACCGCCAACCCCCAGGCCAACGAAGGCATGGCGCGGCTGGCGCAGCGTTATGTGGGGTTGCTGGAGGACGAAAACCTGCCGTCGCTGACACTGGAAGTGCGCAAGGCGATCTTCCTGCTGATGCCCATGGGCCGGGCCACCATCGAACACATCGCCCAGACCCAGGGCATGAACGTGCGCACCTTGCAGCGGCGCCTGGAAGAAGAAGGCGCAACCTTCAGCGAGCTGGTCAACGGCGTACGCCGCGACTTGGTGCTGCGCTACCTGGAAAGCCCAGGCTATTCGCTGGGGCGCATTGCCGACATGCTCGGCTATTCCATGCACAGCTCGTTCACCCGCTGGTTCATCAGCCAGTTCGGCCAGCCGCCAGCCGCCTGGCGCGCGCAGCATGAGCCGCACACACAACCCAGGCGCAACCGCAGCGCCGCCCAGGCAGCCACCAGCGCACGCTGACGGCCCTGGGCCTCGGCTACATGCCGACGTGCATCAGCCCCAGCACCAGCAGCACCAAAAACACCGTCTCGCCCAGCATCAGCAAAATCGGCTTGATGCCTACGGCGGCCAGCTCCTTGAGTTGTGTTTTCATGCCCAGGGCTGCAATCGATACCACCAGGCACCCGCGCGACAGTTCGTTGATACTGCCCTGCACCGCCAGCGGCACCCAGCCGGTGCTGTTGACGCACGCGAGGATCAGGAAACCGACCGCAAACCAAGGCAGCAACGGCGGGCGCTTGCCGGTACTGTCGATGCCCTGGCGACGGCCGATCATGGCCGCGACGACGATCACCGGCACCAGCATGGCCACCCGCATCAGCTTGACCACTGTGGCGGTGTCGCCGGTTTCGGTGGACATGCTGTAACCCGCCCCTACCACCTGTGCCACATCATGGATGGTGGCACCGAGGAACACGCCGGCGGCTTGCGGCGACAGGCCCAGGGCATTGGCGATCATCGGGTAGAGAATCATCGCCAAGGTCGACAGCGCCGACACGCCGATCACGGTGAACAGCGTGGCCCGCTCCTTCTGTGGGTGGTTGGGCAACGCAGCCGCCAGCGCCAGCGCCAGCGCCGCCGAAGCTCCGCAGATCGCCGTGGCGCCGCCAGTGAGCATGCCGAACAGGCGCTGGAAGCCCATGGCCTTGGCCGCCACCATCGACACACCGATGGTCACCACCACCAGGATCACCACCAGTGCCACCGCCTTCCAGCCAAGGCCTGCCATCTGCTCCAGGGTGATGCGCATGCCCAGCAGCGCGACGCCCAGGCGCAACACGCTGCGCGCGGTAAACTCGATGCCGGCCTTGCACTTGCCGTCTGCGCTCAGAAAGTTCAGTGCCAGCCCCAGCAACAAGGCGAACAGCATCACTGGCGCGCCGTAATGTTCGGCCAGGAAACTTGCCGCACCCGCGGCGATCAAGCTGACGATCAGCCCCGGCGCCAGGTCGCGCACGCGGTTGTTGACCTGGGCAAACGCCAGCGTGCTCATGCCTCCCTCTCCGCCAGGCCCGATACCGCCAGTTGCATGGCTTCCAGCAAGGCCTCAGCCGGCTGGGCGCCGACCACTTGCAGCCGGTCGTCAAAAACGAAGCACGGCACGCCGCGGGCGGCGATGTCAGCGCTGGCACTGGCGAACGGCAGGCCGTCGCCACGCAAGCTCCCGGCCAAGGCTTCTGAGGCAAAGCCGCACTGCTCGGCGATGCGCAACAGCGTCGCGCGGTCGCCCAGGTCTTCACCCTGCCTGAAATACGCAGCCAGTAACCGCTCCAGCAGCGCCTCTACCTGTGCTTCGCTGCCCAGCTCACTGGCGTGAAGCAACAGGCGATGGGCGTCGGCGGTATTGGGCATGCGCTCGATGCGGCTGAACTCGATTTGCTCACCCTCGGCGCTGGCCGCTTCACACACCTGGGCCTGACGTTGCCGCACCGCCTGATCGCTGCCCAGGCGTCGCCGGTAGAACTCGGCGAACGGCTGGCCGTCGAATGGCAGCTCAGGCAACAGTTGCACGCCCTGCCAGGCCAGGTTGACCTCGACCTCTGGCTGCGCTGCCTTGAACTGCGCCAGGGCGGCTTGCAATTGCCGGCGGCCTATCAGGCACCACGGGCAGATAAAATCGAAGTACACATCAATCGACAACGAACGCTTCACGAGCGGGCCTCCAGTTCTGGCTGGACAGGCGCCTGGGCGGTTTCACCGAGCGGAAGGCGCGCCATGTCCAGGTGGTAGTGACGCTTGGCATAAATGAACACCGCTGCAGCGCCGATGCTGATCAACGGCACCAGCTGGAATGCCGACTGCAAGCCGATCAGGTCAGACACCTTGCCGGTGATCAGCGGGCCGGTGGCCAACCCGAGCAGGTTGTTGCACAAGGTCAGCGTGGCAAACGCGGTGCCGTGCACCGTGTAGTGGGTGAGGTTGGCGACCATGGCGCTGGACGGGCCATTGGTGCCGGCGGCGATCATCATGCCCAGGCAAATCAGCACCAGTTGTGGCATGCCCGGTGGCAAGGCAAAGGCCACCGACAGCAGCACACAGCTGCCCAGGCAGTAAGCGATGGCCAGGCTGATCTTGTGGTCCGGGCGCTTGCGCCCCATACGGTCGCAAAGCATGCCGCACAGCACGATGCCCACCCCGCTGCACAGCACGATGATCGCCGCCACGGCGCCAGCGCGGTCAGTGCTCATGGCGTAGTAGCGGTTCAGGTAGCTGGGGAACCACACGATCACCGTGCCACCAACGAACAACTGCAACCCGCTGCCGACATAGGCGCTGATGACCGAGCGGCTGGAATACAGGGTACGCAGTGGCCGCATTGCCTTGAGTGCAGCCTTGTCGGGCGTTGCTGCCAGGCCTTTGGGGGCAATGCGCGCCTCACGCACGATAAGCGGATACAGCAGCGCCAGCGCCAGGCCGAAGAAGGCCATGCCGGCGAATGCCCAGCGCCAGCCCAGGTGCTGGGCCATCACACCGCCCAGGCCCATGCCCAGTACCGAACCGAACATGCCACCGGCCATGAACGAGCCGGCCAAGGTGGCTCGCATCTCACGCGGGAACACCGCCACCACCACGGCAATGCCGACGCTGCCGTAGGCCGCCTCGCCGACACCGACCAGAAAGCGGGCGATGAACATCTGCTGGTAGTTTTCCGCCAGGGCGCAACCCAAGGTAGCCAGGCTCCACATCACGGCCATGAAGGTCAGGCTCTTGATCCGGCCAATGCGGTCGGCCAGCAACGACAGGGGGAAGGTCAGCAAACCGACCATCAGCGCGACGATGCCGCTGAGCAGCCCGAGCTGGCTGTCGCTGAGCTGCCATTCCTGCTTGAGCAGCGGGAATACGGCGTTGAGCACTTGCCGCGACATGTAGTCGGAAATCAGCAGGCCAAAGGTCAGGGCGAAAACGATCCAGGCGTAGCGCCGTGGAATGCCGAGCGAAGTATCAGTGCCTGATTCTGCCGCACTCGCGTGATAGGTGGCCATGCTGCCTCCTCGGATATCTGAGTTTTTTTGTTGTTATTGCTTACAGGCTATCGCGTAGCGGTTGGGGCCGCATTGCGGCCCCAACGTGTCTGACGAGTCAGAAAGTTGCATCCCCCATGATCCCGGCGCGTTCCATCTTGCGGTGGCAGGCGGGGTAATCCATGACGGCGTAATGCTGGGTACTGCGGTTGTCCCAGATGGCAATGCTGTTAGGCTTCCAGCGCCAGCGCACCTGATACTCGGGGATGTACGCCTGGCTGAGCAGGTAACGCAGCAACTCACCGGCGCCGGGGTTGGCGTCCTGGCCGAAGCGCACGCGCTCGGGGGTGTGGTAGTTGCTGAAATGGGTGGCGAAGGCGTTGACGAACAGCACTTTCTCGCCGGTTTCCGGGTGGGTACGCACCACCGGGTGCTCGGCATCCGGGAAGCGCGCCTTGAGGGCCAGGCGCTTTTCGATCGGCATGGCCGCGCCGAAGCTGGCCTCGATACTGTGACGAGCGCGCAGCCCCTCAATGCGCGCCTTGATCTCGCTTGGCAGGTTGTCGTAGGCCAGCACCATGTTGGTCCACATGGTGTCGCCGCCCACCCCCGGGCTTTCGACGCAGCGCAGCACGCAGCCCATGGGGGGCTTTTCGCGCCAGGTGGCGTCGGTGTGCCAGGCATTCTCGTAGCGGTCCACCGGGGTGTCTGGCGACTTGTAGATCTGCACCAGGCCTGGGTGCTGCGGGTCGCTGCCCACCACCGGGTGGTCCTCCAGCTCGCCGAAGCGGCGGGCGAACGCCACATGCTCGGCGCGGCTGATGTCCTGGTCACGCAAGAACAGCACCCGGTGCTTAAGTAACTGGGCGCGGATCTCGGCGAACAGGCCGTCATCGTGGATGGCATCGGCCAGCCTGACGCCGACCAGCTCGGCGCCAATGGCGCAGGTCAATTGTTCGACTTGCATGGCAGTGCTCTCCTCAGATGACGAAGATCGAAGAGCCAGTCGTCTTGCGAGACTCCAGGTCACGGTGCGCCTGGACTGCGTCCTGCAGGGCATAGTGCTGGTTGATCTCGATCTTGATGCGGCCGCTGCCCACATGGCCGAACAGCTCGCCTGCCAGGGCGGCTTTTTCGGCCGGGTCGGCGATATAGTCGGCCAGTGCCGGGCGGGTCATGAACAACGACCCCTTCATCGCCAGGATCTGCGGGTTGAACGGCTCGATGGTACCGGAGGCGGTGCCCACGCAAACCATCAGGCCACGGCGCTTGAGCGAGTCCAGCGAGCCCATGAAGGTGTCACGCCCAACGCTGTCGAACACCACGTTGACGCCCACGCCATCGGTCAGCTCGCGCACGCGCTTGGCCACGTCTTCATGGCTGTAGTTGATGGTGTGGTCGCAACCATGGGCACGCGCCACTTCAGCCTTGGCGTCGGTGGAGACGGTGCCGATCACGGTCAGGCCAAGCAGCTTGGCCCACTGCGAAACAATAAGCCCGACACCACCCGCAGCGGCGTGCAGCAGGATGCTGTCACCTGGCTTGAAGTCGTACAGGCGGCGCATCAGGTACGACGCCGTAAGGCCACGCATGGTCATGGCTGCGGCGGTTTCGAACGCGATGGTTTCGGGCAGCTTGATCAGCGGTGCGGCAAGGATCAGGCGCTCGGTGCTGTAGGCGCCAAGGGTGTTCATGAAACCGGTGTAGGTCACCCGGTCGCCGACCGCGACGTGGCTGACACCCTCGCCCACCGCCTGAACCACACCGGACGCTTCCACGCCCATGCCATTGGCCAGCGGGATTGGATAGGTGCCGTTGCGGAAATAAGTGTCGGCGTAGTTCAGGCCAACCGCCACGTGGCGCAGGCGTACCTGCCCAGGGCCCGGTTCGCCGACTTCGACGTCTTCGTAACGCAGGACCTCAGGCCCTCCGGTTTCGTAGAAACGTACCGCTTTGGCCATGCCAATCTCCCTTCTTGTAGTTTTTGTAGAACAGCAACATTCGTCTTGAAGGGCAATTTAGGCCGTTGCGTAATGTGCCGCTTATCATCGGACGACAACGGTTTTTCAGTTCATGACAGCGCCCGCGGTTTCGTCACCGGGGCACTGCGGGCAAGGCCTCAGAAGGCCGAGATCCCCCCGTCCACGGCAATCGCCTGGCCGGTCATGTAGCTGTTTTCACGGGCACATAGCATCAACATGGCCGCAACGATTTCCTCGGGGGTGCCCAGGCGCTTCATCGGCGAGCCTTGGGCGAGAAACGCCTGCTGCTCGCCCACGTCGCTCCCGGTCACCATGGGCGTGGCGCTGTAGAACGGGCACAGCGCATTGACGCGAATGCCTCGGCGGGCATATTCGACCGCTGCGGTTCGGGTCAGCCCGACCACCGCATGCTTGGCCGCGGCATAGGCGGCCAGCTTGGGCGCCCCGCCAAGCCCGGCCATGGAGGCGATGTTGAGGATCACCCCGCCACCTTGCGGCAACATCTGGCGGATCTGCTGCTGCATGCAGAAGAACACGCCCTTGGTGTTGACCGCGTGGCTGCGGTCCAGCTCTTCTTCGGTGGTGTCGACGAAGCGCTTCATCGGCGTAAGGATACCGGCGTTGTTCACCCCCACATCGAGGCGGTCAAAGGTGGCCATGGCCGCGTCCACCAACGCCTTGACCTGCACCTCACGGGTCACGTCGCACGGCACCGCCAACACCGTGGCGCCGGCCTCGCGCAATGTGCCGGCCACCCGCTCCAGGCCCGCCACGTCGCGGTCGCCGAGCACCAGCCGGGCACCCAGCCCGGCCAGGCGCTCGGCCAGCAAGGCGCCAAAGCCGCTGGCGGCGCCGGTGATCATCACCACCTGGTCGCGATAGCTACTTAGGTTCATCCGGCCACCCCCAGTGCTGTACGGGTGAGGATCTTCTTCGCCAGGCTCATGCGGTGCACTTCGTTCGGGCCGTCATAGATGCGGAAACTGCGCGCATCGCGGAAAATCCGCTCGACGATCGACTCGCCGGTAACGCCTTGCCCGCCGAGCACCTGCACACAACGGTCGATCACCCGCCAGATGGCCTCGGAGCTCGAGCACCTTGGCCATGCTCGACTCGAAATTGCCCCGCTCGCCCTGGTCCAGTACCCAGGCGCAGTGCCAGATCGACAGCCGCGTGGTGTGCAGGTCCATTTCGTTGTCGGCGAGCATGAAGCCCACGCCTTGGTGCTCACCCAGCGGCTTGCCGAACGATACCCGGTGGCTGGCGTAGCGGCAGGCTTCGTCATGGGCACGGCGGGCCTGGCCCAGCCAGCGCATGCAATGGGTCAGGCGCGCCGGGGCCAGGCGCACCTGGGCGTAACGGAAGCCTTTGCCCACCTCGCCCAGCACATCGCTGGCGGGAATGCGCAGGTTGTCGAAGCGCAGCACCGCGTGGCCGCCGGCGAAGCAACTGTCGAGCGAGTCCATCATGCGCTCGAGGATGAAACCAGGGCGGTCGGTGTCGGTGAGGAACATGGTTGCACTGCCGTCTTCCATGCGCGCCATGATGATCGCCACTTGCGCACCTTCGGCACCGGTAATGAACCACTTCTGGCCGTTGATGATGTAGTCATCGCCGTCGCGCACGGCCTGGGTGGTGAGCATCGACGGATCGGAGCCGGCGCCCGGGCTTGGCTCGGTCATCGCAAAGCAAGAACGGATCCGCCCCTGCACCAGCGGCTTGAGCCAACGGTCTTTCTGCGCCGGCGTTGCCACTTGCTCCATCAGGTGAATGTTGCCTTCGTCGGGCGCATGGATGTTCAAGGCCACCGGCCCCAGCGGCGAATAGCCGGCCTCTTCGAAGATGATCGCCTTCTCGATGTGGCTCAGGCCCAGCCCGCCCATCTCACGCGAGGCATGCGGGGTCAGCAGGCCGTGTTCACGGGCGCGCTCGATCAGCACCTGGCGCAGCTCGGGCGACGGACCGTGAGGGGTCTGGCGCGGGTCGCGCTCCAGAGGGATGACGACGTCGGCGACGAACTGCCGGACTTTGGCTTGCAGGGCAGTCAACTCGGCAGGCAGGGCAAAATGCATGGCGGTATTCCTTAACAGGGTCATCAGGGGTCAGGCGAGCAGGCGACGCGGGTCGATGGAGGCGTGCACGTGCTCCATGACGGTCTGGTCGAACGTTGCCTTGGCAGGGTCGTAGGCTGAGTAGTTGAGGGTGCGGATGTAGGCACGCAGCACCTGCGGGCCGGCCATGTCGATATCGACGATGTTCAGGCAGGCCGGGTCCTGCTCAAAGGCGGCCAAGGCGCCAAGGCCGGCGCCGCAGGCCCAGGCCAGGAGGATGCGGTTGACCGCATCGTGGGTGACCAGCAACAGCGCGTTCCAGTCCGGCGTGCCCAGCAACTGCTGGAAACTGCCCAGCACGCGTTGCTGGAATGCCAGCCACGTCTCGCCGCGCAAAAAGGCTGCATCGGCGCGATCGGCGAGCTGGTAGGCCTGGGCCACTTCGCGGTGCAGGCATTCGCGGGGGATTTCCCGCAGGCGGCCGGCACGGATTTCGCGAAACGCCGCGCGCTCTTCCACCGGCTGGATGCGGCCGCCCAGGAGCTGGTCGAGGGTTTGCCGGGTGCGCGGGTAGTCCGAGCACACCGCGCGGTCGAATGGCGTCTGCGCCAGCACCTGGCCCAGCGCCTGGGCCTGGGCTACGCCCTTGGCCGACAACGGCACGTTGCGCGGGTCGAGGGGGCGGCCGCTGGCGTCGAAGTAGTCGACATGGCCATGGCGCACCAGGTAGCAGCGGCGGCGGCGCACGGGCTGTGCAGGTTGTTCAGTCATGGGCCAGCACCTTTGGGTTGCTGATACTCAGTTGTGCACGGTTGATGGTGCGCAGTGCCGCCAGCAGGCGGGCGCGGGGCTCGCCGGCCTGGTCGTAGGCCCCCTGGCGAATGCGCTGGGCGAGCTTGCTACGGGCTTGCTCGGGCGAGGGCTGGCCTTGTAGCAGCCCAGCCATGGCCTGGCGTTCGACCGCGGCACAGGCCGCCCCCTGGGCAGCCTCGCGGCTGGCGATCAGCAGGGCGCTGGCTACCATCCGCACCTCGTAGTGCAAGTGCGCCGGCAATGCGGGCAACAACTGCTTGAGCACAACGTCACGCGCCGTCAGCAGCAAGTCCTGGGCATCGGGCTGGTTCATGCGCGGCCTCCTTGGGTGAGCAACAGCAGTTCCTGTTCAAGTTCGCTGACCATGCGCCCGGTCAACGCCAGTTCCAGCGAACGTTGCTGGCCTGATGCGTGGCGTTCGGCCTGCTGCAGGGCGATGACCGCCCAGCGCAAGTGGGCCATGACCTGCCAGAAACGCAGCGTGTCGCTGTCCAGGTCGAGTGACGAGACGCTGCGGTAGCCGGCGAGCAGGTCGTCCAGGCGGCCGATGCCGCCTGCTTCCAGGTCCGGTCGGGTAAACCGCCAGCAGCGTGCGGTGAACCAGCCCAGGTCTTCGCGAGGGTCGCCCCAGCCGGCGAACTCCCAGTCCAGCACGCCGCACTGCTCACCGCCCTCGACCATGTAGTTGCCGGTGCGGTAGTCACGGTGGATCAGGCAGGTGGCAAGGGGGGCAGGTTTGTTCAGCTCGCACCAGCGCAGGCCCCACTCGATGATGGGGTGGCTGCCCGGTAAGGCATCGAGAAACAGGCGGTACTGGTCGACACTGGCCTGCACGGCGTCGGCCACCGGTGCAGGCAGGAACGCCAGCGCCGCGTGCGGTGGGCGCAGCTGGTGCAAGCGTGCGAGGTTGGCCCCAAGCGCCCGGCACAGCACCGGGTTGCCCTCGGGGGCGCCTTGGCTGCTGGTCAAGCGGTGGCCGCCAGCGTTGCCGGCCAGCGCCTGCATGATGAAGAAATCGCGCCCGATCACCTGCGGCGTCTGGCACAGCCACAACGGCTCGGGCACCTTCACGCCCACTTGGTGAACGGCGCTGAGCACCGCGAACTCCTGCTCGCGGCTCATGCTGGCGGCCACGGCGGAAGCCGCATCGGTACGCAGTACCCAACGCTGCGGCACACCGGCGACCTCGGCCTTGAGCAACCAGTTTTCCTGGATGGCGCCACCCGACAATCGCTCGCTATGGGTAATGCGCACGGGCTGGCCGTGAAGGCGCTCTTGTAGATAGGCAGACAGCACCTCATGGGCGTCTGCGACGTCGATGCGAGCACTGGATTGCTGCACGAAATGACTGCTTGGCATGGTCGGTCCAACTCACTGTTCACACGTGCCATGACGCTAAGCAAGATGGTTGCCAGCTTCTTGATGATTCATAAAAACGTTATAAATCAATGAGATGGATTAAATCCTCCACCACACTAAACGCCTTTCAAAGCAAACCTGAACAGCGCCATCGCAAACCTGAAACTGCCGTTCAACTCTGCACAGCAAGCCACCGCCCTCCCCCTGCAGAATTTCCCCGCACCGGGCGTGTGCTCGGCTAGGATGTCTGGCCAAACCGATGGAACCTGCTGGCCATGCATTTTCCCGCGCTCAAACCCAACCAGCTGCGCCCGCCCGCCGAGCCGACCAAAGGGGTGGTGCGAGCGCGCTTGCTCGACCCGTTGGCCAACGCCTTGGACGAAGGTAGCGTCGTGCTCCTGCAAGCACCGCTGGGCTATGGCAAGAGCACGCTGCTCGGCCAGTACGCCCGTCGCCTGAGCGGGCCCTGGGCATGGCTGCGCCTGACCCGCGCCGAAAACCAGCCATTGGCCCTGCTGTTGCACTTGCACGCAGCGCTGCAACTGCCAGCACAACAACGCGACGCCCCCCAGGCCGAGCACCTGTGGAGTTTGATCCTGGCCGACCTGGAGGCCCGCCAGGTGCCGCTGACGTTGCTGCTTGACGACCTGCACCTGCTCAACGCCGCGCCCGCCTGGCAATACCTGGACACGCTGTTGCACTACCCGCCGCCCGCGTTGCGCCTGGTCGCCGCCAGCGAAGGCCCGCCCCAGCTGCCGCTGGCCCACTTGCGCCGCGATGGCCGGCTGACGGTGCTGGGCGCCCGTGACCTGGCCCTGGACAGCGAAGAGACGCGCCAGCTGGCACAGGCCCGCGACGTCAACCTGGGCAGCGATGCGTTGTACCAATTGCGCGCCGGTAGCGAAGGCTGGCCCAGTGGTGTGTTGTTCTGGTTCGAGGCCTACCGCGAGGTGCTGCACAGCACCGGCCAGGCGCCCGCAGACCTGCGCCCGATCACCCGCCAGGCCTATGCCCATGCCCGGCAGTTTCTGGAAGAAGAACGCCTGCAGCACTTGCCCGTGCCCTTGCGCGCCTTTCTCGAACACACCGCCGTGGCCCAGGTGTTCGATGCAGGCCTTGCCAGCGAACTGGCCGCCAATGCCGATGTGCCTGCCGCGCTGCGCCAGTTGTCGCGCCTGGACCTGATCATCGAAGTCGCCCAGGGCAGCCACGCCGAATACCGCTACCACCCGGCCCTGCGCAACAGCCTCTACCAACGCCTGGAACAACGCGACCCCCAGCGCCTGCGTCAACTGCATCGCCAGGCTGCCAGCTGGCTGTTGGCCCAGCGCCGCTACACCGAGGCGATTTACCAGTTCGGCCGCGCACGCGACCTGGACGCCGTGCTCAACATCGTCGACCGGCACGGTTTCGAACTGCTGCGCGAGGGCAAGGTCAACACCCTGGTCGATGTGCTCGACGAGGTAGCCGGCCATGCCGGCAACGACAGCTTCACCCTGGCGGTGACCGAGGCCTCCACGGTGATGGTCACCAACGATATCGCCCAGGCCTGCCAGTGCCTGCACCAGCTCTACGCCTTGCAGCGCCGCCAGGCAGTACCGCGCCACCCTGAGCGGGTGCAGCAGACGGTGATGTTTCTGCGCAGCCGCCTGGCCTATCTGGGGGGCAACCTGGGGCACGCCCTGGCCCTTGCGGCACGGGCACTGCAGCAGTTTCCCCAGCATAACGCGGCGCGCTCGGTGCTGTATTTTGACCGCGCCAACTGCCTGGCTGCGCTGGGCCAACTGGAGCAGGCCCACACCGAAGGCAGCCGGGCCCTGCGCGAACTGCAGGGTTTTGGCCTGAGCGGCTACACCAACCTGCTGCAACTGTTGCTGGCGCAGATCGAACTGGCCCAGGGCGCCAACGACGCCGCCTGGGCGCGCCTGCAAGGGATGGCCGACCTGCCTGCCGCCGGCAGTTCGGGGCGTTTCTATGAACTGTTCCGCCACTTGGGCAAAGGCCTGGCACTGCTGCAGGCCAACCGCCTGGCCCAGGCACGTCACGCCCTGGCCCAGGCCGAAGTGCTGGCACTGGGCTTCCCCCACAGCGCGGCGCTGCCTTGGGTGTTCCACCACCAGGCATGCCTGCACTGGGCCCTGGGTGAAACGGGCCAGGCCAAGGCGCGCTGGGCAGAAGTACGCCGGCTGGCCCGGCAATACCGTTTGATAACGCTTTACCGCCAGGCAGGCGCCTGGCTCGCGCGCCTGGCCTTGCGCGACAATGACCAGGACTACCTGCCCGACTGGCTCGACCAATGGCATTGGTGCCAGCGCCAGTATGGCGAGCAACTGCTGCCCGAAGAGTGGCTGGCCTATGCCTGGGTGCAACGCCACCTCGGCCAGCGCGACAAGGCCTGGCAGATCCAGCAGCGCTTGCAGGCCCAAGCGCAGGCGCAAGGCAATCGCCGCCTGCTGCTCGACGCACTGCTGCTTGGCACGGCCCTGCTACAGGACCGTGGCGCCCGCGACGACGCCTTGCTCAGCCTTGAACAGGCGCTGCAACTGGCCTTCACCTATGGTTTCGGGCAACTGCTGCAGTACGAGGGCGATGCCTGCCTGGAGCCCTTGCGCCAACTGCTGCAGCCCCAGGTGCGCGAACGCCTGGGCCTAAAGGCCCCTGCGCCCTTGCGCGAACAGCTGAATGCCCTGTTCCGGCCATTGCTGGCGAGCAAGGAAAACCTGGACAGCGCATTGATCGTGCCGCTCTCGCGCCGCGAGCTGGAAGTGCTGCAACGCATGGCGCGTGGGCAGAGTAACGGGCAGATCGCCGAGGCGATGTTCATCAGCCTGAGCACGGTCAAGACCCACATCAACAACCTGTTCCGCAAGCTCGACGTAGCCGACCGCGACAGCGCCCTGTGTTCGGCGCGCGAACTGCAACTGCTGAGCCTGACCTCCACCTGGCCCGTGCCCCGATTCCACCCGCCATTCCACCCGGGGGGTGGACGCGGCGCCCGGGCCTGCCTGTTACAACATGCCGAGTCCACCCAGCCAGGAGTCCGGCATGCCCAGCTACACCGCCCCATTGCGCGATATCACCTTTGTTGCCCAAGAGTTGCTCGACCTGAGCCGCCACTACCAACAACTGACTGGCTGTGAAGCCCCGGACGCAGCCACCTTCGCCGCCATCGTCGAGGAAGGTGCCAAGTTCGCCGAACAGGAACTGGCCCCGCTCAACGCCGTGGGCGACCAGCACGGCTGCCAGTGGCAGGACGGCAAGGTCACCACCCCGCCCGGCTTTGCCGATGCCTACAAACGCTTCGCCGACAACGGCTGGCTGGGCCTGGACAAGGACCCGGCCTTTGGTGGCCAGGGCCTGCCGCCGTCGCTGGGGTTCGTCAACTACGAGATGGTGTGCAGCGCCAACCACGCCTGGGGTATGTACGGCAACCTTGCCGGCGGCGCCATCAGCACCCTCAGCGAACATGCCGACGAAGCGCTGCAGCAGCGCTTTTTACCACCGATGATCGCCGGCCGCTGGGGCGGCACCATGTGCCTGACCGAGGCCCACTGTGGCTCGGACCTCGGCCTGCTGCGTACCAGCGCCAGGCCCCAGGCCGACGGCAGCTACCTGGTCAGCGGCAGCAAGATGTTCATCTCCGCCGGTGAACACGACATGACCGAGAACATCGTCCACCTGGTGCTGGCGCGCATCGAAGGCGCACCCGCGGGGGTGAAAGGCATTTCGCTGTTCGCCGTGCCGAAGGTCCAGGTCGATGCCCAAGGCCAGCTTGGCGCGCCCAACGGCGTGAGCCACGGCTCTATCGAACACAAGATGGGCATCCACGGCAACGCCACCTGCGTGCTCAACTTCGACAGCGCCACAGGCTACCTGCTGGGCGAGGCCAACCGTGGCCTGAACGCCATGTTCACCTACATCAACGAGTCGCGCCTGGCGGTGTCCCAGCAGGCCCAGGCCCACGCCGAAGCATCGTTCCAGGGTGCCCTGGCCTATGCCCGCGACCGCGTACAGATGCGTGCCACACCACGCCTGCGCAGCGACCAGCCAGCCGACCCGATCATCGGCCATGCGGATGTGCGGCGCATGCTGCTGACCCAGAAGGCCTATGCCGAAGGCGGCCGTATGCTCGCCTACACCTGCGCCAAGGGTGTCGACCAGCTGCACCACGGCGCCAGCGCCGGCGTGCGCGAGGCTGCGGCGCGCCGCCTGGCACTGCTTACGCCGATTGCCAAAGGCTTCCTCACCGAAACCGGCAACGAGGCCGCGCAGCTGGGTATCCAGGTGTTCGGTGGCCACGGCTATATCCGCGAGTGGGGCATGGAGCAGATTGCGCGCGATGTTCGCATCACTGCAATCTACGAAGGCACCAACACCATCCAGGGCCTTGACCTGCTGACCCGCAAGGTACTGGCCGATGGCGGTGAAGCCTTGGCCGAACTGCTCGGTGAAATCGAAGACTTCACCCAGAGCACAAGCGCCCCGGCCCACCTGGCCCAGGCCCTGCTCAAGCAAGTGATTGCCTGGCGCGAAGTCAGTACCTGGCTGCGTGACGCCAGCGCAAGCGATGCCAACCTGATCGGCGCCAGCGCCTACGACTACCTGATGCTCAGCGGTTACACCCTGCTCGGCTACCTCTGGCTGCGTGCTGCGTGCGTGGCCGAGCGGGCACTGGCTGCCAGCAGCGACGAGGTTGCGTTCTACCAGGGCAAGCGCGAGACCGCGCGCTTTTACCTGCAGCGCCTGCTGCCGCGGGCCAACCTGCATGAAACGCTGATCCGCACCGGCAGCGAAAACCTGATGGGCATCAGCGAGGCCGCCTTCGCCCGTTGATTCAACCGCGCGTGTCAAAGCCCCGATAAGCGCCGCTTGCACACGGCCCAATAACAAGAAGGTTACCCCCATGCGACTCATCGATTATCGCCGCGAAAACCAACTGGCCCTGATCGGCCTGCGTCACGCGCCGGTCAACGCCCTTGGCCATGACTTGCGCCTGGCACTGATGCAGGCCTGCAACCAGGCTGCTGCTGACCCCGAAGTGCAGGCCATCATCCTGCATGCTCAGCCGCTGCCGTTCAGTGCCGGTGCCGACATCAGCGAGTTCGGCAGCCCTCACACCTGGGAAGCGCCGGCGCTGCCCCAACTCCTTGATGCCCTGACCCGCATCGAAAAACCCCTGGTTGCCGCCATCGACGGGGTGGCCTTGGGCGGCGGCCTGGAACTGGCCCTGGCTTGCAGCCATCGCCTGGCTACCGCCACCGCACGCCTGGGGCTGCCCGAGGTGCGCCTGGGCCTGCTGCCCGGTGCCGGCGGCACCCAGCGCCTGCCGCGCCTGATTGGCGTGGCCCCGGCGTTGGAGATGATGCTCAGCGGCGATGCAATCGATGCCCGTCAGGGCCTTGCCCTAGGCTTGATCGACCGCCTGGTCGAACCCGGCCAGGACGTACTCGAAGCAGCCTGTATTTATGCACGTGAGCAACTGGCGCTAACTGCATCGCCAAACGCACCGGCAACACCCTTGGCCGACGGCCTGGGAAGCGATTTTTTCGACAACCGCGAGGCACAATTGATCGCCCGCAAGCCCGGCCAGCACGCGCCCCTGCGCGTGCTGGCCGCAGTACGTGCCGCCTGCGAGTTGCCCCTGGCCGAGGGCCTGGCCCGCGAACAGGTACTGTTCCGCGAAGCCCTGCAAGACCCACAGGCCACCGCCCTGCGCCATCAGTTCTTCGCCGAGCGTGAGGCGCTGCGGGTGCCAGGCATAGACGCCAACACGGCGCTGCGCAGCGTTGACCAGGTGGCGGTGATTGGTGCCGGTACGATGGGCACCGGCATTGCCATGAACTTCATCAACGCCGGTATTCCGGTACGCCTGCTGGAACTCAAGCCCGAAGCGCTGGACCGGGGCCTTGCACAAGTCCGCAAGCACTACGAAGGCAGCATCAAACGCGGCAAGCTCAGCGCCGAACAGCTTGAACAGCGCATGAGCCTGCTGCAAGGCACCCTCGACTACGCTGACCTGGCCGACGCCGACCTGGTGATCGAGGCGGTGTTCGAGGACCTGTCGATCAAGCAGCAGGTGTTCCGCACCCTCGACCGAGTGTGCAAGGCAGGCGCGATCCTGGCCAGCAACACCTCAACCCTGGACGTCGACCGAATTGCCGCGAGTACCCGCCGCCCCCAGGACGTGGTCGGCCTGCATTTCTTCAGCCCGGCCAACGTCATGCGCCTGCTCGAAGTGGTGCGCGGCCGGCTGACGGCGCCCGACGTGCTGGCCACCACGCTGAAGATCGCCAAGCGTATCGGCAAGCTGCCAGTGGTGTCGGGCGTGTGCTTTGGCTTCATCGGCAACCGCATGCTCGAACCCTATGCCCGCGAAGCCCACCGCCTGGTTCTTGAAGGCGCCTCGCCAGCCCAGGTGGACAAGGTGCTCACCGGCCTGGGCCTGGCCATGGGCGTGTTCGCCATGTACGACCTGGCCGGCATCGATGTCGGTTACCTGGTGCGCCAGGCACGGCGCAGTGAAATCGCCCACGACCCAAGCTACTTCCGCCTGGCCGACGAGCTGTACAGCCTGGGCCGCCACGGCCAGAAGAGCGGGCGCGGGTTCTACCGCTACGAAGGCCGCGAACGCATCGAAGACCCGGAAGTGGAACAGCTCGCGGCGCAACTGGCGACCAAGCTGGGCATCACCCGGCGCACCATCAGCGACGCCGAAATCCACGACCGCTGCCTGTTCATGCTGATCAACGAAGGCCTGCAACTTCTCGACGAAGGCATCGCCCTGCGCAGTGGCGACATCGACCTGGTATGGACCAACGGCTACGGCTTCCCGGCCTGGCGCGGCGGCCCGCTGCACTACGCCCGCGATCTGGGCATGGACAACGTGCTGGCCGGCATCGAGCAATACCGTGAGCAGCTCGGCGCTTATGGCCACATGTGGCTGCAACCGGCCCCGTTGCTGCGGCGCCTGGCTGGCGGCACGAAGTTGCGCACAGCCAGCCTCTGGCTGTTCTCCCCTGCGTCATCAAGGAACCCCGAACATGAAAGAAGCCGTCATTCTCGCCACCGCCCGCACCCCGATCGGCAAGGCCTTTCGCGGCGCGCTGAACAACACCCGCTCGCCGAGCCTGGCGGCGCACGCCATCCAGGCGGCGGTGGCCCGCGCCGGCATCGCAGGTGATGAAATCGAAGACCTGGTCATGGGTACCGCGATGCCCTCTGGCACCGCTGGCTGGAACCTGGGCCGCATGAGCGCGCTGGCTGCCGGCCTGCCGGTGTCGGTCAGCGGCCAGACCCTGGACCGCCAGTGCGCCTCCGGGCTGATGGCAATCGCCACCGCCGCCAAGCAGATCATGGTCGATGGCATGCAGGTAACCGTCGGCGCCGGCCAGGAAAACATCAGTGCGGTACAGGCGCGCAACCTGGAATGGGCATTGACCGAGCAGGACAGCAGCGTGATCCAACGTGTCCCGCACGCCTACATGCCGATGCTGCAGACTGCCGAGCACGTGGCCAAGCGCTACGGCATCAGCCGCGACGCCCAGGACGCCTACGCCCTGCAGTCGCAGCTACGCACCGCGGCCGCCCAGCGCAACGGGCTGTTCGAGGCCGAGATCGTGCCGGTGACGGCGCAGCAGTTGGTCAAGGACAAGCAGACCGGCGAGGTCAGTTACCGCGAGGTGACCCTGGCGCAAGACGAAGGCAACCGCCCGCAGACCCGCCTGGAGGACCTGGCCGGCCTGAACCCCGTGCTCGAAGGCGGCTGCATCACCGCCGGCAATGCCAGCCAGCTGTCCGACGGTGCCAGCGCCTGCGTACTGATGGACGCGCGCCTGGCCGAGCAGCGCAACCTTGCCCCGCTGGGCCTGTACCGGGGCATCGCGGTGGCTGGCCTGGCCCCGGAAGAGATGGGCATTGGCCCGGTCTACGCCGTGCCGCGCCTGCTCAAGCAGCATGGGCTGAAAGTGGACGACATCGGCCTGTGGGAACTTAACGAAGCGTTCGCCTGCCAGGTGCTGTACTGCCGCGACAAGCTGGGCATCGACCCCGCGCGGCTGAACGTCAACGGCGGCGCCATCGCCATCGGCCACCCCTATGGCATGAGCGGCGCGCGGATGGTCGGGCATGCCTTGCTTGAAGGCAAACGGCGCGGGGTGCGCTACGTGGTGGTGACCATGTGTGTGGGCGGTGGCATGGGTGCTGCCGGCCTGTTCGAAGTACTTTGATCAAGGGCCGACAGCATGCTTGCAAACACATTTTCCCTGGCTGGTAAGACCGTGCTGGTCACCGGGGCCTCCAGCGGCCTGGGCGCGCATTTCGCACGCCTGGCCCAAGCCGCTGGCGCCCGTGTGGTGCTGGCAGCGCGCCGAGTCGAGCGCCTGCAGGTGCTGGCCGAAGCACTACAGGCCAACGGCGGTGAAGCATTTGCCGTGGCACTGGACGTGACCTGCCGCGACAGCGTCGAACAGGCCTTCGACCAGGCGCAGGCGCGCTTTGGCGTCGTCGACGTGGTCATCAACAATGCCGGTATCGGCGACCCCGGGCGCTTTCTCGACCTGAGCGGGCAGGACTGGCAGCGCATGCTCTCCACCAACCTCGACGGTGTGTTCCATGTTGCCCAGTGCGCCGCCCAGCGCCTGGTCAAGGCCGGGCAGCCAGGCAGCATCGTCAACATCGCCTCGATCCTCGGCCTGCGGGTCGGTAGCGGCCTGAGCCACTACTGCACGGCCAAGGCCGCCGTGGTGCAACTGACCAAGGCCATGGCACTGGAGCTGGCCCGCTACCGGATCCGCGTCAATGCCATTGCCCCAGGCTACTTCAAGACCGAGATGAACGAGGACTACTTCGACAGCGAGGCTGGCCAGGGCTACATCAAGGGCCAGGTGCCGATGCGCCGCCTGGGGCAATTGCACGAACTGGACGGCCCTTTTCTATTGCTGGCCAGTGATGCCGGTGCATACATGACCGGCAGCATCGTGGCCGTGGATGGCGGGCACCTGGTAAACCCTCTGTAATGCCCTGATTGCTGTACACAAGGAGCCTGTATGACCGTCACCGCTTACCTGCCCCGCGTGGTTGCGCTGGTTACCCACCTGCATCGCCCCGCCGCCCCCAGCCGCATGGCGCAATTGATCGAGCAGGTAAGCGCCGACTACCGGCAACAAGCCCGTATAGAGGTGATCGAAACCACCCTGGCCGACCTGCTGCCACTGGCGCGCGGGCTGGAAAGCCGCCAGCAGGCAGACGTCATTCTGTGTTCCGGGGCGGCCGCCGATTACTTGCGCCAGCACCTGAGCACCTCGGTGCGGGCCCTGCACCTGGGCGAGTTCGACCTGATCCGTGCCCTGGTGCAGGCCCGCGACCGTGCCAGCCGGGTGGGTATCCTCAGTTTCGGCCAGCCGTACCCGGAGCTGGCGGCGATGCAGGCACTGTTCACCCTGCAGATTCGCGAGCACACCTACACCAGCCTGGAGCAGGCCCGGGACCAGGTCGATCGCCTGGTCGCGGATGGCTTCGAGGTCATCATCGGCTCGTCGACGGTATGCCAGTTGGCTGACGCGGCGGGTGCCCAAGGTGTACTGGCCCTGGATGCCGAGAGCCTGCGCCATACCTTCGACAGCCTGGTGACCCTGAGTGCCAAGGCTGATGAGGCACCCACACGCCGCATGCCACGGCGCAGCCGTGAACAACCCGATGCGCGCCCGTTCAAGGCGCGCCATCGCTTCGAGCAACTGCTCGGTGACGCGCCTGCCTTTCGCGCCATTCTGAGCCTGGCCCAGCGCTACGCACAGGCCGACGCCACGGTGCTGATCACCGGCGAAAGTGGTACAGGTAAAGAGCTGCTGGCGCAAAGCATGCACCACGCCAGCCCGCGCCAACAGGGGCCGTTCGTGGCGATCAACTGTGCGGCACTGCCCGAGTCGCTGCTTGAAAGTGAACTGTTCGGCTATGAAGACGGAGCCTTCACTGGCTCGCGTAAAGGCGGCAAGCCCGGCCTGATCGAGCTGGCGCACACCGGCACCTTGTTCCTCGACGAAATAGGCGACATGCCAGTGGCCCTGCAAACCCGCCTGCTGCGTGTGCTACAGGAACGCGAGGTGCTGCGCTTGGGCGCCTGCGAGCCGACGGCGGTAGACATCCGGGTGATTGCCGCCACCCATTGCGACCTGCCCGCACGCATCGCTGACCAGCGCTTTCGCCAGGACCTGTTTTACCGGCTGAACATTCTGCGCCTGGCCGTACCGCCGCTACGCGAGCGGATCGCAGACATCGTACCGCTGTTCAAGGCCCTGCTTGCGCGCCACTGCCGTGCAAGTGGCTTGCCGCCTTCAAGCGACGCGCACGTGCAGCGCCTATTGCCACTGATGCTGCACCACCCTTGGCCCGGCAACATTCGTGAGCTGGAGAACATCGCCGAGCGCGCCGCCTTGTGCCTGGGCACGCTAGGCCACGATGACGAGGTCGACCTGGCCACGCTGTTTCCAGAGTTCTTCGAGGCCGGCGCGGCTACGGCGGCGAACCTGCCCCCCGCCGCCGTCGACAACCTGCGCAGCCTGGGCAAAGCAGCCGAAACGGCCCATGCGCGTCAGGTGCTGGATTGCTGCGATGGCGACATGGACGAGGCCGCAAGGCGGCTGGGGGTGAGCCGCAGCACCGTCTGGCGCCGGGTGCGCAGGTTGGCCTGAGCGGGCCTGCTTCCGGGTTTGCATCCTGCGCGCGGGCTCCTACAGTTTGAACGTAGCAACACTGACGAGAGCCCAGATGCGCAGCAATGAAGAAAGCAGCGCCGCAAATGCCAGCCAAACCCTGCCAAAGATCCCGCGCAGCGTCTGGGCGCTGGGCTTCGTGTCGATGTTCATGGACATTTCCTCGGAGATGATCCACGCCCTGCTGCCGCTGTACATGGTCACCGTGCTCGGCACGTCGGTGGTGGCGGTAGGCGTTATCGAAGGTATCGCCGAGGCAACCGCCTCGATCACCAAGGTGTTTTCCGGTGCCCTCAGCGACCGCCTTGGCAAGCGCAAGCTACTGACCGTGCTCGGCTATGGCCTGGGGGCGCTGACCAAACCGGTATTCCCCATGGCCTCCGGGCTGGAGTGGCTGACCGCTGCACGTTTCGTCGACCGGGTCGGCAAAGGCATTCGTGGGGCGCCGCGCGACGCGCTGGTGGCTGATGTCACGCCCCCCGAGTTGCGTGGCGCCGCCTTCGGCCTGCGTCAGGCGCTGGATACGGTTGGCGCGTTCCTCGGGCCGTTACTGGCGATTGTGCTGATGTGGCTGACCGCGAGCCACTTCCAGACGGTGTTCTGGGTGGCAGTGATCCCGGCGTTTGTGGCGGTGTATATCCTCATCGCCTTCGTGCGCGAGCCTGAAGCGCCGGCCATGGCGCGGCCCGTGCGCGCACCGCTGGCACTGGATGAGCTGGTGCGCCTTGGCCCGGCCTACTGGCGGCTGATCGGCCTGGCCACTTTGTTCACCCTCGCCCGCTTCAGCGAGGCCTTCCTGCTATTACGCGCCCAGGACATGGGCCTGGCGCCGATGTGGGCGCCGGCGGTGCTGGTGCTGATGGCGCTGGCCTACTCGGTGTCGGCCTACCCCGCCGGGGTACTGTCCGACCGCGTGGGCCGCCGCGGCGTGCTGATGGCGGGGCTGGGGTTGCTGATCGCCGCTGACCTGCTGCTGGCACTGCTGCCTGGCTGGGCCGGGTTGGCCCTTGGCGTTGCCGCATGGGGCCTGCACCTGGGCTTCACCCAGGGCATCTTCGCGGCCATGATCGCCGACAGCGCCCCAGCAAACCTGCGCGGTACCGCCTTCGGCCTGTTCAACCTGCTGACCGGGGTGGCACTCCTGCTGGCCAGCGTGGTGGCAGGGTTGTTGTGGGATGGTGCGGGGTTTCAGGCAACTTTCCTGGCCGGCGCAGGGCTTGCCAGCACCACCCTGGTGGGGGTGATGCTGTTGCGCTGAGCACCCCCGGCGCAGGGAGAGATAGCCATTAGCCCTGCAAACCGGGCTAGGCCAACGCCGGCTCCTGCTTGAGCAACGACCAGCCCCCGTGCCCATCCACCTCCAGCCGGTGAGTGTGGAACCCCGCCAACGTGCTGCGATGGCCAACACTGACCAACAGCGCGCCCGGCATTTCCGTGCGCAACAGCGAATACAGGGCGTGCTCGAGCCCTTCGTCCATCGCCGAAGTGGACTCGTCGAGGAACACGACCTGCGGCCGGTTGAACAGCACCCGGGCGAACGCCAGGCGCTGCTGCTCGCCCACCGAGAGAATGTGCGACCAGTCGCAGCTGACCTCCAGCCGCTCAGCTAGGTGGGCCAGATTGACCTGGCGCAAGGCCTGCTGCATCTGCACTTCGTCCTCAGGCTTGCTGGCTGCCGGGTAGGCGATGACCGTCCGCAAGTCGCCCAGCGGCAGGTAGGGGCGCTGCGAAAGGAACAACGCCTGATGGCCTAGCGGGCGCCTGACCTCACCTTCAGCATATGGCCAAAGGCCTGCCAGGGCTCGCAGCAGCGTGGTTTTGCCACTGCCCGACGGGCCCTTGATCAACAGCGCCTGACCAGCGCGCAGGCTCAGGCCAAGATCAGTGACCAGGGCGTGCCCGTCCGGGCGCAACACCTGCAGATCAGTGATTTCCAGGGCATGCTCCTGGCCCTCGGTAGAGACGCGCGGTAAGGCGCTTGCCTGCTCGTTGGCATCAAGGAAGCCGGTCAGACGGTCGAGGGTAGCCCGGTATTGAGCGAACGCATCATAAGATTCGCGGAAGAACGACAACGAATCCTGCACCTGGCCAAAGGCCTGGGCGGTCTGCATGACGTCACCCAACTTGATTGCCCCGCTGAAAAAGCGTGGGGCCTGGAGGATAAACGGAAACACTACGGCAACCTGGCTAACCCCCAGGTTGAAGCCACTGAATTTCAGGTTCCGGAACACCAGCGCCCAGGCATTGACGATCAAGGCGCCAAAGCGGCCCAGCAACGTGCCCCGCTCTACCAATGCACCTTGGTAGAAGGCAATGTTCTCGGCATTCTCGCGCAGGCGCATCAGCGCATAACGAAAGTTGGCGGTGAGCTTTTCGTTGAGAAAGTTAAGGCGGATCAATGGGCGCCCCAGGCGGAAGGCAATCCAGGTGGCGACGATGACATACAGGTATACGGCAAACACCATCGCCCGGGGGACTTCCACACCGGCAACCGCCAGCGGTGCCGACAGCGCCCAGAGGATGCCGGTAAACGCCACCAGCGACACCAGCGCACTGACTGCGCCCAGGGCGAGGGTTACCGAGTTGCTGACAAAGGCATTGGCGTCCAGTTCGATACGTTGATCAGGGTTGTCCACCGGCTCGGCGAGAAACTGGCCACGGTAGTAGGCATCACCGTGCATCCAGTCGTGGGTGAGGCGCTCGGTGAGCCAGACCCGCCAATGAATGCTGAATGCCTGGGTTACATAGAAGGTGAGCAGCGAGCGCAGCACGTGGATGGTGGCCAATACGGCAAAGACACCGAGCATGTACCAGAACGCGGCTTGATCAAGGCCCTGCAAGGCGCTGTAGAAGCCGTTGTACCAGAACGAGAACAGTACGTTCAGGCGCACCGAGAACAGCGTCAACACCAGCAACAACGCAAACACCAACAGTGGCCGCCAACTGCGCCTGAAACTGAAATAGGGCCCGGCAAGCTGCCAGAACTGGCTGCCCCAGCGCGTGCAACGTACAGCCAGCGTTGCGGCGGCGGTAAAGCAGACAAGGGTGATGAACGAGGCGATTGCCAGCCAACTCAGGCTCTCTTGCAGGGCCTGGTGCCAGTTCATGTCCATGGTGGGTATCCGTGCTGAGTATTTCCGCGAGCGTAGCATTGCCTCGGGTTTTACCAGACGTGTATGACAGACATTTCATGATTAGTGGTGAGGCCTGCACGCCTTTCGAAAGCCCACAGGGATTCGAGCAGGGCGGGAAATTTTGGCGCCGCAAAGACAAAACCCCTACCTGCATGTGCAGATAGGGGTTTTGCGAAATGAATCTTGACGATGACCTACTCTCACATGGGGAAACCCCACACTACCATCGGCGATGCATCGTTTCACTGCTGAGTTCGGGATGGGATCAGGTGGTTCCAATGCTCTATGGTCGTCAAGAAATTCTGTAGCCAGAATGTCCAGATGGACAGCCCAGCGAATTCGGATATGCGATATTTGTGGTCTGTTGCGAACTTTCGGTTCGTATCATCTTCACCACCGCAATCTGCGTGAGCAAATTGCTTGGGTGTTATATGGTCAAGCCTCACGGGCAATTAGTATTGGTTAGCTCAACGCCTCACAGCGCTTACACACCCAACCTATCAACGTCGTAGTCTTCGACGGCCCTTTAGGGGATTCAAGATCCCAGTGAGATCTCATCTTGAGGCAAGTTTCCCGCTTAGATGCTTTCAGCGGTTATCTCTTCCGAACATAGCTACCCGGCAATGCCACTGGCGTGACAACCGGAACACCAGAGGTTCGTCCACTCCGGTCCTCTCGTACTAGGAGCAGCCCCTCTCAAATCTCAAACGTCCACGGCAGATAGGGACCGAACTGTCTCACGACGTTCTAAACCCAGCTCGCGTACCACTTTAAATGGCGAACAGCCATACCCTTGGGACCGGCTTCAGCCCCAGGATGTGATGAGCCGACATCGAGGTGCCAAACACCGCCGTCGATATGAACTCTTGGGCGGTATCAGCCTGTTATCCCCGGAGTACCTTTTATCCGTTGAGCGATGGCCCTTCCATACAGAACCACCGGATCACTAAGACCTACTTTCGTACCTGCTCGACGTGTTTGTCTCGCAGTCAAGCGCGCTTTTGCCTTTATACTCTACGACCGATTTCCGACCGGTCTGAGCGCACCTTCGTACTCCTCCGTTACTCTTTGGGAGGAGACCGCCCCAGTCAAACTACCCACCATACACTGTCCTCGATCCGGATAACGGACCTGAGTTAGAACCTCAAAGTTGCCAGGGTGGTATTTCAAGGATGGCTCCATGAGAACTGGCGTCCCCACTTCAAAGCCTCCCACCTATCCTACACAAGCAAATTCAAAGTCCAGTGCAAAGCTATAGTAAAGGTTCACGGGGTCTTTCCGTCTAGCCGCGGATACACTGCATCTTCACAGCGATTTCAATTTCACTGAGTCTCGGGTGGAGACAGCGCCGCCATCGTTACGCCATTCGTGCAGGTCGGAACTTACCCGACAAGGAATTTCGCTACCTTAGGACCGTTATAGTTACGGCCGCCGTTTACCGGGGCTTCGATCAAGAGCTTCGCTTGCGCTAACCCCATCAATTAACCTTCCGGCACCGGGCAGGCGTCACACCCTATACGTCCACTTTCGTGTTTGCAGAGTGCTGTGTTTTTAATAAACAGTCGCAGCGGCCTGGTATCTTCGACCGGCATGGGCTTACGGAGCAAGTCCTTGACCCTCGCCGGCGCACCTTCTCCCGAAGTTACGGTGCCATTTTGCCTAGTTCCTTCACCCGAGTTCTCTCAAGCGCCTTGGTATTCTCTACCTAACCACCTGTGTCGGTTTGGGGTACGGTTCCCAGTTATCTGAAGCTTAGGAGCTTTTCTTGGAAGCATGGTATCAACCACTTCGTCGCCTAAAGGCAACTCGTCATCGGTTCCTCGGCCTTGAAATCCCGGATTTGCCTAAGATTCCAGCCTACCACCTTAAACCTGGACAACCAACGCCAGGCTGGCCTAACCTTCTCCGTCCCTCCATCGCAATAACTGGAAGTACAGGAATATTAACCTGTTTTCCATCGACTACGCTTTTCAGCCTCGCCTTAGGGACCGACTAACCCTGCGTCGATTAACGTTGCGCAGGAAACCTTGGTCTTTCGGCGTGCGAGTTTTTCACTCGCATTGTCGTTACTCATGTCAGCATTCGCACTTCTGATACCTCCAGCAAGCTTCTCAACTCACCTTCACAGGCTTACAGAACGCTCCTCTACCGCATCATCATAAGATGATACCCGTAGCTTCGGTGCATGGTTTGAGCCCCGTTACATCTTCCGCGCAGGCCGACTCGACTAGTGAGCTATTACGCTTTCTTTAAAGGGTGGCTGCTTCTAAGCCAACCTCC